>PDQK01000021.1 GCA_002746685.1 Desulfobulbus propionicus | reverse complement strand
TATTTTCCCAATCAGCTTCCCTCAACATTCTACGGGGAGCTGATTGGGAAAATATTTTCGATACTCATTTTACCCACAGATTCTCCAGAAGAGCCAAAAAAAGTTAAAAAAATGACACTATGCACATTTTAGACTATGCAAACTGTGCATAGTATGCTAAAAAAATATCAGGTTATTTGATCAATGAACTTGTCAAACAGGTTCTGATCGTGAGTTCCAGATGGATTACCAGAGCAGGTATGATACATCTTGGATTACAGCTGTTGACTTCTGCAACATTTTTCCAAAATATCACTCAAAACTCCTTACACCCCCTTTTCCTGCTCTGGTAATCACTGGTTTTCATATCCTTACCCCTTGGAGTTCCCGAGCAGGGTGCTTTTGTACACAGGCACACCCCTCCTTTCCCTGAAAATTCCTCCTTTTTTTCAGATGACCCAATAGCCTGCTCGGGAACTTTTTCACTCACCCAGCCACTCTATAGTATCGGCCAGCAACCTGAGTTCAACCCGGTCACCAACAGCCAGCCTCTGCTCCCTGTAGCGCTGCAATGGAATAATCACGGTTATCAGTACACCGGTGTTTACGGCGATGCGAACCTTTTGCCCCTCAACCATCAGTAAAACAATAGTGCCGCTGAGTACACCTGGCTTGGGCTGTGCTCCATCTTCATTACGTGTCAACTTTATTCGCTCAGGGTTTATGTATACCCGGCTTTCCTTTTTCACTCCTTCAGGAATGTGCCCGGGAAAAGTAACGGGCACCTTCTGCTGCAATAGACACACCTTTTTACCGGAACCTTTACTTTGCAGGGTGCAGGAGAAAATATTTTCATAGCTGGTTGCAACCACCCTTCCCTTTTCCAGCACTATGGTCTCATCGGCAAGCCCTGCAGCTTGCAGTCTGTCATGGGTAGTAAACAGTACCGTAGTGTTTTTTTCCTGATTTACCCTGGTAAGTAAGGAACGGATAACCGCTTGGTTTTCCACATCAACATTAGCTGTAGGTTCATCACAGAGCAGCACCTCTGGAAAGAGCGCTAAAGCCCTGGCCATGGCAAGGCGCTGAGTTTCACCACCTGAAAGCTTATGCGCATACTCACCTGCATAACTCCCCAGGTCGACCATCTCCAGGGCCTCACGGATAACGCTGTCACGTCGTTTTTTTTCTATGCCGCGAATTTTAAGCCCAAATTCAACATTTTTATACACGGAGGTGGAAAACATGATCGGATATTGATCCACCATCACCACCCGTTTGCGGAGTGTATACAACTCGGCCCGGTCAAAAAAAACGGTTTTGCCATCAAACACGACCTGACCTGAAGAAGGTGCTTCCAAAAAACCCAGAATATGAAACAGGGTGGTCTTTCCAGCTCCGTTTGCACCCAGTAGCGCGTAAATCTTCCCCTTTTCGATAACCAGATTATCAATATGTAAAACAATCTTGGAACCATACTGCTGGACCAGTTGAGTCAGCTGATAATGCATTACAAACGCCCCCTTCCCTGGACCACATTAAACAAAATATTGATTAACAAACTGATGGTCATCAGCACAAGTCCCAAGGCAATGGCCAGGGTAAAGGCTCCTTTATCGTACTCAAGTGCCATGGCTGTGGTCATGGTTCTGGTAAACCCTTTAATGTTTCCGCCAAGCATCATGGAGATGCCGATTTCCGAAATCACCCTGCCAAAAGCGGAGATCACCGCAGCGCAAATACCAAACTGTGCTTCGCGCAAAATTACCAGCAGGGTTTGAAAGGTCGAAGCGCCAAGGGTTTTGGCCGTCTTTGAGTACCGCTCATCAATGCGGCTGACCGCTGCAACGGTGAGCGCCGCAACAAGCGGAGTTATGAGAAAAACCTGCCCAACAACAATGGCATTCTGGGTGTACAAGAGGTCAAACACGCCAAAAATGCCGCGTCGCGAGATAAAGGCGTACACAAACAGGCCGATAACCACGGTCGGCAAGGCGAGCATGGTGTTGAGCAGGGTTATGACCACACGCTTTCCAGGGATATCTCCATAGGCGACAAGAAAGCCCAGCGGGATACCTGCAACAGCGGCACAGAGGGTGGAAATGGTGCTCACCCGCAGTGAAACACCGACCACCTCAAACAACTCCTTATCCAGGGAGAACACCAAATTGATGGCGGCTAAAAAACTATCGACAAAAAAAGACATAGAGGTTTACTGGTTACCTTGTTCTATATGCTCAAAAAACGGTAGAAGTAAAAAATACCACTGAAGTACAGATCCCGTAAGTGGTTACAAAAAAACGCGTATCCGAACCAGCGGATACGCGTAAAGATAACGAACATGGGGTGCAACCGCAACAAAGCGGTTGCATGCACGCATGCGTATTACATGGCGTCCGGGTAAAAAAGCTGTTTGTCAAGCAGTCGGTAATTATCAATAACCTTTTGCCCCCTTTCAGAGGTGATCCACTCAGCAAACTCTTTCGCAAGTTCATACTGCACGTGGGAGTGCTTCTTTGGATTAACCGGAATTACACCGTATGGGTTAGCCAGCAGCGGATCGCCTTCACATTGCACTTCCAGGTCAATGGGAACTTCACGGCCAAACTTATACTTGATATAGGTGCCACGGTCAGCAAGGGTGTAGGCTTGCTTTTCATCAGCAATGGTCAACGTTTTCCCCATACCCTGGCCTACAGAGAGGTACCATTCACCAAGGCCTTCCGGGTGCATATAGGTAACTTCTTTTTTCTTTCCTTTCTTAACGATCTCACTCTTCATGGTAGCCATGGGAAGACCAGTTGCCTTCCACAGCGCCTGTTCTTTAGTGTGGGTACCAGAGTCATCACCACGGGAGATAAAAGAAGCCTTTGCTTGAGCAATTTTCTTCAGCGAGGCAGTCGCATCCTTGGAGCCGTGAATACCGGCTTTATCAGCCTTTGGACCAAGAACCACAAAATCATTGTGCATAACAGCGTAACGCTTGGTACCAAAGCCATCGGCAACAAATTTTTCCTCACGGCCCTTGGCGTGAACAAAAATCACATCAACATTACCATCCATACCATCACGAATAGCTGCGCCGGTTCCCTTTGCAATAACCTTAATTTTGATACCAGTGTCTTTTTCCAGTTCTGGCAGCAACACATCCAGCAGTCCAGAAGCCTGGGTACTGGTGGTGGTGGACATTTTCAAAACTTTTTCACTGGCACAGGCAAATCCACCTACCATGAGCGTCGTCAGTGCTGCTGCGACAAAACCTTTTACATACTTCATGTTTTCCTCCAAAAATTTATTAGTACAACCAACAACAATGTAACTGATCACGGGCGCTTCATCTTTGCACGATCACTCTTTCCCGCATACTCTTGTACACGGAGTCTCACGTGGTTCGCTTACCTGCTCAAAAGAGTGCTTGCACAATGCTAAAGCACCCCAAGACCAGTTACATCTCAGAAGTAAAGAATAACGCTGGAGCATTGCTCCCGTGATTGGTTACACAACATTACTCTTCAACTTGAAACACTATTTTACCAGCCATAGCGTTATCATAGCCCACCATACCAGCCATAGCTTTTCTAACTTCATCCTGTTCCAGCAGACCCAAGAACTGCTGGATGCTTCTTTCAAAGAAGTTGTGACGTGAAATAAGGAAATCAAATCGTTCCCATCTGATGGGCAGAAAACCGAGATCAAGCACCCCGGCAACAGCTTCTATTCCTGGACCGACATCTGCCCTGCCGGACAGGATTTCAAGACCGACATCCAGATGCCTTGTGACTTCAGCATCATAACCTGTAATCTTTTCTCCAGCTAAATCAAATTTTTTCAGCTCTTTATCAATAAGCAGCCTGGTTCCGGTGCCCAGCGGGCGATTGATCATCCGCAAATCTTTCTGCCCTAAGTCTGCAACACTTCGTATATTATAGGGATTGTCTTTACGAAAGAGCAGCCCCTGGCTGCGTTGACAAAAATTTACAACCACTGGCATGAAACTGAGCTCTTGTGCTGCAAACTGAAAGTTATAGTCACTTTCATCCTCCTGCATCAGGTGACTGGTGGCGATGTGGCACAATCCTTGTCGCAAGGCATGAATACCGCCCATGGAACCCAAGTTGGCAAACACGGCTAAGCTGCCTTTATTTTCTGCGTTATACATCCCAATAAGTTGATCAAGCAGGATATCATTGGAGCCTGCCAGGATAATAACCCCCTCACCTGCTGGCATTTGTCCAGCCTGCTTGGGAAAGTTGGTGGTATTATTATCCACCCATTGTTCAACTAAACGCTTGGGGAAAAGCCATTTTCCGGTTATTTTTGTTGCTGGCAGCTCTTTTTCAGCAACCAGCGTATAAACCATCTTTTCATTTACATTGAGAAATGCTGCCACTTCTTTGGTTGTCATCAACGTACTCATTTTTTCCCCTGCGTTCTTTTGTGAAGATCGGTATATACTGGTCATTACCCCCCTATTCCGTCAACAAAAAAACTACAACCGTTTAATTTTCCTTTAAAATAACCAATACTAACCAATAATGACCGTTGATTGTTTTTCTCTCCAGTAGTATTATCTCCATATTTGCACAATCAAGTATTTCAACCTCACAACAGCATACCTTTCATCAGTGCCAGATTTTCCACGTACCTTATCGCGTAATTGTGACGCAATTGATAAAAAGCAACAGGAACTGCTCACCCGCAGCCACGTAGCGATTGTAGGATGCGGTGGATTGGGTGGGTATGTGGCAGAAGAGTTGGCTCGTATTGGGGTGGGTTGCCTGAGCCTGTTTGACCCGGATTTTTTCAGCCCCAGCAACTGTAATCGTCAACTTAATGCACTGGATACAACGCTTGGCAAAAACAAGGCTGAAATAACCGCAGCACGAATTAAAGCAATGGGTACCAGGTGTAAGCCAGTGGCCTTCCCCATGGACTTCAACCAAAAATTACGTACCATAAAAGAACCTGTTGACCTGACCATTGACTGTCTGGATAGCATTAGAGCCCGTTATCAGCTTGCAGATCAGTGCAACACGCTTAACATTCCAATGGTGCATGGAGCTGTTTTCAGTTGGTATGGACAGGTTGGGGTGCAGTTACCTGGTTTTCATCTGCCCTCCATTTTGTTTCCGGAAAAAAAAGAACACATTGACAACCCTGAGCCACCTTCAGTACTCTCCTTTACAGTGGCAACCATTGCAAGCCTCCAGGCCTGTGAAGCCGTCAAGTTACTGTTGCACTTACCCTCTCAACTCCACAATACCTGGATGACTATTGATCTCAAACACAACACTTTTGACATAATGGAGAAGCCATGAAAGGTTTTTTCAAACTTATCAGCTCAGTTGAATTCACAGGGCTGTTTGCACAGTTTCACCCCCTGGAGGTGGAAACCATAAAGCTTGGGCATGGCCTTGGCCGGGTGTTGGGCAGCACGGTGACGTCTCTGGAAAATTTGCCGCCCTTTTCCCGGTCGACCATGGATGGTTACGCGGTGCGGGCAAAAGACACCTTTGGTTGCTCTGAATCTGAGCCAGCACTGCTTACCGTTATTGGTGAGATAGCCATGGGCAGTTCCGGGCAGCAATTTTCCTTGCAACCAGGACAGGCTGTTCGCATCTGGACCGGTGGCGAGCTGCCCCAGAAAGGCGATAGCGTGGTCATGGTTGAATACACCAGGAAACTTGATGATGACACCATCGAAGTGTATCGCCCGGTAGCTCCTGCCCAAAACACCATCCGTGCTGGTGAGGATTTTGATAAAGGAGCAAAGGTACTTGAGCAGGGAAGACAACTTCGCCCTGCTGATCTAGGGGTGCTTGCAGGGCTGGGCAACCCTGCCATTCCTGTTTTTCGCAAGCCCAGGGTTGCAATTATCTCCACTGGAGATGAGCTGGTTGCTCCTGACCAAACACCTGGTCCTGGTCAGATAAGGGACATCAACTCCTCCACTCTAGCTGCCCTGGTTGCTGAAGCAGGAGCCATCCCTCTTCCACTGGGCATTGTTGGTGATGATTTTGAGACCATGAAACACACCTGCACCAACGCTCTGGATGAAGCTGATGTGGTGCTGTTATCAGGCGGCAGTTCTGTGGGAAGGCGGGATTTCACCCTCCAGGTGCTTGAAGATATTCCAGGGACCGAGCTCCTGGCCCACGGGGTAGCTATCCGACCGGGTAAACCAACTATTCTGGCACGTTTGGACAACAAGGCGCTCTTTGGTCTGCCTGGTCACGCAGCTTCTGCCATGGTGGTTTTCTATCTCTTTGTTCGCCCTCTGCTGCGCAAATACCAAGGGCTCCCCTGTGATCTTGGGCTTCAGGCCATTCAGGCTGTTACTGACCAACAAATTCCATCCACCATTGGTCGGGAAGAATACGTGCGAGTGCAACTCACCCCGCAACCGGACGGAACCCCGCCAATGGCCACACCAATCTACGGAAAATCCGGCCTGTTAAAACCGCTGGTCAAGGCAGATGGATTGCTCACCATTGGCCGCGACGTGGAAGGGCTGGATCAAGGCGTAACCGCCACAGTTCTTCTTTTCCCCTAAAATGCCTCTGCTCTAAAAAACAAGCGAGACCTGAATGAAACGTAAAATATACCTGAACATGCTGCCGCGAACGCAAGCGCAGCAAAAATTGTGGACCGCCTTTAACGATCTGACCACTGGATCGGAAACCATTTTCGTGCGTCAGAGTTGCGACCGAATCACTGCTGCACCTGTGATTGCCCAATGCTCTGCACCATCCTTTCACTCTGCAGCTATGGATGGCATTGCTGTGGTGGCAGAAGATACTTTCCATGCTGCAGATGATACCCCCGTCACTCTAGACATTGCAGGAGGACAGGCTGCACTCATCAACACCGGTCATCCGCTGCCAGAAGGAAAAAATGCGGTGATCATGGTGGAGAATGTCATCTTTTCTGCAGAGAATAAAAGCGCTGTTATCCGGGAGCCTGCCTTTCCCTGGCAATACGTGCGCAAGGTGGGTGAAGACATCGTTGCCACAGAGCTGCTCTTTCCCACGGGCCACACCATCGAACCTGCTGATATAGCGGCGATGATTACAGCAGGGTGTCACGAAGTTGTGGTACAAAGGCGACCACAGGTGACCATTGTCCCCACCGGCTCCGAGCTTATCCCTTTAGATGAGGCTGGCCAGAACATACCGCCAGGTAAGACCATTGAATCAAACTCAGCGGTACTTGCCGAGCTTGCCAAAAAAGCTGGCGCAGAGGTAACCATTTCACCCATTGTTCAAGACGATTACCCCACTTTGAAAAACCATATTCAGGCGATAATCAATTCGGATGCTGATGTGGTGGTTGTCAATGCAGGATCGTCTGCCGGAAGCGCTGACTACACGGCCCAGATTCTTGAAGAGCTTGGGGAAATTCTGGTCCACGGTGTAACCATCATGCCAGGAAAGCCCACCATCTTAGCCACGGTCAAGGGGAAGCCGGTGATCGGGATTCCCGGTTATCCGGTTTCTGCAATCATTGCCTTTGAGCAATTTGCAATCCCCCTCATCGCACGGCTCAGCGGAACACGCCTACCCGAACCGGTGTGCGTAGAAGCCAAGCTTGCCAAGGATATTCCTTCACGCAGTGGCATTGAAGAGTTCAGAAGAATGATCACCGGTAAAATTGGGGACAGCTACGTTGCAGTACCGCTGAAAAAGGGTTCAGGCGCCATCACTACCCTGACCAGGGCCAACGCCATGTTACATATTGCAGCGGCTTCTGAGGGTGAGTCCCAGGGTTCCCTGGTTCCCCTTGAACTGCTTAAGCCACGTCAGGTCGTGGAGAGGACGCTCTTAAGCACCGGCAGCCATGACCTGAGCCTTGATCTGCTTCGTGATATGCTCCAGCGCCGTACTCCAGCCTGTTATCTGGCCTCCACCCATGTGGGCTCTCTGGGTGGCATCATGGCCCTGCAGCAATCCATGACCCATATTGCGGGCTCCCACCTGCTCGACACAGCCACAGGCACCTACAATATCCCGTATATAAAAAAATACCTGGCAGACCGTGCTATCTGTGTCATCACCCTAACCCACCGTCAACAAGGATTTATCATCCCCAAAGGCAATCCAAAACAGATTGGTGCCATTGAGGACTTAACCAGAAAAGACATCACCTTTATCAACCGGCAGGCTGGATCCGGCACCAGAGTCCTGCTCGATTACGAGCTGGAACGGTCAGGCATTGATCCCGATGACATTGCTGGCTACGATCAGGATGAGTACACTCATATGGCAGTGGCTGTTGCTGTTTTATCTGGCAAGGCCGACGTGGGACTGGGGATTATGAGTGCTGCCAGAGCACTTGATCTGGATTTTATTCCAGTGACTGAAGAACGCTATGACCTGCTCATGGATGAGCAGCATCTTGAGCTACCAATGATGCAGACGCTGCTTGAAATTATCCATACCAGATCATTTCAGCACAACCTGGAAGGCATGGGAGGCTATTCCACCAGGGAAACGGGAAACAGAGTGGAACTCTGAAGATGAAAAAGCAAAACCTCCACCCCGATTATCCCAAGGGTGGAGGGTAGAGACAAAACAGCTGGTCACTCAGGAAGACTTTTTCGTCTGTTGGATCATGTACTGATTCACAGCTTCCTGGACGGTTTTAATCGCCAGATACGCACAATGCTCTTCAGCCTCAGGAAAATGACCTATCTTTTTCAGCACATCTTCACCAGTCAGGTCAAAAACCTCTTCAATGGTCTTGCCAATGGAAATTTCAGCGGCAAACGAGCCTGCCACATTACTTGAACCACAACCATCTGTGGCGTAAGAAACATCGGTAACCCGGTTATCTTTAACCTTCAGGTACATTTCCATGGTATCCCCACAGACGCCGGTAATCCGTCCATATGAATCGTGGTCTTCCATCCGGCCGTTAAAGCGGGGATTTCTCCACCTGTCAAAGCCATCGGCGCCATAGGCTTCCTTGGCATCATCAAAAATCTTTTCCTGAATAGAATCTACCAAGGCATTAAACTGTTCATCATTCATGGCACTTCTTGTTCCTGTACAACGTAACTACTGATTACATTCTTCCTCCTGCAGCGAATACGCTGCAGAAAACCACTTTTCTACCAGTGACCATCCGCGTTGGGGCTATCGGTATAGGTTACATCACCGCTTTTTATCAGCTCAATGGCCTGTTCAACGGTTCCTTCCACATCGCTCACCACCTTGACTCCGGCAGCAGAAATGGTCTGGAAAGCTTTAGGCCCGCAGTAACCGGTCATCAACACTTCAGCACCTTTATCAGCAACCATGGTTGCCGCCTGAATTCCAGCACCTTTAAAAGCGTTGATGTTCTCAGTATTATCCACCGCTTCAAATTCCCTGGTATCGGTGTCGACAATCATAATATAACGAGCGCGACCAAAACGTGGATCCACTTCGCTTGCTAATGTATCACCTTTTGCAGTAATTGCTATCTTCATTTTATCACCTTAAAAAAAAGCCTGCCCGGATTGTGTTAGAACATTCAGCAAACAATATGCGTGAAGAGGCAGGAGAGACTCTGTCCTCCCAGACAGGCTAACTCAGCGTATTGGCTCAGCTTAATGACCGCCTCCGCCACCACACACGTCATTATCTGTAATAAGTGACAGCTTACCAGCCAGAAAATCTTCTACCACAGGACGAATATCAGGACGAACCGCATCGTGGTACACCTCTATTCCCACCTGGCGAAAGCCCATCAACGGACGCATGCCGATCCCGCCAACAACCAGCGCATTCACGTTATTGGATGCAAGCAGGTTGACGGGCACCATACACCCACCCTGCACATGCTCCTGGTTAGCAAGGGTTGATACTTCTTTTATTTCCCCATCTTCAATATCGATGAAAGTAAAAACATCGCAATGCCCGAAGTGGCCTGCTCGTTTACCGTCTAAACCGCCCTGTCCGTCAGATGGGATTGCCAGTCTTAAAGTCGCCATTTTCTTTTCTACACTCTCTTTTATTTAATTGTTGCTCTTAAATCCACCACGCCCATACCGTTGAGCGCTGGTGCACTCACTATCTTTTGCCAGATATCTTCAAGCACCTGCTTGGCAGGAGAGTCCTCTTCGTACTCGAAAATATTCTGTCCTTCAATCATAGATTTTACAAAAATTGCATCAAAGGGCACCTTACCCAACACCTTCATATTATGCTTCTCAGCAGATTGCTCAATTTCTGCTGAGAGCTCAGGGTTTAAATCGCTTTTATTGATACAGATCATTCCAGGAATGCTGAAGTGCGCTGCAAGTTGCGCCACCCGCTCCATATCATGAAGCCCTGAAACCGTTGGCTCAACCACGATGACAATGGCAGTAGCACCACTTATGGAGGCGATAACCGGACACCCGATACCTGGAGGGCCATCGGTGATGAGCAGGTCATGCCCCTTTTGTTCAGCCAGCTCACGCGCTTCCTTGCGAATAAGGGAAACCAGCCTCCCTGAATTCTCTTCTGCAATGCCCAGGCGCGCGTGCACCATGGGGCCGAACCTGGAGTCGGAGATAAACCACTCACCGCATTTCTGGGGAGGAAAGGTAATTGCCTGTTCCGGGCACATATCCACACAAACCCCACATCCCTCGCAGCCGATTGGCTCAACGACAAACCCGTCAGAAATGGCCCCAAAACGACACACATCTTTGCAGGTACCACACTCTGTACATTTATCAGGGTCAATCTCTGCAATCCCGCCACCCATAAAATCAGTAGTTTGGAGAACTTCGGGACTGGCTAACAGGTGCAGGTCTGCTGCATCAACATCAGCATCACAGAGTACGTTATTTTCAGCAAGGTAGGCGAATGCAGCTGTAAGGCTTGTTTTACCAGTCCCCCCCTTGCCGCTTAAAATGACAAGTTCTTGCATCAGACGGTCTCCGGTTGCGATTCAACGATGTTGACAATATCGTGGTACAAGGTACGGAACTTTTCAGTCCACTCAGGCATCTCCTCTACTATTGCTTTCCCCTGGGAATATGTTTCAGCAATTTGTCGCTCAAAAGGTATCTCAAGCAACACGGGTATTCCCTGTTCTGCTGCATAATCGTAGACGTCCCTTGTGCCCAGGTCAGATCGATTGATCACCAACCCGCTGGGAATGCCTAAAAGCTTAACAGCTTCCACAGCCAGCTTGAGATCATGGAGCCCAAAAGGGGTGGGTTCGGTCACCATCAGCACAAAATCCACACCGTTAATTGCAGCAATCACCGGACAAGAGGTGCCTGGAGGGGCATCAATGATGGTCAGGCCATCTTCTGTCTCAGACTTACGTACCTCTTTGATCAGTGGAGGGGACATGGCCTCACCAATCCGCATCTTGCCATGGGCAAAATCGATATGCTCACGCTTGCCGTATTCAACACTTCCCAGCTCACGCCCCACTTCGGTGATCGCAGCTTCAGGACAGACGAGCAGACAACCGCCGCAACTGTGACACAGCTCCTCAAAGACAAGCACCTTTTTTCCAACCACAGTGATGGCATTGAAGCGACAGATATCCATGCACTTACGACACAGGGTACAACGCTCCATATCAATCTGCGGCACCGGAGTCTCAACCTGGTTACTTGTCTCTATTTCCGGATGTAAAAACAGGTGCGCGTTGGGTTCCTCCACATCACAGTCGAGAAACGTAACCTGCTCATCTATTGCCAAGGCCATATTGGTGGACACAGTGGTTTTCCCTGTTCCCCCTTTACCACTGGCTACGCTGATAATCATGTTCTTCCACCTTCCTACATGAGGCTTGCTACTTTACGAAGTTTTTCAATAAAGCGTTCCGCATCTTCCCTGGCTGGCAAGGTCTGGAGCTGCATAAGCACGCCCAGACCTTCCGTTACTTCATGAAAGTCTTTCTTTGAAAGTGCGCTTACAAGACAGGTGTTGACCATGGGGTTCACCTTTACCAGGGCTTCAATAAACTTCACCCCTTCCATATCGCCCACCTGCTCTCCAACGGCTACAGCGTCTGCCTTTCCAGCCTTAATTGCTGCAAGTGCCTCATCCACATCACTGATTTCCGTAACCCCCACACCAGCGTGGGCCTGAAGGGTCTGCTTAAATGCAGAGCAATCTGTTTTTGGATCAAAAACCAACAGTATATTCACACCTAAACTCCACGGTCTTAAATTGACTCTGAAAACTCCTTACTTCTGCTGCCTGAAAAATACATCAGGAGGAACAGGTTGTATGGCCTGACTGCGCCTAATTTTCCCCTGACAACAGACCTTACAACCACACCCCGGCATCTTCATCTCTACCCATTCTGGCTCCTTACACACCAGCATTTGCAATACATCCTCTACGTTACCGGTGATAAAGGGGATAAGCTCAATGCCTGCTGCCTCAAGGAGTTCAGCAGGTTCACGAGACACCGCTCCACAAACGAGACACCCCACCCCCTGCTCGGCAAATAGAGCAATAAGCTGTGCCATCGCGGTTGGGTCAAAACGCTGATAATGTTGCTTACCTACCTGCTGATCTTCAATTTCAGCTACCAGCAGCATATGTGCCACATCAAAAACCGGTGAGACCCGATCATCCCATACGGTTATGGCTACTTTTAGAGGTGTATTTTGTGAAGTTTGTGCTTGCATGGTTCTTTTCATGCTGAACAACTAAGCAAGCAATGTGCCAGAGGGACAGGTGTGCGTAAAAAAAAGTCAAAAAAGCTCAGAGGAAGATAAACAAACAGTGGGACACACAAAATAACAGTTTATTATCAATGAGATAACGAGAAACCATCTCTTCTTTCAAAAAGAAGACAACACGTACATATACGCAGAAAAACCGGTGCACATATGAGCGTGACCAAGGCTACAGTCGCACTACAGTCGCATTGCAACGCCCATAAGCGACGCTGTACAGTCGCACAGGCGCGACTCAATCAGTGTCCTGTCATACGACCATCAATGCGGGGCAACTCAATACCCAACTTTTTCACCTTCCTGAACAAGGTGCTCTTATGCATTCCAAGGGCCTTGGCTGCAGCGGTTCGGTTGTACTTATGTTGCCGTAAGGCATCAAAAATGAGTTCCTGCTCTGTCATTGCAACAGCGGATTCGATGCTCTTTTCCTGCTCAGGTCGGGAAACAGGGGAAGTGGATTGCAGCAGGTAGGCTGGAAGGTGGTCGCGTTCTATATTGCCTTCCGCACACAAAATGAGCCCATACTCGATAACATTCTCCAGTTCTCTAATATTGCCAGGGAACTCGTGGCCCATGAGTAATTCCATGGCTGAATCGCTCATACCGGTGACCGCCTTGCCTCGTAGACGATTCATCTTAGCTAAAAAATGCTCGATCAGCAGCGGGATATCTTCTCTGCGCTCCCGTAGCGGTGGCAGCTGCACCCGTACAATATTCACCCGATAAAACAGATCCCGCCGAAATTTTCCCTGCTCCACCAGTTCGCTCAGATCCCTGTTGGTGGCAGCCAGGATACGCACATCAGCCTTTTGCTTGTGTACACTCCCCAAGGGCTGGAATGCTTTTTCCTCCAGCACCCGCAACAACTTTACCTGAAAGGCCGGGCTGGTTTCTCCCAACTCATCCAGCAGGATGGTACCTCCAGCGGCAGCGGCAAATATGCCTTGCTTGTCTTTTACAGCATGGGTAAAAGCCCCTGCCTTATAGCCGAACAACTCCGACTCAAGCAAGGTATCGGGTAACGCACCACAGTTAACCGCCAAAAAAGGTTTATCCCTCCGCAGCGAATAGTCATGAAGCGCTCTGGACATCATCTCTTTGCCGGTCCCTGTTTCCCCTTCAATCAACACGGTGCTGTCACTTTCAGCAATAGGTGGCAGGGTGGTGAAAATCTTTTTCATGGCTGTACTGGCGCTCACCATATCACCCAGCTGAACACTGCCACTGATCTTTTTGCGTAACTCCTCCACCAGTGTGTTATCGCGAAAGGTTTCCACCCCGCCGAGCACCTGTCCATCCTCATCTTTTAAGAGTGCTGTGGACACATTTATGGGAATCCGTTGTTTGTCGCTGTTAATGATGTAGGTGGAGGTGGAAACAAAAGCCTTCCCCTCTTTCATGGTTCTTTTCAGTGCACAGTCGTCCTCGCACATGTTGGAACGAAACACCTCCCAGCAGTAGCGCCCAATGGCCTCTTCACGGGGGATACCAGTAATTTCTTCGGCAGCCCGGTTAAAGGACATAATCCGCCACTCATGGCTTACAGTGAACACACCATCTGAAATGGACTCTAAAATGGTCTCTGTAACGTGAGATGATGTTGGCTTATTTTTTTTCATTTACAAACATGACAAACGAAATTACGTGTTTCTATGAATTACAAACGAGAACGCTTCCCCATCTTAACCATAAACAGTAATTCCTGGCTTGAATCTGGGCTTTTGTGTATATGACGAGTACTGGTAGCTACAGGACTTCCGCTCCCCAACAGGAGTATCCAATCCACACAGATAAGTTCAGCGCCTGAAAAAACAAGTCATTTTCAAAGGATTACCTGAATGAAGGAACTTCCTGCCACTATTTTTATATGTACCGTTTTCACCGTTAATTCTTTACGCAAGGAGTAGTTATGAAAAATATTGTTGTGATCGGTGGTTCTGCCGCAGGTGCCAAAGCGGCTGCAAAAGCCAAACGCCTTGATGAATTTGCCAACGTTACCATCATTCAAAAAGATCCAGACCTTTCCATGGCCTCCTGCGGCTACCCCTATTATGTGGGCGGTGTTTTTGACGACCGCAATGCACTTATTTGCACCCCCACTGGAGTGGTACGTGATGCCACCTTCTTTGCCAAAGCCAAAGGCATAACCGCGCTGGTGGAGACCGAGGTAACCAGTATTAATCGCCAGGCCAAGGAAGTCACCTGTAAAGACCTGCCAAGTGGCGAAGAGAAAAAACTTCCTTACGACAAGCTCATCATCGCCACCGGAGCACATCCCAACATCCCCCCGATCCCGGGCATTGAACTGGATGGGATTACCACCCTCCTCTCCATGGCAGACACAGACTACCTGCGTACAATCAGAGATGAGAAAAAGGTCAAAAAAGCGGTTATTATCGGCGGCGGCCTGATTGGGGTGGAAACCTGTGAAGCATTACAACTCTCCGGCATTGAAGTAACCGTAGTGGAGTTGCTTGACCAGGTGCTCCCCTTTCTGGATTGGGAGCTGGCCAAGCTCGTTGAAAACCATATGAAGGCAAAAGGTGCCCAGGTGCTGACCTCCACCGGCTTAAAGGAGTTCAACGGCAAGGATGGCAAACTGACCGGTGTAACCTTAAATGACGGTACTGTACTGGATTGTGAGCTTGCAGTCATGGCTGTCGGTGTACGCCCCAACAGTGGTATCGGGAAGGACTGCGGGCTTGAGACAGGTACATTTGGCGGCATCACCGTTGATAGTTATCAGCAGACCTCTGATCCTGACATTTATGCGGCTGGAGACTGTGTTGAGATAGAAAACCTCAATAGCGGTGGCAAGGTCTTTAACCCCATGGGTGATCAGGCCAACCTCCAGGGTCGGGTGGCTGGAGAGAACGCTATCCTTGGCAACACGGTTACCTTCCCAGGCACCTACCAAACCGGTATTTGCCAGATTTTTGATTTCAATGCTGGTTCCACCGGGCTGTCAGAAAAAGCCGCAAAGCGGGCAGGTATCACTGATTATGAGGTGGTGGTCAATGCCAGCCCGGATAAACCCGGTTTTATGGGAGCCATGCTGCTTATCTCCAAACTGCTGGTAAGCACCAAGGATCAACGTATCCTGGGGTACCAATGCGTTGGACCAGGAGACGTGAGCAAACAGGTAGCCACTGCTGCTGTTGCCATCAAGGGAAAGTTGACCGTGGAAGACCTGGTTAACCTTGATCTTCCTTATGCACCTCCATTCTCCCTGGCCATCGACCATTTCATTGCATCAGCGCACATCATGCAAAACAAGCTCAAAGGACGCATGAATGGGCTCTCTGTAGTTGATGTATGGGAAAAAGTACAAAACAAGGAAGATGTGTTCTACTATGATGGTCGCAGTCCTGAAGAGTATGAAGAAATGCATCTTGGCATTGGGGAAAACCTGATCCCCCTTGGGGCATTACGCGACAAGCTGGATGCATTGCCAGAAGACAAAAACAAAGAGATTATCTGCTTCTGTAAAATCTCCATGCGCGGCTATGAGGCGGCAAACGTTATGCGTGCCCACGGCTACACCAACGTAAAAGTGATGGAAGGTGGTGTTATGGCCTGGCCATACCCACGTAAAAAATAAGGAGCCTCTTTACAGGGCGCTAGATCTTTTCGGAGTCTTCGCTTACCTAGGCGATCTGCCAGACCGCTTACAGAAATGTTCAGCCGTCTGTAAGCAGCTGTAAAACAAGAAAGAAGTATATCTTTCAATAACGACGGGCGGTGTCTGTTTTTTTAGACTCCGCCTGTCACGTTCACCATGGATACACCCTTCACCCCGCCATTTCTGCTCAGGAACCCACATGTCCAGACGGTGTTTGCAAGCCTGGCTCCACGCAAAAAGCTGGCAAAACAGCGGGCAAAGCACCTGCTTGCAGCCAGTAGAGATATCATTCTCCAATGTGGAAACAGGGTTCGTTTGCTGGGTGCGTATAGCGCACGCCCGAAAAATGATAAAGGACTCGTCATCCTCATTCATGGATGGGAAGGCAGCAGTAACTCTGCCTACCTGCTTTCTGCAGCAGGGTACCTGTACAACCAGGGATGTAATATTTTCAGGTTAAATCTGCGTGATCATGGAGAGAGTTATCACCTTAACCGGGATTTTTTTAATTCCAACAGGCTGGATGAAGTGGTGGGAGCTGTTGCAGAAATATTGCGCCTGTTTCCCCATAAGCAGGCTTTTTTAGCCGGTTTTTCCCTGGGTGGAAACTTTGCCCTGAGAGTAGGGTTCAAAGCTTGTGAGGCACAACTCAGGCTCACCAAAATAGCGGCAATTTCACCACTTATCGACCCGGTGGCAACCACCAATATCCTTGAGCAGCGTTACCCAGTATACCAGCACTACTTCATCAAAAAGTGGAAGCGGTCGTTACAAAAGAAAATAGAGTTGTTTCCAGATCTGGAAAACAAAGCAATACTGCATGGATTGAGATCACTGGCCGCCATGCATGATTACTTTGTGCCGCGCCACACTGATCACCCCACGACCCACGCCTATTTGTCATCCTACAAGATTACCCAAGAGCAACTCAACACACTGAGGATCCCCACCCACATTATAGCATCCAGCGATGATCCCATCACCCCGTGGCAAAAGGACTTCTTTTCTGTTCCCCGTACACCATGGCTTACGGTAGATGAACTCCGCTACGGCGGGCATTGTGGCTTTCTGCAAAGCTACACCCTGACCAGTTGGGCAGATCAACGGCTGGCACAATTTTTTGCCACCCCTTCCACCTGATTGCAGCCAACACGGCCTTGTTCCAGCCTCAACCAGCCCCAGGGTGTGGAAAAAGTGGAAGTGATAAGTAACCTACACTTTCATGAGCCGATCCAAAGGATTTTGCAAACCACCTATATCTTTACGCATCACATGGGTGTAGATCTCGGTGGTTTTCACGTCGGCATGGCCAAGCAATTCCTGTAAAACTCGAATATTGACACCATGTTCAAGCATGTGGGTTGCAAAGGAATGGCGCAGAGTGTGAACGGTTGCCCGCTTCGATATACCAGCCTTTTTAACCGCAGTTTTAACGGCCTTTTGCAGACCGGACTCAAGCACATGATGCCGCCGCTCTACACCGTTGTGAGGATCAATGGAACGCTTTTTCGAGGGGAACACATACTGCCACGAAGTTTCCCTGGCAGCTTTTTTATATTTTTTTGCTAAAGCATTGGGCAGATAGACTTCGCCGTATCCTTCCTGGAGGTCAAGGCGGTGCAAATCCTTTACCCTTTCGATATGCAGGAGCAATTCATCATGAATAGCCCGGGGTAAAAATGTAGTACGATCTTTATTCCCCTTTCCGGCACGTACAAAAAGTTGCTGTTGTCCAAAATCCACATCCTGAATGCGCAGACGAATGCATTCCATCAAACGAATCCCGGAACCGTAAATCAGCTTTGCCATCAGCAAATGGGTGCCACTCATCTGAGCAAGTACATGCTGCACTTCCTGCTCTGTCAGCACTGTGGGGGGACGACGTTTACGTTTTGCACGTACAGGAGCAATGGAGTCATCCAGAGGCTGCAGCAGAACATCACGATACAGAAAAACTATTGCATTAAGCGCCTGATGCTGGGTGGAAGCAGCTACTTTTTCCGTAACCGCCAGGTGGGAAAGGAAACGTGCCACCTCCTTGCTCCCCATATCCTTAGGATGTTTTTTCATCTGAAAAAACTGGAGATAACGAACGATCCACTGACAATATGTTTTTTCCGTGGAAAAAGCATAATGGTAGTAGCGCAATACCTCGCGCACCTGATCCATCAACTTCAACTCGGGATTTGGGGTAAATTTAAATTTATTCTCCATAACAATTATGATAATATCACATTTTATGGAAAACTGGAGAAAGAAAGTAATGTATGGAAAAAGTTTTCCATGC
>PDQK01000029.1 GCA_002746685.1 Desulfobulbus propionicus | reverse complement strand
AGTCTCCCCAGATCATCGTAATGGAAGTATTGTGTCTTTGCTGTATCCAGGTTGTCGGTAATCGTTTTGACCTCACTGGTCGGCCAGTATTCATAGGATGTATTATACAGGGTTCCGGCAATGGAGGTTGTCCGTCGATACTCCAGATCATAGCCATGGCTGACTTCGATACCGTTACCCAAGGTGATGGTTGTTACCGGGCCAAACGGCCTGTTGGTGATATTGTCACCAACCACCTCTGTGCTCCCCTGGTAGGTAGTTTCCACCGATTCCACGACGCCATCAATATTTCTCTTGTACGTCACGGTCCGGCCGCTTGGATAGGTCATCTCTTTCAGCTCACCGTAATCATTATAGCTGTAGCTGGTGGTAAAGCCGCTGTAGCTGGTGGTTTTAGTGGTCTCCTCGATTTCGCCGTATTGATTGTACAAGAACTCGGTAGTGCCGCTGCTGTCCGTCACCGTAGAGAGCCTTCCGATACCGTTGGGGTTAAGATCGTAGACATAGGATACAGTATTGAAGGTAACAGGGTGAACAACATGTTTCAGACGATGCAATGCATCGTACGAGTAAGAAACCGTCACCTGCTCTGCATCTGTTTTGGCGATAAGGTTATCCGCTTTATCATACAGGTAGCTGGTCTGGCCGGTGTCTGGAGATGTTTGTGTGGTTCTCCTCCCAAAATCGTCGTAGGTGTAGGTAGTTGTGGTGCCGTTATCGCCGTTGACTGTTGTTGTGTTATCGTGGCTGTCGTAGACATAGGTCGGAACTCCGGCAGTTTCACCCGGTCCGAGGATGTTGACAAGACGGCTGAGGGCATCGTAAATATACTCCGTGGGCCTGCCCTCCTCATCAATGCGAAACCGGGTGTTGCCGACACCATCGTACTGCAACTCGCTGAAGCTCAGGTCTACGGGATGAATTGATTTATGGAGCCGGCCATAGACATCGAATTCATAGCTTGCGGAAAATCTCAGGGTAGCATCGGATTCGTAGATCAACCGTCCTGACTGCTTGCCGGTTACCGGGTCGTATTGATACTGGATATAATTGCCACGACTGTCTATGATTTTATCGAGTTTACCAGAGGTGGAATCATAGACATAGTCCAGGACTCTGTTGCCGGGGGACATGGTGATGAGATCGAGCCGGCCGGCATGGTCATACTCATAGGAAACCGTTCTTGAACCCGTTGTCTGGGTCAGCAAATTTCCAGACACATCGTCATAATCAAGCACCGTGACGATGGAATTTGCATCCACAATTCTCTCTGGTTTCCCGTGAGCATTATACTCACTATATGTAACGGTATGACCGAGGCTATTGATTACAGTGTGCAGAAATCCTCTGTTCAGACCTTCCTCTGCTGTGTTGGGATAATAGGTAAATGTTGTCACATCAGTAACATCCTCGCGAGGCCCGTCTATCGAGCTTATCTGTCCATAATCAGTGTATTCATAGGTCGTTGTCCGGCTCATCGGTGTGGTTGCGTCTAGCCAGCCGTTTTCCGTCCTGGTATGCAGATTCCCATTTGGATAATAGGTCATGGAGGTGGTGATAGTCTCGCCTGGATTGGCAACGGAATCACGGTGAATATGTTCCAGTAGATTTGTTGACAGGTTGTAATCGTAGTCAGTTACCCTTGCTTCAGGTGTCCCTGCTGCTTCTGTTACAATATCTTTGTTGCCGTTTTCGTCGTAGGTGTAAGTGGTTGTAGTATCGATACCATTGATTGATGATGCTAGTTGGTAACGCTCATTGTAAGTATAGGATGCATTATTGTCCGTCCCACAGGTCGTGCAACCGGGACCATCATAGGAGTCGATAAAGGCAATACCATTTTTTGCAGAGAGGTTGTATGTCGTTATACTGTTGTTTGCATCAATTACCCTACGCACAAATTCACTTGGGTATTCTATAGTAATGCTTTGATACCCTCCTTGAATCGTTGAACCGGTAACCCTGCCGTCGGTATAACTTACAGAGATACGTTCTGTCCCTGTTTCATCAACTATCGATATCAGGTTATGGTTTGTGTAGTGATACTCTTTCGGAGTGGTCATGCCAGGTTTTCGTACCTCAGTCAGGTCACCTTGATCGTAAGTGTATGAAAAAATGCCTACCGGGGTGTTTAAGGCTTCCAGTCTTCCATCTGTGTTGTAGGCCAGCGTAAAGGACTGGCCAAATGCATTGGAAACAGAGGTTAAATTATTTGCAGTGTAGCCACAGGTGATTGTATTACCTACCCGATCCCTGATTTCCTTTAACGCCCCATCAGCTCCAAATTGCAGTGTTCGTCCATTGGTTTCCTTAAGTTCAAAATCTGTGCCGACCTTTACAAGAAAGGTTGATTTGCCGACTTCCTTTATCCAGGTGTCACTGGGAGCATTGTATAGGAAATCTATTGCTCGACCGTTTGGCGCAGTATAGCGAATCTGTTGCTCGTCCGGAGAAATCTCAATGTGATCTGAAAAGGAGTGAGTCCAGCGATACCCCAGAACGCCATCTTTACTGCTCATGCTATTGTAATACCTTGAAAATGAAAGCGTTCCGGTGGGAGTGATTATACTGACATCGGTATCCTTATGATATTTATTACCAATGGCAAAGTTTATCCCATGGGATGATAGGTATGGTTGACTTGATGCAATTGCCGGCTCTTGATAACTGGCTGTTAAGGTTACTAGGGAGAAAAATGGTAAGAAAAGATGGCACAAACGGAATCCAAAAAGCTGGTTTGATTTTTTCATGATCATTAGCCCTGAATGAAGAGTACTCTGTTGAATGTCGGTATAACGTGCTAATCACCTGGGCAGGTAAAGCCCTGATTTTTTTCTATGTCAAAAGTGGGGGCAGCAGGCTCGCAAGCCTCGACGTCACTTGCACGTTTTTCCCCGTTGCAATACAGGTAGGCGGTATATATGTTACCAGGTATCGGGGTACCTAAGAGCGGGTGTTTATACCAACAACGGCCGGTTTTTTCTGACACGGTATATGCTTCAATACTGGAGCTATGGTAGGTACCACTGCCAGGATTTTGAATACAGGCATAGTCTACTGCATGCTCTCCCCCATAATGCTCATCAGTGGTATTATAAAGAGAATAATGCTCTGGATATTCATCTACCATCCAATAGAGTTGACCGTCGGGGTAGGCATACAGGGAAGTAGACAAGAAAAGCAGTAGAAGTATTGAAAATACTGGTAGAAATTTTCTCTTCATAGCAGAATATCCTTTCGTTACGATATAGTAGATATCTTGTTATGGGGTACAGGACAGCAGCCATAGCAATCCTTTACGCGTTCATGCCCGGCAACTTTATTCTCAATGCCAGATACAGTCGGTCAAGACGATGCCTGATCGATTGAATGTGGCCAAATTTCACAGAAATGACCCGACACTCTTTGGGCCCAGTAAAAATCTGGCACTACAAAAGACCTGAAAAATCTTATCTCATAGTAATCCTGCAATAATTTTTTTAGTGTTTTACGAAAAAACTTCATTGCAAAACATTTCAGTGCAGTGGTGGTGTTAACATAATTCACTACCCCGGCAGCGATCTGTTTAGCGAGTAAATGTTGATACGCCTGGGTTTGTAAAAGTTGAGCTTCACGTTTGTTGGTAATAAAAGAAAGTTCAGCGAGTATTGCAGGCATTTCTGCGCCGATGAGTACATAAAAAGGCGCCTGTTTTACTCCCATATCACGGATAGCATATTTCCCATCTAAACCGGTAATGATCTGAGCATGCACGGCATCAGCAAGGCGAGAAGATTCGTCAATCTTAGAGTTTTGCATGAGGGTTGAGAGAATGTCCTGCATCTCATTAATGTTATGGGGAGAAGTCGCATTTTCATAAGCAGCTACCCGCATGGCTTCTGCATTGGTTGCCAGATTAAGGTAATACGTTTCAATGCCTCCAAGTGATGGGTCCTGGTGAGCGTTGATATGTATGGAAAGAAACAGGTCTGCATTTAATGTGTTGGCAATGGCTGTTCGCTCTTCAAGAGGAATAAAGATGTCCTTGGTTCTGGTAAATGCAACCTCATAGCCATACGTTGATTCAAGCACGTTACCAATTTTTTTAGCGATGGCCAGAACAATATCTTTCTCCTTCAGACCATTAGCGGTAGCTCCAGGATCTTTTCCACCATGACCAGGATCGATCACGATTTTACTCACCCCAAGACCTAACTGTTGGGCAAGAGAGTAGTTCTGGACCCGAGTTTTCCTGTTTATTTCGACCTTAGCTTCTGCTTTCTTCTTTTTGTTGTCACGGAGAGTGACAAAGGCGTGTCTTAGGGAAGGGCGTTTAGTCGCAGGTTTTTTCTGGATCTGTTCTACAGGTTGATCGTGTTCGGGACTTGCGATCTGAGCGGAAACAGTACTCTTTTTATCATCACTCTTGTCACCATGAACGTCCACCACAACCCGAAATGGGTCTTCCAGACTGAATATCTTGTAATCTGAGATTGATTCAATATCGAGCACTACCCTCACCGTTGAATCGTTATGCTGCCCGGTACGAATCTGTTTAAGTAAACCATCATCAATGGGCACTGGGGAGCGATATTTGGGTGGAATGTAGCTCGGTGAAAAATCAACATACAACCTGCGTGGCTGTCCCTCAGTTTTTTCCAGTAAATCAGCGGTAAAATGAACCGGGGCAGAGGAGCGGATAACAATCCTGGTATAGCTGTCAGTTGACCAGTATTTTACCGGAAGCACCTGTACCAGTCTACTCTTTGGCTGCTTGTGCTCTTTTTGAGGAGCATCTGGCAGTATAATATCAGTCGTCTGTTGGAGTTTTTGTAACCGGTCTCGGGCCTTAGCGTGTTTATCACTGTTTGGATACTGTTGGATAATTTTCAGATACTTCTCAGCGGCCTTTTGCTGATTGTGCTTGTCCTGATAATACATTTCGCCAACTGCATACAAGGCGTCGTCAGCCAGTTTGTTGACCGGAAAAATGGTGGAGACATCATTGAAATACCCGAGAGCGCTTTCCAGATCGATGGGGAGGTTAAAGCGTTGAAACATCTTGTACTGCAGGCGTCCCATCATGTATAAACAGGATGGCGCAAGAGGCCCCTTGGTTTCAGCCAGATAAATGCGTCTGAAGTTACGTACGGCCTCAAGCCAGTTATTACGTATTTTTCCCTCTTCTTCATTCCGCTCAAGCTCGTAATAATAATCTTTTGCTGCCTGGTAACGTATTTTTGTATTTTCGGTATCATCAGGGGCATTGACAGCAAGAGAGCACGCGGGACTGGCGAGGAGAACGATAATGAGAACCGCCAAAAAGCGAAAAGAAAATGCACGCTGGATAACAAATGTAAACAACTTGGTCAACATGGATGGTGATCAATGATCAAATTAGCAAAGGGGATTGTAGATATTTCGGTCATGGAATGCAGACAATTCGCAGGTCGCTGCCAATAATCTCTCTATATACTACAATATTCAATGGAAGCAGTAAAAACAATTGTACTTTTTCTCTCAAGGGCGGGACGCTCTTATTGTTTAAGGAGGTCTTGCGCCTCATAGATGAGTTCAAGGGCCTGAAGAGGAGTCATGGTATTTGGGTTAGCCTCTTTTAGCAGGGTGATCGCGGAATTTTCCTTTTTGGGGAAGAGCGAGAGCTGCGCAGGTTGCTGGAGGCTACCCTTTGCGCCCTTTCTTGCAGTGGCTGGCTGTCTAGGGTGTTTCTCGCCGCGCTCAATGTCAGCGAGAATTTCATAAGCGCGCTTGGTAACGGGTTGCGGAACCCCTGCCAGAGCAGCGACCTGGATACCGTAGCTTCTATTGGTCGCACCTTGAATGAGCTTGTGGAGAAAGATAATGGAATCATTCCATTCACGAACCGCGATGGAAAAGTTTTGCACTCTTTCATGGGTGGTGGCAAGTTCAGTCAGCTCATGATAATGGGTTGCAAACAGGGTTTTGACCCCAGCATTCCCCTTTTTTACCAGAGCTTCGGCAACTGCCCAGGCAATGGCAAGGCCATCGTAGGTGGAGGTTCCACGGCCTATTTCATCTAAAATAACCAGACTGTCTTTGGTGGCGTTATTGAGGATGTTGGCTGTCTCGTTCATTTCCACCATAAAGGTGGATTGTCCCCGACGCAGATCATCCATAGCCCCAACCCGGGTAAAAATACGATCAACAAGACAGATATCTGCGCTTGCAGCAGGAACAAAACTGCCAATGTGTGCCATCAGGGTAATCAGGGCAGTTTGACGGAGTACCGTTGACTTACCTGCCATGTTGGGGCCGGTGATAATGATGAGCTGTTGCGTATCCTGGTTAAGGAGCACATCGTTGGGGACGAATCTGCCAGACTCAAGGGATCGTTCTATAACCGGGTGCCTGCCTTCGCTGATTGCAATGTACTGATTGGTGTTCAGTGCTGGTTTGGTGTAGCGGTACTGTACCGCAGCCCGGGCAAGGCTTAAGAGAAAGTCTATACGGGCAATCTGGTGGGCTGTAGCGAGGATTCTACTGCTGTGTGCAACTATGGTTGCCCGTACCTGGGAAAAAAGCTCGTACTCCAGTTCAAGCCGTTTTTCCTGGGCAGTGGCGATTGAGTTTTCCAGCTCCTTTAATTCAGGGGTGATGAAACGTTCGGCATTGACCAGGGTCTGTTTACGGATAAAATCCTCAGGCACGTCAGCGGACTGACTCCGCGAAACTTCAAAAAAGTAGCCAAACACCTTGTTGTAGCCTACCTTGAGCTTGGCAATCCCGCTTCGTTCTCGCTCTTTTTCCTCCAGATTGAGGATTAGCTGTTTGTCGTCACGGAGCAGGAAGAGCAGTGAGTCAAGCTCATCATTAAATCCTTCTTTGATGAGACGACCTTCGCGTAATCCGACTGGTGCATCGTCCCGGATACTTGAGTCGATAAGGCCATGAAGATCACCCAGCTCGTCAAGCCCGGCATACAATTCCTTAATTTTCAGCGAGGTGCATGATTGTAAGCTATCACGCAGCGGAGGAAGTTGGGCGAGGGATACCTTCATTGCACTCATATCACGGGCATTGCCCTGGCCTAAAACCAGGCGGCTACACAGCCTTTCCAGGTCGTACACCGAGGAGAGCAGCTCCCTAAGTTCTTTTTGCAAGCCAGGTGCGCCAGCAAATTCTTCAACTGCATTGAGCCTGTTTTGGATATGTTGCTGATCCTGCAGGGGAAAAAGGAGTCGTTTACGGAGCAGGCGTGCGCCCATGGGGGTTGCTGTAAAGTCCAGCACTGCCAGCAGTGAACCGTCACGTTTGCCGCCCACTATGGTTTCTGTGAGTTCCAAATTACGCCTGGAGGCGTCATCGATAATGAGAAATCCGGCTGGGTTGAGTGGCGTGAGTTGCTGGATGTGGTCCAGCGCAGACTTTTGCGTATCCTCTATATAGGCAATCAGGGCTCCAGCCGCATTGATTCCGGCCTGGAGCTGGTCACAGCCAAATCCGGCCAGATTGGTGGTATGAAAATGTTCAAGCAATGCGGTTTGCGCGTTTGAATGGTCAAATTGTATTTCAGGGCGTAGGGTTGTACAAAACGTACCAAGCACTTCTTCAGCTTCTGTAAGCAGGGTGGCAACAGTGTCATTGTGCTTTTCACTGAGCAGAATTTCTGCGGGTTTGATGCGGGTGAGAAGGTCTATAATAGCCGTGGTGTCGCCATGTATCGCTTGAAATTCAGCAACAAGGAATTCACCGGTGGATGCATCAAGGAAGCTGACGCCAACACTTTTTTGTGTTGCTTTACCTGTAACAGCCAGGGCACAGACATAACAGTTGCTTTTTTCATCAAGAATCTGCTCATCGGTGGTTACGCCCGGTGAGACAACCCGCACCACATCTCTTTTGACAATTCCTTTGGCCTGTTTGGGATCCTCGATCTGTTCGCAGATGGCTACCCGAAAACCGGCTTTAACCATTTTGCCCAGATACCCTGTCAGTGCATGATGAGGAACACCGCACATGGGCACCTTGTTGGCTTCATCCTTATGGCTGCGGGAAGTCAGGGTGATCCCAAGTACCTTTGAGGCGGTGACGGCATCATCAAAGAACATTTCATAGAAATCCCCCATCCTGTAAAAGAGAATGGTGTCGCTATACTTTTCCTTCATCTCCAGATACTGGCGGAGCATTGGGGTGATTTTAACTTGGGTACTCATGAAAGCTCAGGTGTTCAGTTGTTGGAAGTGGGACAGTAGTTTGTCAAAGGTGGTGTCAATATGTTCCGGGATTGTGCGAACTTCAGCGCAGACAGTCATGAAGTTGTGATCAGCCTCCCAGCGCGGAACAATGTGAAAATGGAGATGGTCAGCTATTCCTGCACCGGCATGGTGCCCAAGGTTCAACCCCACATTGAGGCCGTCTGGATGAAGTACCTGTCGCAGGATGGAGCAGCAATGAGAAAGCATGCCCATGAGCCTGAGCTGTTCCTGTTGGTCAAGTTCGGCCAGATCAGCTACGTGACGGGCCGGGGCGAGTAAAAGATGACCGTTTGCATAGGGGAAACGATTGAGCAGGACTACAGTGAATTGGCTGCGGTGGAGCATAAGGTACTTTTTGTCATACGCACCTTTTCCTGGCGGCTCAAAAATACACTCCAGCTCCTGGGGGTATTTTCCCAGGATATGTTCCATTCTCCAGGGAGTCCACAGCGTTTTCATAGAATAGCTGGTACCTCAAAAATTGTACCTTCCAGAGTAGAGCCTGCTGTAAGGATGGCATACGTCCCGCTGGCGCCATAAGGACCGGTTGACTTGAAGCTGCCAGGGTTGACGATGAGCGTGCCTGCAACCCTATGACATGCAGGTCTGTGAGTATGGCCATAGATCATGCAGTCTGCTTCCGGGAAAATATCCCATAGCCGGGTTTCAATATCAAACCCCAGCCGTGCGCCATGGGTCAGTCCAATGGTGAATGCTCCCAAGGTAAAG
Organism: Desulfobulbus propionicus; assembly: GCA_002746685.1. Classification (GTDB taxonomy): domain Bacteria; phylum Desulfobacterota; class Desulfobulbia; order Desulfobulbales; family Desulfobulbaceae; genus Desulfogranum; species Desulfogranum propionicus_C. The sequence goes on along the minus strand of PDQK01000029.1, from coordinate 60,808 downwards.
GTTGTTGCTTCCGGGAGCTGCTTATAAAGCGCGTGTCCGCACATATTGCCGTGTACTGCATGAAGTGTTTTTCCTGTAAAGCATTCTAACACCTCTGGCTCGGTAATATCTCCGGCATGGATGATAACATCGCAATCCTGGAAACAATGGCGTATCAACCGCTTGAAATTCCTGTCCGGGCGGTGTAAATGGGTGTCGGAAATAACTCCGGCTGTGATGGTCATATGGTCTGTGGCTATATATTTGTTTGTTGTGGTCGGGTAAATGTATTAAAGATAGACAATGAAAACAAGAGGCGGAAAAAGAATATCTGATTTTCCTCTCGAGATAACAGCTATTAGCTTCTTTTCATTCATAAAAATATAACACCAGGGAATTGTATATGTACTCAGCTTCAGATTTACGTAAAGGGCTGAAAATTCAGATCGACGGCGAACCATATATTATTACGGATTTTGAATTTTCCAAACCAGGCAAAGGGCAGGCGCTGTATAGAACCAAGATGCGCAGTATGATAACTGGAAACCAATTTTCCAACACGTACCGCTCAAATGATAAATTTGAGAAACCAGACCTGGAAGAACGGACCATGCAGTTTTTGTATGCTCAGGATGATGAGTACCATTTTATGGATACCTCTACCTATGATCAGATATTTTTGACCAAGGAACAGCTTGGCGACAATTTGAGTTATCTGATTGATAATATGGAGGTACAGGTACTCTTTTTTGGTGAGAAAGCCATTGATGTGAGTTTACCAACCTTTGTCAACCTGGAGGTTACCACTGCCGACCCGTGGGTAAAAGGGGATACTTCCGGTACAGATACCAAGCCGGTGACCGTTGAAACAGGGTTGCAACTGCAGGTTCCACCTTTTGTGGAGCAAGGTGATAAAATTCAGATCGACACCCGAACCGGTACCTATATCACCAGGGTAAAAGAATAGGAATGCTTTCACCGGAGGGCCTGCGCCAGCGGTCGCACTTGCTGCAGGCCATTCGGTCGTTTTTTCTTGGGCGGGGGTATCTTGAAGTGGATACCCCCATCCGTCTTCCTGTGCTCATTCCGGAAGCGCATATTCAACCATTTGAAAGTGAAGAATGGTTCCTGCAAACCTCACCAGAGCTGTGCATGAAGATGCTGCTGGCAGGAGGAACGACCCAGCTTTTTCAACTATGTCACTGCTTTCGTAAAGAGGAGAGCGGGAGTCTGCACCAGACCGAGTTCACCATGCTGGAGTGGTACCATGTTGGCTGGAACTATCTGGATTTGATGGATGAGTGTGAGGAGCTGTTTGGTTTTCTGGTAGAACAACTGGCAGACTTTCCCGGTGTTGCTGGAGCAGAGTCAATTGTGCGTCAAGAGAAGGAAATATCGCTTAGTGCACCTTGGAAGCGCTTAACCCTTGCCGATGCTTTTGCAACGTATGCAGATATCACGCTTGCCAAAGCCCAACAAAAGGGATGTTTTGAAGAAGTGCTGGTTGAGCAGGTTGAACCTCATCTTGGTTGGGATACACCGACCTTTTTGTATGAGTACCCCATTGAAATGGCTTCGTTGGCACGCCCGAAAGAAGGAGATCCAGGAGTGGCGGAACGCTTCGAACTCTATGTGGGAGGATTGGAACTTGCCAATGGGTTTTCAGAGCTGGTTGATCCGTCTGTACAAAAAAAGCGTTTTGTCCAGGAGAGGGAGCTCATTCTGCGGCAGGGAAGGAGCACTGAAATTCCTGAACAATTTATCGCCTCGCTGGAACATCTTGGAGATACTGCCGGTATTGCCTTGGGAGTTGATCGTTTGGCCATGTTGTTTTCAGGAAAAGAAAAGTTGATAAAAATTTTACCGATAGATGTACGATTTTTATAATCGTTTCATTGTCTTTTCCCTCCTCATCATATACCATATTTACAAGTTAATCATTACGGTAAGGGGAATTCTGTTCTCCTGGTACCTGGATAAATTTCATGTCAGGTAAGATGAGTGCGGTGAGTAGACCACCGTAGACGGCTCCGGTGTCAATCCCTATTTTGTCTTGGGCAACATAGGGCTCTTGAAAGACGGTGTGCCCAAAAATAATTGGTTTATCCAGGGTAAAGGTGGTTTTAAGAAAGGATTCCCGTGCCCAAAGGCACCATTTGGGTGACTGCATGGAAAGGTGACGACCAGCCTGTATTCCTGCGTGAACGTAAATTCCATATTGATCTTCAAATACCAGGGGAAGTTCCTGCAGGAAGTGGAGATGACTTTCAGGGATATCGTGTATAGGGGAAGCTGATTGACCTTGAACCCCATAACTATGTAGCGTTTCCAGGCCCCCAACCTGGAAAAAAAGATCTGATTCTTGAGTTTCAAGGTAGCGCAAAAAGAGAAAATCATGATTGCCTTTAAGCGTGACAAGGCGTGAATGCTCTTTTTTAAGTGCGATAAGACAATCCAGTACGCCTTTTGCGTCTGGTCCACGATCAACATAATCACCAAGGAAGAGAACGGTGTCTGTTTTGGTTGCCAGAGTAAAAATCTTTTCCAGCAGGTCATTTAGTGATTTCAGGCAACCGTGGATGTCCCCTATGATAATCGTTCGTGGCATAAGTAAATTTTGTACTTTCTCTTGATAAACAATTTACCTCTCTACGTTTATTTTAATATCATAATCAGTAATAGCGAAATATGAATGAGAAAACCAAACAGCTTGTAAAAAAGTATGTTGATATAGTCCTTGCTCGGAAAGGAATGATAGTGACTTTTGTGTTCATTGCCCTTTTAGGTGGCTTGCTCCTATATTATAAAACCCCTAAGGTCTATGAGGCTTCATCGTTACTTATTTACGAAAGGCAGGCAGTTAATCCTTCTAAAATGTCTCCTGATGTTAAGGCTAGGACGCGTGAGATTGTCAGCACATTGATGCAACAGGTGACCAGCAGGACAAGTTTAGAAAAGATTATCAAGTCCTTTAACTTATACCCTGAAATGCGGGAGAAGTTACCTTTAGAAGATGTCATTGAGACAATGAAAAGAAAGATTAGCATATCTCCGACTAAGGGAGATGTCTTTCGCGTCAGCTTTTCTGGTGATGATCCAAGAAAAGTACTCCGTGTAACCAACGCCTTATCTTCAAAGTTCATAGAGGAAAACCTGAAATATAGAGAGGAAAGAACCTCTGAAACTTCTAGCTACATTGCCAACGAGTTGCAACTTGCAAAGCAGAGTATGGACAAGAAAGAACAGGCTATTCGGGATTATAAGCTTAAATATTACAACGAGCTTCCTGAACAGAGACAAATTAATGTCTCCCGTGTTAATACCCTTCAGGTGAAACTGCAAGGAGTACAGGATAATATTCAGGAGCTAGAGCGGTCTAAACTTTTATTACAGGAGCAAGTTGGGCAGAGAAAAAAAATGTTGCGTAGTGTAGGAGTGGGGCAGGGCATAATTGAAGGAGGTCGTGAACCAGCTCAAGGAACAGACCCTTTCCAGCAACTCACCCAATTGCAGTCATATCTGGATACTTTGGTCATTAAATATAAAGAAACGCATCCTGAGGTTAAACGGATAAAGAAAGCTATTGCGGCCAAGAAAAGGCAGGTGAAAGAAAGTACAAAGGTGAAGTCGGGAGGAGTAAATAAAGGTAGCCAGTCACTCCTGAGTCATGATCCTGTGTTACAGGCGGCTGCAATTCAGCAAAGAAACATAGAACGTAATATTGCAGAATTGCGCAATGATGAACACGAACTCAAGGGGCAAATTAATCAACTCGAGGAATGGATAGGGGCTGCACCGATACGTGAGGCGGAGTGGTCTGCCTTGACCAGGGATTATAATCAGTTCAAGAAACATTATGATTTTCTTGTCTCGCAAAATCTCCAGGCTTCTTCTGTAGCGAATCTGGAAAAACAACAGCAAGGCAGTCAGTTTAAGATTATGGATCCTGCACGGTTACCACAAAAGCCTGTTAAACCTGACTTTATAAAGATCATGGTTTTAGCCCTTGGGCTTGGCAGTGCTCTGGGTGCTGGAATAGCCCTGGGACTTGATTTGCTGGATACTTCTTTTAAGGATCCACATGATATTGAGGATTATTTAGGTATAGGCGTTACCTGCTCAGTGCCTTATCTGCCACTTGGAAGAGAAGATAAGGTACGTCGAATTAAGCTTACATTGTTTCTTCTGTATGTAGCGATTGGGCTCATCTCATTTGTCGGAGCTGTGTATTTTCTGTGGAACCGAGGAATTATTGTTATTTAAGGGAAGTTGTAACGCATCGGTTCAGGGGATAAAAAATGTATAGACAGTACTACGGTCTTTCAAAAAAGCCGTTTAAACTCACACCCGATTCCAAAGTAGTCTTCAGGAGTGAAGCTCACCAGGAAGCCTTGGCTATCCTGAAGTATGGTGTGCTTGGGAAGAAAGGGTTTTTGGTGTTGACGGCCAATGTTGGGCTTGGAAAAACAACGCTTTTAGAGGCGCTTGTTGCTTCTTTAGGCCCTGACACCAGGTTGTGCCTGTTAAACAACCCACTGCTGTATAGAGATGAGTTTTTCTCTTATCTTGCCGAAAAACTCGATCTCCCGTGGGATGGCAATAAGGCGATGTTCTTGCTTGCTTTTGATGAACTGCTCAAGAAAGCCTACGCAGCCGGCGAACGTATCTTGCTGATAGTAGATGAAGCCCATGTTCTGCCTGTTGATTTGTTGGAAGAAATTCGTCTTCTCTCCAATCTGGATGTAAAGGGCCAGGATGTCCTCTCTATTTTTTTAGTAGGGCAACCTGAGCTTAACGAACTGATGAGCGATGAACGCCTTCTTCCTTTACGGCAGCGGGTTGGTATCCGTTTCGATTTAAAGCCCTTTGGGCTGAATGAAACCAAACAGTATATTCTTTTTCGCTTACGCCATGCGGGTGCCAGGCATCTCCATATATTTACAGATGAGGCTGTTGAGCAGATTTACAAGGTGAGTAAAGGGACCCCGCGACTGATTAATATAGTCTGTGACCATGCCTTGCTCACTGGGTTTGCCGAGAATACACCGGTGATAAATGCGGAATTAATTCGTGAATGTGTAGAGGATTTACATTTTCCAGGAGAGGGGAACCCGCTTCCTGTGGGAGAATTTTCCAACAGATCAGAAGATTACAGAAAATATGCATTTATTGGTGCTGCAGTTTTGCTGTTAGTCTGTGTCGTATTGCTTGGACTGGAGTTTTTTCCACAATTTTTTGGCAATGCATCTCTGTTTGAATTTTTACCGAATGTTATACAGCAATGGATAAATACTATTATGGCAATTGTGTTTGGGGGAAACAGTGGGTAAGGTTTTAAGAGCTTTAAGCAAAGCAGCAGAATCTGATAAATCACAAATGTTAAGTGATGAAAGTACGTTGCAGGGGCTGGATAAAGAGTTGTTCAACGAAGCCAGCAATCGGCAGTCCGATAATCAGCGCACCTCCAGTGATCTTTGGGATGAAAGGTTTATTCTAGCTTCCTCTACCACTGGAGCCACAGCTGAATCCATTCGTACCTTACGTACCCGCATTCTGTACCCGGTAATGGGGGAGACGCCAAGGACTCTGCTTATTACCAGTGCTTCTCCTGGAGAGGGGAAAAGTTTTATTTGTGCCAACCTAGCCCTGTCTCTAGCCCAAGGGGTTGATGATTATTGTATCCTGGTAGATTGTGATCTTCGTAGACCGACGCAGCACAAGCTGTTTGGCCTGAAAAACGAACGGGGGCTTGCAGATCATCTCCAGGGAGGAGTGCCACCGGAAGATTTGATTACGCATTCTGGAGTGAAGAAACTCTCAATATTACCTGCTGGTCCGCCACCGATAAATCCTGCCGAGCTTTCTGGCTCTGGTTCCATGGTGCATCTTGTAAATGAATTAAAAAGCCGGTATGAAGATCGTTTTGTCCTGTTGGACAGTCCCCCATTGGGCGCAGCTACTGAAACTGCAGTGCTCGCCCAACATGTTGATGGCGTTATACTCGTTATCCGACAGGGAACAGCAAGACGTGAACATGTAAAACATCTTGTCGATACCATTGGCAGGGAGAAAATTCTTGGTGTAGTCTTCAATGCTCATGAAGTGAGTGTACTTGATACCGCTGTGTTTGGTTATACGGATTATAAGGCTGGATATTACTATCAAAAGTAAATGGGCCAGGGATGTTTTTTGTGGTAGCTTTATAAAAGGTAATGATTGTGCTCTCTGCTCGTTCAATTTTTTCCCTTTCATAATACAGGGGTATTGTGTCCATTGATATAGATAAAGCCATCTCCCTGGTTAAGCAAGAAGTTGCAGGTTTTCAAGTGCCTGTTGTTGATCTTATTGCTGTCCAGACCGCAGATCCCTTTAAAGTTCTTGTTGCAACCATTTTATCTGCCCGAACCAAAGATGAGGTTACCGCCAAAGCATCAGCGCGTCTTTTTGAGCACGCCCAGACTCCAGAAGAGCTTGCAATGCTTTCTGTCTCACAGCTTGAAAAGCTTATTTATCCAGTAGGGTTTTATAAAAACAAAGCCAAATATCTTAACGCTCTGCCACAGGTCCTTCAGGACAGCTTTGATGGTGCAGTGCCGCAAACCATGGAAGCATTGCTCAAGCTTCCCGGTGTTGGTCGTAAAACCGCGAATTTAGTTCTAGCGGTTGCTTTTCAAATACCTGCCATCTGCGTCGATACCCATGTACACCGGATTATGAATATCTGGGGCTACGTAGAGACGGAAACACCTCTGCAAACAGAAATGGCTTTGCGCAAGCAGTTACCCCAGAAGTACTGGCTTGATATCAATTCGATCCTTGTGGCCTATGGTCAGGGCCTTTGTAAGCCTCAGCGGCCCCATTGCGATGTGTGTATCCTTGAAAAGGATTGTCCACAAATAGGGGTCACTCCAAGAAAAAGGAAAACTGATTCCCTTGGCAGTAAAGATTCTTTACGGTTTGTCTCCTGGAATGTAAATGGGCTCCGTGCAGTGCTGAAAAAAGAGTTTTTGGAAATATTTCAGAGCTTTGATGCTGATATTTTTGCAGTTCAGGAAATAAAGGCCATGCCGGAGCAGTTACCAGATTCTGTTCTTACTCTTTCTGGCTATCATATTTATTGGAACCCAGCCGAGAAAAAAGGGTATTCGGGGACAGCGGTATTTTCAAAGATTGAGCCCCAAAATGTTCTCTATGGCATTGGTATTGAGGAATTTGATAAGGAAGGTCGCGTTCTTACCGCAGAGTATGATGATTTTTTCTTTATCAACAGCTACTTCCCCAATGCTCAACCCGGATTGAAGCGCTTGGATTTCAAAATTCGGTTTGACCAGGCATTACAAGCATTTATTCAGCAGCTTAATCAGCAGAAACCCGTTGTGTTGTGCGGCGACTTAAATGTTGCCCACAAGCCCATTGATCTTGCCAACCCCAAATCCAACGAAAAGAACCCAGGTTTTTCAGCGGAAGAACGGGCCTGGATGGATGTCATGATTGATGAGGGGTACATAGATACCTTTAGAGCCTTTAACCAGGAGCCAGATCAATATACCTGGTGGAGCTATCGTTTTAATGCTCGAGCTAAAAATATCGGCTGGAGGATTGATTATTTTCTTGTTGATGAAAAGAGCAGAAAAAGGCTCGTCAGTGCTGACATCCATGCAGATATCGTGGGCTCAGACCATTGCCCGGTGAGCATCGAATATCAAATATAAGCTCAATTCACTGGTGCTGTGTCGTTCTGATTCTCCAGTACCACAGCCCCATCCCCATACAGCACATCACGCTACTCAGTACCTGCCCCATGGAAACACTGGCGAACAACAGGCCAATCTGTGGGTCAGGCTCGCGTACAAACTCTACCGTAAAGCGAAAAAGGCTGTACAGAATAAGAAAAAGTCCCAGCAGAGTCCCGTGGGGCCATAAGGCCCGGCTTTGAGTTTTCCACGGCTTGTTCTTCACAGCCCAAAGGATACAAAATAAAAGAATGCCTTCTAGGAAAGCTTCATAGAGTTGAGATGGGTGTCGGGGAAGTGGACCGCCACCAGGAAAGATCATACCCCAGTGAACGTCGGTAACCCGGCCAAACAGTTCGGCGTTAATAAAGTTACCAATTCGTCCGAAAAACAAACCAATGGGAACCGTGACCACGTAAAGATCTGCAGCCTTCCAGAAGTCCAGCTTATGGCGTAAAGAGTAAGAAAATCCGGCCAGTAAAGCACCTATACAGCCCCCGTGGAAGGACATTCCTCCCTGCCAGATGGAAAATATCTCCACTGGATGGGAAAGATAATACTGGAGATTATAAAAGAGGACATACCCAAGCCTGCCACCTAAAATAACACCTAAAATAAGCGACATGTTGAGATTGTCCAGATGATCGCGGAGCTGCAGCCACCCAAAGCGCTTTGCCTGGTACGCCACCAACGTGTATGCCGCAATAAAGCCGATCACGTACATGAGCCCGTACCAGCGTACTGCCAGTGGGCCAATGGAAAGGATAACCGGGTCTATCTCAGGGTAAGCAATCATTGCGCTTTGTTTCATTAAATGAAACCTTTCTGTTTCAAGTGGACCTGAAGCACTGATATGGCAGCAGGGGTAACACCGGATATCCTTGATGCCTGACCAAGAGAGCGGGGTTGCACTTGAGTTAGCTTTTCCACAACCTCATTGGAAAGGCCAGGTAATCCACTGTACTCCATATTTTCTGGCATGGAGATGTTTTCCAGCTTTTTAAATCGCTGTACCTGCTCTTCCTGGCGTTTGATATAACCAGCGTATTTTACCTGCAGCTCCACTTCCTGTTGATAATCGACCCCTTGCAATGTGTTTGGGAGCTCCACCTGTGCTGCATGCATAAGCTGAATAAGCGCATCTAACCGTATTTCAGGACGACGGAGTAAATCAGCGGCCGTTAAAGCCTGAGTCAGTGGAGTGGACTCATATTTGCCTAAAAGCGTGTTCACAGCTGCACCTGGCTTGATGCGCAGCTCATGGAGCGCCTGCACCGTATCATCAATGGCTTTTTTCTTCTGCAGAAAGTGCTGATAGGTTTCGCTGTCAACCAGTCCAAGCTGATATCCGATCTCACGCATGCGCATATCCGCATTATCTTCGCGGAGTAGCAAGCGGTACTCAGCCCGGGAGGTAAAGAGCCGGTATGGCTCTTTGGTTCCCAAGGTCACCAGGTCGTCAATAAGCACTCCAATGTAGGCTTGGGATCGATCCAGGACCAAAGGTTCCTCTTCGCGAACATATTTCACTCCATTCACCGCACCCATAAACCCCTGGCCAGCCGCTTCTTCATACCCTGAGGTCCCATTAATCTGCCCGGCTAAAAACAGTCCCCGCACCTTTTTGGTCTCAAGCGAAGGGTGTAATTCACGGGGATCCACATAATCGTATTCAATGGCATATCCAGGACGGATGATCCTCGCCTGTTCCAGTCCTGGAATGGAATGAATCATGTTCATTTGGGTGTTGAGGGGCAGGCTGGTGGGAATGCCGTTGGGATACACCTCCACCGTGTCAAGGCCTTCTGGCTCCAAAAAGATCTGGTGGCGAATTTTTTCAGGAAAGCGCATCACCTTATCTTCTATTGAAGGGCAATAGCGAGCACCGACCCCCTCAATGATACCGGCAAACAGCGGCGACTGGTCAATGGATTTCCCGATGATATCGTGGGTGGTCTCATTGGTATAGGTAATGTAGCAGGGACGCTGCTCAAGCGGTGGTGGCCCCGTCGAAGAAAAAGAAAAAAGATGTGGTGGATCATCGGAATATTGTGCTTCAAGCTGAGCGTAATCAATGGTGTTGCCATCAATGCGCGGGGTGGTACCGGTCTTCATCCGGCCAACCTCAAAGCCATACTCCTTAAACCATTTGGCAAGCGTAATGGATGGGTTGCAGCCCATGCGACCAGCTGGAAAGTTTTTCAGCCCCACATGAATCAAGCCGTTTAAAAAGGTTCCAGTGGTTACCACCACGGCTTTCACACTGAGTATTTCATCAAGTGAGGTTCTGATGCCAGTGACCCGACCGTCTTTTACAAGAATTTCATCAACAACGGTCTGGCGGATCTCCAGGTTTTTCTGGTTTTCCAGCACTGTTTTCATCCGCAGTCGGTACAACAGCCGGTCAGCCTGCGCCCTTGAGGAACGTACTGCAGGTCCCTTGCTGGTATTCAACTGTCTGAACTGGATACCTGTTGCATCAATGTTCTTGGCCATCTCGCCGCCCATGGCATCAAGCTCTTTGACCACATGGCCTTTGGCCAGTCCACCAATGGCAGGGTTACAAGACATGGCGCCGATGGTATCGGCGTTTATGATGCACACAAGGGTGCGACAGCCCATTCTGGCTGCTGCAAGGGCAGCTTCGCAACCAGCGTGCCCGGCACCTACTACGGCAATGTCAAAATCAGTCATATAAGTACGTGAAAAGAAGTGAGCGTGGTATAATAAATAAGACAGATCAAATCGTAGAACGATCAGTTATTGACTCTGGGGTAAACCTTTTATTATAGAGAACGCGACATATTTTTGCAACGGGAAGCAGGGAGAACCCTGTTTTTCGTGAATACCTCTATTTTGTCAGAAAAGAAGCGTTAGCAGCGCCTGAATTTATGCACTTTACGTCCATTTCTCATGTCTTTGGCCTGTTGCTTATGGTGACGGGTGGTTCCATGCTCTTTCCCGCCCTTTGTTCGTATATTTACGGCGAGAATGATCTGTTTGCCCTGCTCGTCTCAGCAGGTATCACCTTCTTTTTGGGGCTGCCTGCCTGGTGTCTGCACCATAAAAAGTATGAACTCAATATCAAAGATGGCATTGTGATAGCGGTCTTTGGCTGGGTAATAGTTTCAGCGTTTTCAGGTCTGCCTTTTATTATTCATGGCTCTATCCCCAGTTTCACCGATGCCTTTTTCGAGATGATATCTGGTTACACCACCACAGGAGCAACTATTTTAACGGATATTGAAACTGTCCCCCATGGTTTACTTTTCTGGAGAAGTGAAACTCACCTGCTTGGTGGCATGGGCTTTCTCACCCTGACCGTTATTCTCCTCCCTAAGGGAATGGGAGGACTCAGGCTGTTCAGGGCAGAATCAAGCCCAGGCCAGGTGATTACCAAGGAAAAAGTTAAACCGCGTAATCGTGATACCATGATCAGCTTGTGGTGGATCTATCTTTGCCTGAACTTTACTCAGACTGCGTTACTGTTTTCTGGAGGGATGCCTTTGTTTGATGCCCTGTGTACAGCTTTTGGCACGGTTTCCACCTCTGGATATTCTCCAAAAAATCTGAGTATCGGTCATTATCAAAATGCCTATTTTGATTGGGTGACTATTGTTTTTATGTTTCTTGGGGGAACCACCTTTATACTGTTTTTCCAAGTGTTGCGAGGGGATATAAAGACGATTTACCGCAATACAGAGTTTAAGTGGTATGTGGTGTTATCGGTATTCTTTGTAACCATGGTCGCACTTACTCTTTTGCATAACGGTACCTATACATCTTTGGCAGAGGCGTATCGGTTTGCAGCCTTTCAGGTGATGTCGCTTTTAACAACTACCGGCTTTACCACCACCGATTATGAGCTGTGGCCCCAGGCAGCACAAATGTTTCTTTTTGTGGTGTGTTTTATTGGTGCCTGTGCTGGTTCTACCACCAGTGGAATTAAGGTTGTTCATTACGTTATTATCTGTAAATACATGTATAACTCGATCCGTAAGATTTTTTTTCAGCCGCGTTCAGTCATCACTGTGCGCCTCAACCAGAAAGCTGTGGACGTGTCGGTTATTGACCTGGCAATTTGTTATTTTATTGTCAATATTTTTATGGTGCTGGGAGGAGGGTGCCTGTTGGTATTGCTAGAGGATTTTGATTATTTGAGTGCCATGAGTGCCGTTATCTCAGCGCTTATGAATATTGGGCCAGGTTTTGGTGCTGTTGGGCCAAGTGAGAATTTTGCGTTTTTCTCAGATACGAGTAAGTGGTTTTTATCCTGGAATATGTTGGTTGGACGACTTGAAATGTTCAGTGCGCTGGTCATATTTTATCCCTCGTTCTGGACAAAATAAGCAATACCAGGGTTATGTCAGGCTGAGAAGAGTTTACGCACGTCTTTAAGATACATGGAACTGCAGATAACGATGACCCTGTCGCCGCCTTGAATGTGGGTGCTTCCAATGGCCGTACTCCATACCCCGTCCCTGAAAACACTTCCCACAATAATATTTCCCGCCAGTGCTTTAGTCAGGTTTACCAGAGGCTTCTTGGTGATGGGAGCGCCTGGTGCCGCGATGAGATCCACCACCTCAGCATCAAAGCCGTGCATATGTGAAATGGAAAGCAGTTCGCTGCCTCGAATAAAGGTCAGTATTTCGTTTGCTGCAAGAATCTTCTTGTTCAACACGATGTCCAGACCGCTGGTGGAGGCAAGTACCAGATACTCTTCTTTTGTGACTAAGCAGATTGTTTTGCGCTGAACACTCTGCCCCTCACCATCCTGTTCTGCAAGCAGGTGTTTGGCCAGGATGCAGCTCATAATATTGGTTTCGTTTTCCCCGGTTGCCGCTATAAATGTGTCAATATCGCTTAAGCCCGATTCCTCCAGCACTTCTTTGTCTGACCCGTCCCCACAGAGAATTTCTGCATCCTTGAGCAGTGAAGACAGTTCCTGAGCTCTTTTTTCATCTTTTTCTAAAATAGTGACCCGAAAGGGTTTACCCAACAGCTCAGCAATACGATGGCCCACCAGCCCGCCTCCCAGGATCATAACCCGATGGCGCCTCTGCTGTTTAACCCCAGTGAGTTCCATGAGCTTAGGCAGGTGTTGTTTATCTGCCATGATAAGCACCTGATCCTGGGGCAGGATGACCTGTTCACCTGAAGGAATAATGGTTTTGATGCCTCTGGCAATGGCCACAACACGAAACGGGAATTCACTATAGGTGTTTGAAATTTCTATCAAATTTTTGTTAGAAAACGGAGAGGATGGAGTGATCCTGGTCGCCATGACCTGCATCTGGCCCAAGGCAATATCAATAATCTCATCACCGGCTGTCCGTTTAATCATTCGTACAATTTCCTGGGCAGCCAACTCTTCTGGATGGATGAAAAGATCCACATTGAGATCCGATCCTTTCAGCAGCGAATCACTATGCCCAAAATCCTGGGAACGTACTCGTGCTATTTTGGTAGCAATAGCAAAGCGGTGTGCAATCATTGAGGAGAGCATATTGACCGCATCATTATCAGTGACTGCAATCATATAATCCATCTCTGTTGCATGGGCTTCATGCCAGCAACCCATGGTCATGGCATTGCCCTGGATGAGACGAGCATCCATGGTGCCGTCTGCATATTTGATAATATCACTATCGGGTTCAATGACTGTTATGGCATACCCTTCATGCAAAAGCCGCTTGGCCAGGTAGGAACCTATACCACCAAGACCGAGGATGAGAATGTTTTCGTTGGTAACGTTTTTGTGTTTAAATATCATGTTGATAAAGGGTGATTTTGCTCGTGTTGTAAGGCGTCCTGTTTGCAATTATTTATGCATGCATTGCATGCTGCTGGGCGCAACAGGTAACGGATTGTCCCTCTTTTTGCAATTGCTTTTTGAATGAGAGGGCAGGGGAGAAAACAGAGTAAAAACGAAAATGAAGAGAAAAGAAGGCCCGTTGGAGATGATATTGTACCGCTAAATGCGCAGCTTGGGTGAAATGGTTTGACAGAATGGGATTGCTGTGATTATTATGACCAGTTTCGTAAAATACATGCAGCACGTGGTAACAGGAGTACCTACGCCCGTGAAAAGGCGAAAACCTATCGTTTATAACGCTCTCTACACTGGTACGATAGGTTGGAAAGAATTGAGGCTGTTTTCATGGCTTTCGTTGTAACGTGTTGCTTTTATTAAAACTGTTTTGTTAGAAGGAAGAGTGTCATGAGTAAAAGAACATTTCAACCAAGCAATACCAAGCGTCACCGCACCCACGGTTTTCGTGCTCGTATGAAAACCCATAGTGGGCGAGCCATTATTCGAAGAAGAAGAGCCAAAGGGCGTAAACAACTCGCTGTCTGAGCTATCTGATCCAGCGTGAAGCCCCTTGGACTCCCTAAGACAGGGATTTTAAGAAAAAACAGGGAATTCAATAAGGTGTATCATGCTGGTAAGAGAGTGTACGGTGACAACTTTGTTGTGGTAACGCTACCCAACCAGTATGCATGGAGCAGGCTAGGGGTAAGTGTTCCCAAAAAGGTGGGAGGGGCTGTTCGGCGCAACCGGATTAAAAGAATTGTACGAGAAGTCTTCCGGTTAAACCAACATATATTTCCTGAAAACAGTGATGTGGTCATCGCTATTCGGCCAGGATTTAAAGCCCGCAGCTCAAATGAGTTCCAGGAGAAGGTGATAGCAGCACTCGCTCGCTGATGGATGATAAGCGGGTTCAGTGGAGCAACTATCAGCCACCCTTCTTCATGACGTGAGGAAAAGGTATCTTTGCCTGAAAAAATCAAAGGAGCTATAAGCAGAGGATGGAAACTGCTTACCTGGTTCCCTCAAGCAATACTGATTTTTTTGTTCAAAATGTATCAGTATGTCATCTCACCGCTCTTTCCTCCGACCTGCCGTTTTTCTCCGACTTGTTCCCAGTACGCAATTGAGGCTGTGCAAAAATATGGTGCTTTCAGAGGCGGTTTAAAAAGCCTGTGGAGGATTTTGCGCTGTCATCCTTTTTCCCAAGGCGGTTACGATCCCGTAAAATAAACACTGCAGAAGAACATTTTTTGTTCTATCAAGTGTCATCTAAGGAAAGACTATCATGGATATGTTCAGGGCCTTTTTGGCCATTGCCCTCTCTTTTTTGATTCTGATCGGGTACCAGTACTTTTTTGTAAAACCCATGCCTCAGCAGCAACCTGTGCCGCAGGCTCCAATTGCTGAAGGTCAATCCAGCCAACCTGCTGGGCAGCACCATTCTGCACCGCAACAAGTGCAGCCAGCAGTGGCTGGCCAACAACAAAATGTTGCAGCGATTAACCCTGATGCCCGCGATATAACCGTGGAAACACCGTTGTATACAGCTGTAATACAGGAACAGGGTGGCGGGCTGAAAAGTTTTATCCTTAAGCAGTATAGACATGATATTGCTGAGGACTCCGGGCCAATGGAATTGGTTCAGAGTTCCACACCCAACCAGCTGCCAGTCCTCTTTTCTCTTGATAATGGAACTGGTGGTATGCTGCCACTGTTTACAGCCGATCAGGAAAACCTCACCGTTAAAGAGGGGCAGGCGACAACCCTTGTCATGCGTGCAACGCTTGCCAATGGTACCCGGATTATTCGTTCAATGACTTTTAAAGGCGATTCCTATCTGATCAGTGATACGTATCAGGTGGTTAACTCTGGCGATGCACCAATTCAGGTTTCTCCTGCTGTTACGCTCACCCATGAAAGCTTTGCCCATACAGGGTCAGGGACTGCCGGAAAATTCCTCTTTTCTGGGCCCGCCTCTTTTGTGAACGGTGAGTTGGTGGAAACAAAGCCGAAAAAACTCAGTGAGGGGTCGGTTATTTTACAGGGCGCTGTCAGCTGGACCGGATTTGTGGATACCTACTTTATGACTTCAGTAACACCTGATGGTGAAGGCAACAGTGTGGTCACCATCCAGGGGAACGAAGAACAGTCCAGAACTGTTCTGTCCCGCGGGATATCCACCATTGGTGGAGGAGAGGAGAGTACATTCAGCTATTCTATCTACTTTGGCCCTAAAAAACTCAAAGTGCTTAAGGAAACCGGTTATGATCTAGCCAAAGCAGTGAATTTTGGCTGGTTTGATATTATAGCCAAGCCCATGTTGTGGCTGCTGAACTTTTTTTATGACTATGTCAAGAATTACGGCATAGCCATTATTTTGGTCACCGTACTCATTAAGGCGGTTTTCTGGCCGATTACCCAAAGGGGTATGAAGTCCATGAAAAATATGCAGAAACTGCAGCCCAAAATGGCCAAGTTGAAAGAAAAGTTCAAAGATGATCCTCAAAAAATGAATCAGGAAATGATGGCCATGTACAAAACGTACAAGGTCAACCCGCTGGGCGGTTGTTTGCCCATGCTTATCCAGATTCCTTTTTTCTTTGCCCTCTACAGAGTGTTGATGGCGGCCATTGAGCTGCGCCATGCGCCCTTTATGTTATGGATTAATGACCTGTCTGCCCCTGATCGCCTCTGGGTTGGTTTTGACATCCCCTATCTCCACGGTTTACCTGTGCTGACGCTGCTTATGGGAGCGTCAATGTATCTGCAACAAAAGATGACTCCGACCACAGCAGATCCGACCCAGGCCAAGATCATGCAGTTTTTACCTGTAATTTTTACATTTATGTTTCTTAATTTTGCCTCTGGTTTGGTGCTTTACTGGTTTGTCAATAACCTTCTCTCCATCCTGCAGCAGCAGCTCATAAACCGCCAAACGAATAAAGTGTAAGAGCCAGGCAAGGACGATACCTATGACAAAAGGAAAAGATTTTTTTGGAAAGGATATAACCGATGTAATGGAACAGGCGTGCAAAGCCTTTGATACCACCCAGGAAAACCTCAATATTGAAGTCCTGGAAACCGGTTCTGCTGGTATTTTTGGGCTCTGCCGCAAGCAGGCGCATATTCGGGTTACCCTCAAAAAGCAGGAAAATAGTGCGGCTGAAGCTGCTCCCAATGCTCAACCTTCTGAAAAACGACAGAACAAGGAAAAGGACAAGGGGGCTTGTCAGAACAAGAAATCAAATCGGGGAAAAGGCAAGGGGAAAGAAGTCCCCAAACCATCGCCAAACAAGGAACATGCTCTACCTTCTGAAGAGCCGGAACAAGCAGCAGATGTTAAACAAGCCGTTGCCGAAGGTGCAGAAAACGGTCAGGCCGAAGCAAAGGTTACCCCCGTTCCAGCAGCTATTGAGCTTTCTGCTGAAATGCTTGAAACTATACAATCCACTGTGGAGCAATTACTTGACCACATGCAGTGTAGCTCTGCGGTTCAGGTCGAGTTTGATGGGAGCACAGTGACCTGCAATATCACCGGCGAGTATGAGGAAGATATCATAGGCAGTGAGGGACGTACCCTTGACAGTCTCCAATATCTGGTGCGTAAGATGGTTATCCAGAGTTTACCGGATAGAGTGGTCTTGGCACTTAATGTAGGGGATTTTCGCGAGCGCCGCTCTGAAGAACTCAAAACCAGAGCACTGGAACTGGCTGAGAGAGTGAAAGAGGACGGTAAAACTCAGGCTATCCCGGCCCTTAACCCTTCTGAGCGTCGTATTGTCCATATGGTACTTCAGGAAGACAAAGGCATTCGCAGCCGCTCTGTAGGTGATGGATTGTTCAAGAAGGTGCTCATCTACAAGCCTGGTAAGGGGCGTAGATCAGGGGCAAAGAAAAAACGGGGATAAACTCCATGGCCCCTCGCCACTCAACTGATACCATTGCTGCCATAGCAACTCCACCTGGTACTGGCGGCATTGGTATTATCCGTATTTCCGGTTCCGCTGCTTTAGCTGTTCTCAAGCAACTTTTCTTTCCTAAGGCAGGGATCAGTCAGTTTGAAAGCCATAAATTGTATTATGGCACCCTGAAGGATGCTGAGGGCCAACCGCTTGATGAAATCCTGGCAGTATACATGCAAGCCCCACATACCTACACTGTAGAAGATGTGGTTGAGCTGCATTGCCACGGTTCCTATGTCCTGCTCCAAAAGGTGTTGCAGACCGTGTTTTCCTGTGGTGTGCGTTCTGCTGACCCCGGTGAGTTTACCAAACGCGCTTTTCTTGGAGGGCGGATTGATCTCACCCAGGCAGAGGCCGTCATTGAGCTCCTCAACGCGCAGACAGAAAAGGGTGCCAAGCTTGCAGTTCATCAGCTTCAGGGCCTGCTGAGCACTGAGCTTGAGCCTGTGCGAAAGAGTCTGGTTGCAATCCTTGCAGTTCTTGAGGTAGCCATCGATTTTCCCGAAGATGATGTTGAATTGATTGACCCGGTAAAAATGAAGGAGCAGTTGCTGGGCGAAATATTACAACCTGTTCAGCGTCTTATTGGTTTGGGAGCCCAGGGCAAGATTATCCGTGAAGGAATAAGTGCGGTCATTGCAGGGCGGCCCAATGTGGGCAAGTCAAGCTTGCTCAATGCACTGCTCAATGAAGAACGAGCTTTGGTGACCTCACTGCCTGGTACCACCAGGGATACCATTGAAGAGACCATTTCCATTGCTGGTATTCCGATTCATCTTATTGATACTGCCGGTATCCGTGCCCACAGCGACGTGGTTGAAGAGTTGGGAATGGAACGGGCACGCCAGAAGCTCGGTGAAGCCGATTTGGTCCTTTTTCTTGTTGATGCATCTCAGAATCTGACTTCCCGTGATAAAGAATTGTATGAGACCATTGAAGGTAAAAATCACATCGTGGTTATCAATAAAATAGACAGCGCCCCGGTGGAGATGGTTGCAACTGTAAGAAGTTCATTTTCCGGATCACCTGTGGTGGAAATTTCAGCAAAGCAGGGGAAGGGCATTGATGCGCTGCAGAAGGCTGTATTTCAGGCCATCATAACCGATGAGCAGGCAGATGAAGTTGGCCTATGCGCTCCCAATATTCGTCATTTAACAGCACTGAAAAAAACACAGGATGCCTGTGAGGGGCTGCTCAGAGCGCTGGAAGAAGGGGCACCCGCTGACCTGTTAGCGGTTGAGACGCAGGCAGCTTTGGATTATCTTTCCGATATTGTGGGGATTACGACCCCAGAAGATGTGCTTGACGCGATTTTTGAGGAGTTTTGTATAGGCAAGTGATGAGAAAATACTTGTCCCATGCCGCTCAGGGATGGTTTCTGCAATTACGCTTGCTTTTTCCCCGTTGCAGCAGCTGAAGGTTGCTCTTTTATCTTTTTTTCCGCTGGCTTTATCTCGGGTGCTTTAACTGTACCGCCCTTTTCTGCAGCACATATTTCGCCGGTCAACAAGGCACCTGGTTCCACGGTCAGGCTCCTGGCAATGAGCTTGCCTTGAATGGAGGCACTGCTGTGCACATGCACAGTTTTTGCCTGAATATTGCCTTCTATTTTTCCGTGACAGATCAGGGTGTCGACGCGTACATCCCCATCAACTTTACCTGTTTCACTCAAAATGAGATACTCACCGTTTAAGTCCCCCTTAAGAAAACCATCAATCCGGGATTTTCCTTGAAAAACGATCTCACCGGTGATTTTCATGTCATGGGCAATGATTGATGAAATAGCATCTTTTGAAGATACTGCCCTTTTAGGCTGGGGTGCTTCTTTTGCTGTAGTCTTGTTTTTTGAGCTGAAAAGAGCCATTTGTCTGGAGATACGTTATTTTTTAACTGTCATGGAAAGGTTCGCGACTTTAATGTATTTCATCGGATTGATGTGTCTGCCCTTGTAATGAAGCTCAAAATGGAGATGTGGGCCAGTGCTGCGTCCAGTACTGCCAACTAAGCCAATAACCTTGCCTCGTTCTATCTTGTCCCCCTTTTTCACCAGTCGTTTGTGCAGGTGTGCAAAAAGGGTTTCATATCCATTGTGATGGTCAATAACAACCACGTTGCCCCAGCTCTTTGAGTAGGCGGATTTTTTAACGGTACCGCCTGCTGTTGCGCGAATCTTATCTCCGGTTTTTCCCTTGAAGTCCACCCCCTCGTGAAAGGCTCTTTTGTGATTAAAGGGGTCGCTACGTCTTCCGTAACCAGAGGTGATTATAGAGGGTAAAGGTTTGCCGATTGGAACTTTTGCAAGTATGTCCAGATATTTATCGGTGTTACTGAGCAACTTTTCACCATAGTTTTTATTATCAACGGCAACAAACGGCCCGCCACTATGGTTGGAATCCTCTTCTATCTTTAGTTCCACTCCGATTGAATCCATGATGGATTCAATGATTTTTGCCCGCTCATCAAGCCTGCTTACACTTTCCTCAAGTAATATGTGTTGTTGTTCCTGGAGGTCGATGATCTGCTTTTCATATTGCTTGATCAGTGCATCTTTATCATGTATTTCAGCCAACACCTCAGGGGTGAGTTCCTTGCGTTGTTGCTCGGCTTCAAGCTCTTGTTGCAGTTCTGCAACCCTGCTTTCAAGAGACTGATTTGAGGTAAAGCTGAAATAATTATAGATACCGCTCAGGCAACCACAGAACAGTGCTGTGGCGCACATGATAGCGAGATTTCTTATGGTGTTACGCTGTATGGTCAGGCTGCGATTTGCCCCACTCTCACCTGTGATAAGGATATGAAATACGTTATTTTCCATGGGAATATGGTAGTAGTATTTACAGGTAGTTAAGACCGCTGTTTATGCTGTTGCAATGATTCTATCATTAAAAAAGTAAACCGTACAGGTACGATACTTTTATGTGTGTCTAAAGCTTAAAAAGACGAAATGTAAGGTAAAACGTGCAGATTCGTATAACACGTGGGAGGTGGGGTTTGCAAGATAAAGGGGGAAATCTATGAAATGTTCCGTCACTTTGACGTAAGCCGGGGAGCAGCAAAGTGACGGAAAAAGGTTGCTGATTCAGGAAAAATCCATAGGGTGAGTGAAACGTTTATGCAGTAAAACTTTCAGCAAAGAGCTTTTCAATGGCAGCAACACCGTCATCACTGAGGTACCGGGTCCCGGAGCCCACAAAGGTGGTGTACTTAATTGTGGGAGTGTCTTCCTGCCAGGCACCATCCAGCCAGGAGAACCACTGCTTTTTACTCTGATCATACACATGCAAGGGTCTGTTGAACAGTTTGGCCAACTCAACTGCCCAGCCCGTTCCACCTTTTACCGAGTTGTCTTCTAAAATGGTGCCAACTACAAAAACCTGGTGACCCTTGTTTACCATATGGAAAATAACCTGGAGAACCTTGCGGATTTTTTCTGTTTCATAGTAGGTCCGGTTCATCATTCTCGAAGCGATCTCCATGCTGATGTCACCCCGCTGCAGGTCATCTTCACTCAGGAGTACCGTATTACGGTCCCTGCTTAACCGATGACCTTCAAAGCTGAAGATTGTTTCTCCTATGCCATATTTTTCAGCTTGTTCACCAAAGAGTGTTTCAGCACCTTTGAGACCACCATGATAGAGTGTACACTCACTTGCATTCATTGTTATTCACCTTCATTCTTGTAGTAGAGAAGAGATACTCATTTGAAAGCTCCTTTTGAGCTTGCCAGAAGGTATCTTTATTTAGTCGCTTTGAAAAAAACACGATGTGGAGCAGGATACCCCTCTATAGTAAGCGTAGGGTTATTCTTGTCAATAAAATCTTCGTAGGATTCAAAGCTCATCCATTCAGTTTGCCGTTGTTCTTTACTGTTCATCGGATGAGTGCAGAAAAGGGTGACCTGTTTAAATCCAGTGCGCTCAAGCCAGTTTTGCAAACAGGATGCCGTGGGCACAAACCAGGTGCCAGGTACTTTGGCATAGGTTTTTTCAGGAAAAAGCGCCATGGATTGCTCTCCAGGGATTGCCTGGGACTCAATGATAACTGTACCGTTTGTCGTCAGAGCCCGATGTATATCCTGGAGTGCTATTATTGGTGAATGCCTGTGGTATAAGATGCCCAGACAGAAAATTACATCAAAGCAGCCAGGAAAAAGAGGCAAGTCTTCAATTCCCAAGAGCTCCACATTGAGATTTTGTTGATCAGCAAAGGTATTCAAGGTGTGGAAGGCGTAGTAATGATGCACATACGGTTCAAAACCCAAGACATAGCGAGGATTATGCTGGGCCATGCGAAACATGTAATATCCGTTGTTACAGCCGATATCGGCTATGATTGTGTCTTTTAAATCTGGTAGCTCAGGTACAATCCGTTGCCATTTTCGTTCACTGCGCCACTCTGCATCAATATCAATACCAAAGACCGAGAAAGGACCCTTGCGCCAAGGCATGAGGTTACGCATGCAATCAAGCACTTGGTGATGATCTGCCTGGTTTATATCTTCCCTTTTACCGATGGTCACCGTGTCCGTAGAAAAAGAGCAGGTCGAAGCACGGAGATGGGCTATTTTTTCCAGCGGCTCCCGATATCTGAGAAAACCCTTTTTAGGTTGACTCAGCCATTGTTTTTTTTGTTGGAGCAGGTGGTGGAGTTTATCGAGATCGGCATTTGGGAGTAGTGAGGTGTACCTGTCCATAAAGATTACTTTATTGCGATAAAAGAGGAAAAATTAAACCACTTAAAGAAAATATCCATTGAAGAAAAACCTGCCCGTCCCAGCATTTCCAAATTTTCCTGAGGGGAAAAGGGCACTAACACATTTTCCAGGGCTTCCCGCTTGGTTGCTATTTCAAGTTCAGAATACCCCTGGTCCTTTTTAAACTGGTGATAAATATCAATGAAGTTGCGGTTGAGTTGGCCTTCCTGTGAAATGGTTTTTTCGCTGAGAAGCAACAAACCACCAGGGGCGAGGCCGTCATAAATACCTTGCAGAAAACTCTGCCTTGCCACAGGACGGATAAACTGAAGGGTGTAGTTACAAATAACCGCATTTGCACCATCTACGTCATATTGAGTGATATCCTCTTCTCTAAACTCAATGAGATGATCCTTGGAAAACAGTTCACTTTTTCTCCTGGCTTTCTCTATCATCGGGGCAGCATTATCCACGCCAATATAGCGAATATTTTGTGCAGTTAATTGCCTGCTCAGTTCAAGGAGCGTGGAACCCGTTGAACACCCCAGATCAACGACTGTATTGCCGTCACAAAGATGTCTATTGAGCAGGTCTCCAATTCCCTTAATCACGGTGGTGTAAAAGGGCACAGATCGGTTGACCATGTCGTCAAATACGTCGGCCACCTTGTCATTAAAGGTGAAATCCTCACTAATCTTCCCGTTGGAAAAGAGCTTGTCCTTGGTCATGTTTCCACTTTATATGACGCGAATTTGATATACGATTGAATGTAGCGGACGACAATTGATGTTAAAGGTTCGCCCAGTGTGAGTACTATCTACCACAGCATTGAGGAATAATGCATATGAAAAAGACAGCCAACATAGTCCTTGCCATATTGATTGGTATTGGGGTGATACTTGTTGTCCTTGTAGTAGAGCGCAGATCATTATGAAAAGATCATGGAGTACATAACTCGAAATTGTTCGTAGTTTTGTTTGCGGCGTGTAGTATTCCGTGTATATTCGAATCAAGATCAATTTTAAACGGAAAATGCAATGTACATTGAACGGACTATCACTCATGCCATCAATAAGGCAGGAGGCCAATTTCCAGTACTATTGGTTACCGGGCCAAGGCAAATCGGTAAGACAACCTGCCTCCGGCATTCGGCAGCACCTGACCGCTCTTATGTGACGCTGGATGATCCCCAGGCACGCGAGCTTGCTACAGACGATCCCAAGTTATTCCTGCAACGATACACCCCACCAATATTGATAGATGAGATCCAATATGCTCCACAACTCCTCCCTTTAATTAAAATGGCTGTTGATGACGGGGCTGCTAAAGAAGCTTACTGGATGACTGGTTCTCAGCAATTTCACCTGATGGAAGGAGTAAGCGAGTCTCTTGCTGGTCGGGTTGGTGTTTTACCAATGCTTGGTTTTTCTCTTAAAGAGATGAGAGGACAGACAGGCGAAACCGCTCCGTTCATTCCATTTAAGGAAATGTTTCATAGCCAGACGAAACCGTTGACCCTGCCAGATCTTTACCAATATATTTGGCGAGGATGTTTTCCGGTCATAGCCACAAATAAAATGATGGATCGTGATGTATTCTATTCCAGCTATGTTCAGACTTATTTACAAAGGGATGTAAAGTCACTGATCAATGTTGGTAATGAAATGGCGTTTATGAAATTCTTGCGAAGCGCAGCTGCTAGAAGTGGGCAGCTTCTCAATATTGCAGAGTTGGGGCGTGATGCAGGTGTCACCCATAATACCGCAAAAAAATGGCTGAGCGTCCTTGAAACGTCCGGTCTTATTTATTTGCTGGAACCCTATCACAATAACCGACTTAAACGATTGGTAAAAACGCCAAAACTTTACTTCATGGATACCGGACTGGCCGCATACCTCACCCAATGGAATAGCCCAGAGACCTTAGAAGCTGGGGCAGCAAGCGGCGCTTTTTTTGAGTCGTGGGCAATGACCGAGATTATTAAAAGCTACTGGCATGCCGGTAAAGCAGCACCCCTCTACTTTTACCGTGACAACGATCAGAAAGAAGTAGATTTGCTTATCCATCAAGATGGAAAAATCTTTCCTGTGGAGTTCAAAAAAACCGCTATGCCCAGCAAGCGTGATGTTCGCCATTTTTCCGTACTGGATAAACTCGATCTTCCCATTGACCATGGTGCAGTAGTCTGTCTGACCGACACAGCCATACCGCTGACTGATAAAGTGACCGCAATAAACGTGGCTCAAATATGAAAAACCACTATCTCTCGAGAGTTTAAGCTTGGGGATCGCAGAGCCTTGCCAATAATGAAGGGTAGAGGCAAGATATTTTTTTTAGGTAAACCCCGGCTTTGCCGGTGGTTAATTGCTAGTCTCAGTGTGGTGTTGTTGCCGTACTCCGACAAACTGAACATTGGTCTGAAGCCGCTCTACTCGGGTGATATGTTGCGTAAAGATGGTTAGATCAAGGATGGTGTTGTTATTCTTCTGCGACATTTTTTGCGCGAAAGATGATTGGTTATATGAAAAATTCAAGGGGTGTTTCTGTTGATAAATCAAATGAAATCATAATGTTATGGCGTGGAGCTTGTCTGTTTTTATTGATTGGCACGAACTCTGCTTTATACAAGGCGTAAGAAGAAAGCTGGTGTGCCTGATACCACTGCTTTTTTTTCATGAAAAGGGCTCAGGAATGTCTCCGGGCCTATCCATTTATTTTTTGGGAGGATAAAAATGAAACGTCTTGTACTTGCACTGGTTCTAACTGCTGTTGCCTGTTTGTCCGTAACTGCTTTTGCTGCAGACAAAGAAGTTTTGAAAAGCCATGTTGATGAAGTTGTTGCAGCAATTGATGGTGGAAAAGATGCATCTGCGTTTACAGCCGATGCCTATGTCCCATATGTATTCATCATGCAAGCCGACGGGTTGATGATTGTCCACCCAAGTTTGGCTGGTCAGGACCTCAAAGCTCAAGCCATGCCTATCTACGAAGCATTGCAAGGCGCAACACCAGAGGGCATGTGGATACAGTATGAATGGAAGGGAAAAGAAAAAAACACCTATGCAAGGACCACAAAAAGTAACCTGCTTGTAGCAAGTGGCTACTAGTCTTTTACTTGCGTTTTAGCGTGTTGTTACTCCGGCTGATCCCCTTTCCGGTCAGCCGGTTTTTTTTATTCAACATTCTCCTCCCTCATCGCTTCCTGCATTACACTGCCCTTTTTTACTGCTCTTTGCCAGTCTTCACTAATACCTGATCGACGAACAGGTAAATATTTGCTAATACGTAGAGGTCGTCCACAAAACGCTCCCGCATTCGGGAGATATTCTATGTAAAGTTAATTTGGAGGTACTCCTATGCCATACGTAAATATTAAGCTCATCGGTCCACTGACAAGAGAACAAAAACAGAAAATTGCCAAAGGGGTAACAGATGTCATTTCTGAGGTTGCGAACAAGCCAAAAGAGGCTGTTCTGCTTTTTATTGATGAAGCAGAGAAAGATGATGTAGCAAAGGCTGGCACCCTGGTTGGAGATATGTAGATGTCAGCAGGGGAAGATGTGGCTTTACGGGTAAGGGAATTGCGAGAGCAACTCCATCTTCATGGTCACCGCTACTATGTGCTGGATGATCCGACTATCTCTGATCAAGAGTACGACAGGCTCTTTCATGAGTTGCTGAAGATCGAACAGGAGCATCCACAGCTGGTAACACCTGATTCTCCAACCCAACGGGTTGGAGGTCGACCGCTTGAAGGATTTGAGCAGGTCAGACACCTCTTCCCCATGCTTAGTCTTGATAATATTTTTTCAGTTGAGGATCTGCTTGAGTTTGAAGAGAAGCTCAAACGCTATCTTAAAACTGACCAATCCTTCACCTATGTGGCAGAGCCAAAGCTCGACGGGTTGGCTGTGGAGTTGGTATACGAGAACGGTGTCCTGGTTACTGGCTCAACCAGGGGTGACGGTGAGGTAGGAGAAAATATTACTGCTCAGCTTAAAACTGTACAAACCATCCCGCTGCGTTTATTTCCAGCTGCAAGTGATGCTTCGCCACCGTCCCCCCCTGAGCAACTCATTGTCAGGGGGGAGGTGTTCATGCCCAAAACTGGTTTTCAGGAGTTAAATCAGTTACGGAATCAAGCAGAACAACCCCTTTTTGCCAATCCGAGAAATGCTGCTGCTGGTTCATTACGACAGCTTGATCCCCAGGTCACTGCAAGACGACCGTTACAGTTTTTTGTTTACAGTATTGCCTCCACTGAGCAGGCTGGTTTTCAGAGTCAGTCTGCATTAATGGAATATCTTGCAACACTTGGCTTTCCTGTGAATCCGTGGATTAAAAGGTGTTCATCAGCTCAGGAGGTGGCTGAACATTTTAGCCTATTACAGGTTCAGCGGCATGCTCTGGAGTATGAGATTGATGGAATGGTGGTTAAGGTTGATGATTTTTCACAACAACAGCGGCTTGGAAACACGGCCAGGGCTCCACGTTGGGCAGTGGCGTGGAAATTTCCGGCCATTCAGACCTCCACGGTGATAGAAAAGGTCGAATTTCAGGTGGGGCGTACCGGAACAGTTACCCCTGTGGCCCTGCTCCGTCCTGTGGAGGTGGATGGAGTAACGGTCAGGCGCGCCACCCTGCATAACCAGGATGAGATCACCAGAAAAGATCTTCATATCCATGATACGGTGCTCATTCAACGTGCTGGAGATGTTATTCCAGAAGTTGTCAAGGCCATAGTTGAAGAGCGCGATGGTAGCGAGCAACCCATAGATTTCCCAACCCATTGCCCTGAATGTGAGAGTGAGTTACAACAGGTGGAAGGGGAGGCTGCCATCAAATGTCTCAACCCCCTGTGTCCAGCCCAAAAGCTCCAGCAGTTGATCTATTTTGCAGGTAAAAATGGGCTGGATATTGATGGGGTGGGGAAGAAAAATATTGAACAGTTGGTAGAGGTCAATTTGCTCGATGATATCGTTGATTTTTTCCTGCTGAAAAAGGAAGACCTTGTCCTTCTGGAAGGATGGGGGGAGAAATCAGCTCAGGCAGCCATTGACGCCATAAAAAAAAGAAAAACACCGGAATTGGCAACCTTTATTCAAGCACTTGGCATTCGCTACGTGGGAGAGGTAACAGCTGAGCTTTTGGCAAAGCATTATCACTCCCTCACTGCGTTGCGTGAAGCTCGTGCAGCTGATTTTCTGGAGATTGAAGGTATTGGTCCCCAGATTGCTGGTGCTCTGGAAAACTATTTCAGCAGTGAAACCTTTGGTGATCTTGTTGTTCGGCTCAACAGTGCTGGGGTAGAGGTGCAATCTTCCAGCCATGAAGAACACCCTCTGGCAGGGAGGGTGTTTGTCTTTACCGGCTCTTTGCAGGGCATGTCGAGAAACGAGGCCAAGCAACTGGTAAAAAATAGCGGTGGGCAGGTTGTTTCAGGTATCAGTGGCAAGGTGACCGATGTGGTGGCCGGCGAAAAGGCAGGGAGTAAGCTTGTCAAAGCTCAGGAAAAAGGTTTGTCTATTCTTACAGAAGAAGATTTTGTTGTTTTGATGGAGAAACGTAAAAGGCAAGGATGACAAAGAGGTCGGTTCATGTTTCCATCCAAGGGCGGGTGCAAGGGGTTTTCTTCCGCGAATCAACCCGTCAACAGGCAAATGTACTCGGGGTGTCAGGATGGGTTAGAAATTGCTTTGACGGCAGTGTTGAAGCTATGCTTGAAGGAGAAGAGCAAAAGGTGGAAGAAATGTTGACCTGGCTGCATCATGGTCCCGCCACTGCCAGAGTGGATACTCTCCAGTGGACAGAATCTGAGCCTGAAAATGTGAGCTTTCCTTTTGAAGTACGCTATTGATGAGCGGAGCAAGCTGCAAATAAACGACTGAAAACCAATTCAATATCGAACAGTATGAAAGTGCAAATTCCCACCGGTGACCCAGCAGGGAAGGTAACCTGTACCATGTGCGGCAACATCACCGACTTTGTTGAGGTTGCAGAAAATGTACTGGTTACAACCAGGTACAGGCAAAATAGCGATGGATCGTTTACGCCAGAGGAAAATGATACAGAAATTTTCGGCAAGGTACGCTTTCTATGCGCTAAGTGCGGAGAAGACCTGACCAGGTATCATGCGCATTTTTTGGAGATGTCTTTTTAGCAGCAGTTAGGCTTTGCAAAAAGAATAAAAAAAAGGGAAAGCCACTTGAGTAGCTTTCCCTTTACCTTGTATATGCAATAGTCAGGCTATATTATACACAACCGGTAGGCTTAGGAAGGCCAGCCATTTTACAAGCGCCTTTACCTGGTCCTGATGGGAACAGTTCGTAGATACGCTTGAGTGGAAAACCGGTGGTTTTGGAAAGGATACGAACCATAGGTGCGATACCATTCTTCTTGTAATACTCTTGCAGAGCATCGATAACTTTCTGATGTTCGTCAGTGATTTCTGCAATACCTTCAACGCCTTTTACATAGTCTACCCAGTTTTCATCCCAGTCATCAGCGCCTTTCAGCAAGAAACCATCTTCATCTACTTCGTAGCTCGTACCATTGTGTTCAATTGTTGCCATGTGTTCCTCCTAGGCATAATGTTAATATTGAATGAGAACTCATAAACTTTAAATCCTAATTTCTAGAAAAACACCAGTTTTTTACTATAGGGGGTAGGGTTTGTCAAGCATACGTCAGTTTTTTCTTGAATGAACCGTCAATCATTTTTTTGTTCGCGGATGAAGTGCATTTTTCACTGGTAAGTTACGGTAAAATTGAACATAATGGATTTTTTCGCCCGAAAAGGCTGTTGACGAAAACGGATAAGGAGTACTGGCATCATGCTGAATATTTTAAGAAAACAGGCACAATCCTTTGTCATTCAGGCAATGGTTGTTCTTATAGCGGTTGTTTTTATTTTCTGGGGGGTTGGGAGTAACCTCAATAATAATAGAAATGCTGCGGCAACGGTCAATGACGTTGAAATCCCGTTTCAGGATTTTCAGCAAAGTTACGAACGAGCAGCAGATACCTATCGCCAGCAGTTTGGCGGTCAGGTACCGGAAGGGTTTTTCGATGGTATTGGATTAAAAAATCAGGTGCTCAGCCAGCTGATTCAATCTGAACTGCTCCGCCAGGGGGCAGATGAGATTGGACTTATGGTAAGTAAAAAAGAAACCCAGCGCCGGATTGAGGAGATGCCGGTGTTTCAGGTAGACGGTCATTTTGATATGGATCGTTATAAAGCAGTGCTTGGGCAAAACCACCTTACCCCCATTTCCTTTGAAAAAGATTTACAAGGCGATATGCTCACCAGCCGGGTGGTTGAAGTGATTGGCTCTTTTGCAGCCCTGCCTCAAAATGAGCTCAAGACCTGGACCGATTACAGTAACACAGAGGTCAACATCGCTTACCT
Organism: Desulfobulbus propionicus; assembly: GCA_002746685.1. GTDB lineage: Bacteria > Desulfobacterota > Desulfobulbia > Desulfobulbales > Desulfobulbaceae > Desulfogranum > Desulfogranum propionicus_C. Next base: position 31,215 of record PDQK01000029.1, on the reverse strand, counting down.
TACCTTTACAGCTAAGGGGTATCGTGATCAGGTGACGGTTGAGGATGATGAACTGGCTGCCTGGTACGAAAAGAATAATGAACAATATAAAACTGATCCTCAGGTGAAACTTCAGTATCTCTATTTTCCATTTGCTGCTGACCTGGATGAGGTCGTTTTGGAAGAGGGCCAGGTAGCACAATATTATGAGGAAAATAAGCAGCATTACCAGACTCCTGAGCAGCGACGTGCCAGTCACATTCTGTTTAAGGTAGCTGAGTCAGATAGTGCTGAGAGAAAAGCTGAACAGCGCAAAAAAGCTGAAGATATTTTACAGCAACTTCGAGAGGGTGCAGATTTCGCTGCCCTTGCCACGGAGTTTTCTGAAGGGCCCAGCAAAACAAAAGGTGGCGATCTTGGTTTATTCCCACGTGGAGCCATGGTGCCTGCCTTTGATGCAGCGGTTTTCTCCATGGAAAAAGGTGCACTTTCTGAGATTGTGGAAACGCCATTTGGTTATCACGTTATCAAGCTGACTGAAATTCAACCTGCCACAACCAAGAGTTTGGCCGAGGTGCGTGGTGCAATTACCAGTGAACTGAAAAATAAGCGGGTGCGTGGCATTACCTTTAAAAAGGTCTCAAATGCTTACGAAGAGATTATCCGTGCTGGGAGCCTGGCCAAGTATGTTGAAAACGGTGGGGAAAATGTAGCAGCCGCTGATTTCTTTGAGCGTAAGCATCCGCCAGCTCAACTTGCCAAAGCTGGTGCCCTGCTTGATGTGGTTTTTGGTCTAAGCAAGGGCGAACTCAGCTCTCTTACTGAGGTGGAAGACGGGTATGGGATTGGTTTTGTTGAAGACATCAAGGCCCCTGAAGTACCAGCACTTGAGCAAGTGAGAGAGCAGGTTGTAGCTGATTATACACAGGAAAAAAGTGTGGAGCTTGCCAGGGCTGCTGCATATAAAAAGCTGGCTGAAGTACAAGCTGGTGCTGATTTTGCCACCCTTGAAGGCGTGAAAAAATCAGGTTTTATAAAACGAGGTGGTTCTGCAGCCGGAGTTGCTGCTGATGTGGTACAGGCAGCCTTTGACCTGAAAACCGTCACTGGTATGGGAGAAGACGTCATTGCTCAGGGAGATACCTTTACCCTCTTTGACGTGACCGAGACCAGACAGTCCGCTGATAAGATGGACGAAATGCAACAACAGCAGCTGGCGGATCAGCTTTTAGCCAATCAACAGAACCGGCTTGTCCAAAGCTGGGTTGATCGACTGAGAAGCGATGCGAAAATCTGGATTAATGAACAACTGTTACAGTGAGACAACGCATGGTAGATAACTGCCATCTTTAGCGAGATCAGAAGATGAGTAACACCTCGGCACGCATTGTGTCGAGGTGTTTTTTTGTAGCGTAATGGGGACAGATTCGCTGGGTTTGTTCTCCAGGTAGTAGAGATAAAGAACATGGTGGAAAGCAACCGGGAAAGACCAATACAAGATCTACTTCAAGAATTGCCTTTTTTAGAACAACTGCTGCTCCAGTTGGTGTCCATTATTTACGAGCCAGTTTCAAAAACCTTTCTTGCCAAGTGTGTTTCCCGAGCAAACATTCAATTGCCTGATGGAGAGAATAAGGGCAAAAAACCACGTAAAGAAGATATTGATAAAGCGATTAAATCCCTGCAGCAAAAAGGGTTTCTTTCCTCTAAAAATCAGTGTGCAAGTGTGAGTCCTGAACAGCTGACTCGGTTGGCCATTGCAGAGGGAAGGTTTGATGCGCTTGCAGCTCTCGTGGAAAAAGAAGCCCCTGTGTCCTATCATTACGGCAAACGGGCTACCCGCTGCTGGCGTGCGCTGAGACAATTTCGTATTGGGGTATACCTGCAGGATTTTGATCGTATAGATCAGGCACTGGAGTTTCTAGATCAGGAGTGTACCCAGGAACTGGAAACAGATCCGCCTGCGGTTCTGGTGGTCGCACACGCTTTTGACCGGGACTGGCTGGGATCGCTGCCAGGTTCGTTCCAGTTTTTTCTGCTTGAACAGGTGATCCGTTACTCGCTTGAAAGTTTGCGCCATTTCCCCAAGGTTATCGCCTATCTGGAAAACGAGGTTGCCTTGTCAGTTTCAAGTTTGGAGATGGTTCCTTTTCACCGTCTACTTGCCAACTATTATCTCCTTCAGGGGCGTTTTGAGGATCTGGAAAAACTGCTTAAGCTTCATGCTGATTCTTTTCAGGGCTCGGGTTACAGTGGTACGGTCGTTTTTTTGCGCGGTGAACTTGATGATGCCTTACAGCTTTTTGACGAGGATCTTGCGCGGTTACGTGAATATGCAGGTGACGGACCGGTCTTTTTCTTTGGCATAACTGGCCTGTTTTGTATCTTTGCCCTGCTGGCAAAACACGGAGGAAGTGACAGGCAGGTTGTTCAGGAAAGTATCAATGTGGTCCTGGAACGATTCCAGGGGGGGCCTGAAGAGGTGGCATATCGGTTCCTTGATGCGGTGATCCGGGCACCAGAGGGAACCATGCCTGATATGATGGCATTAACTGACCGGCTGGCCACCGAAGAACGGAGCCTGACCACCTTGGTTGCGGTGCTCTCGCTGTACTGGATTGGAGTTGAAATTCCAGCTGATTTCCAAAAGGCACTTGCGGCCTTGCATGACCAGGCCAGTGAAAATACCTTTGACTGGCTCAGTATGGAAACCGCTGAGTTGCTGGCAGCCTTAGGGTACGAGTATCACACCAAAAAAGAGGTAGCAGAAGCGATTGCAGAAAAACTCCAATGTCGTTGCCTGACCCATATTATTTCCCCCAAAGATTCCTGGAAACAAAGTCTGCAGGATCTGATTCATATCACCAGAAAGGTAAGTGCGCCTGAGCGCAACACCAGGCTGGCCTGGTTTGTTGGCTACTCACCCAACATGCTTTCTTTGCAGCCAAAGGAGCAAAAACGAACGAGCTCTGGAGGGTGGACAAAGGGGAGGGCTGTGGCACTCAATCGGTTACTGGTAACCAGGGATTTTGACTATCTTACTAGCCAGGACCGGCAGGTGTGTGAAACCATACTCCAGGTCGGTGAGGTGACTGGCCGTAACGGTGGGTGCGATTTTGATTATGACAAGGCCTTGCCTCTGCTGGTTGGTCATCCGCATATTTTTCTTGATCAATCCCAACGCACCCCGGTGGAACTGGTTGCCGGAGAACCTGAGCTGGTGGTTGAGCAGAAAGGTGAAACGCTTTTTATCCATTTTTCCCAGGATATTGGGGAGGGCAATCTGGCCGTATGGAAGGAAACCCCTACCCGGTTTCGGATAATCCAGATCAAGGAAGAGCACCGTAAGGTCGCTGAGATTACCGGAAAAGATGGCTTAAATGTGCCCATTGAAGCCTGTAAACAGGTTCTTGATGCCATCGGCAATATTGCTTCGTTTATGACGGTCCACTCCTCCATTGAAATGGTCAGCGAAAGTGAGCAGGCAGCAATGGTGGAGAGTGATTCCACCATCCATATCCATATCATCCCTTATGGCAGCGGGTTTAGGTTGGAAATGTTTGTTCGCCCTTTTTCCGGCGGTGGCCCCTACCTCAAACCTGGGATTGGTGTTGCCAATCTGATGGCAGAAATCGGTGGCAGACGGGTTCAGACCAGACGTAACTTGCTTCTTGAAGAACAAAAGGCTCGCGAGATAGAAGAGAGCTGCCCCATGCTTGACCTTGCCATTGACCTTGAGCAGGAAGAGAAACGGGAGTGGCATCTTTTTGATCCTGAGGAATGCCTTCAGGCGCTGCTGGAGATCGAGGAAATCAGGGACAAGGTGGTGCTGGAATGGCCGGAAGGAGAGAAGATCGCCATCCGTCGCCAGATCAGTGTGAATCAGCTCAACCTGAATATTCGAACCAGCCAGCAGGATTGGTTTGCCCTGTCCGGACATCTGGAGATCGATCAGGATGAGGTGATCAGTCTCAAGTCCCTGCTGGATAAAGTGAGCGAAGCAAAGAGCCGTTTCATACCCATGGGCGACGGCCAGTTTTTGGCTCTGACCCAGGAATTTCGTCATCGCCTGGAAGAGTTGATTTTGTTTGGCAATAGTGAGTCTGAAGACGATGACGAGGTCACGGTTCATCCCCTGGCAGCAATTGCCCTGGATGAGTTTGCCCAGCAGGCTGATGCCACGGTGGATGAAGGCTGGAAGCAGCAGCAGCAAAATGTTGCTGACGCGCAAAAAACGGTCCCCCGGGTCCCTTCCACCCTCAAGGCTGAACTGCGCGACTACCAACTGGAAGGGTTCACCTGGATGAGTAGGCTGGCGCAGCTTGGGATCGGTGCCTGCCTTGCCGATGACATGGGGCTTGGTAAAACCCTGCAGGCCATTGCTGTCATTTTAGGGCTGGCCGACCGTGGGCCAACTCTGGTGGTGGCCCCAACTTCGGTATGCATGAACTGGGAATCTGAGGTCAACCGGTTTGCCCCAACGTTTACCATTCATCAGCTAACAGGTCAGGATCGGGAAAGTGTCATTGATAAGTTGGGTAAATTTGACCTGCTGATTACCAGCTACACCTTGCTCCAACAGGAGATTGAACTGCTTGAAAAGGTACGCTGGCAGGCGGTGGTGCTTGATGAGGCCCAGGCCATTAAAAATGCAGCAACCAAGCGATCCCGGGCTGCCATGAAACTCAATGCCCGTTTTCGTTTAATCACTACTGGCACCCCCATAGAAAATCACTTGGGCGAGCTGTGGAACCTGTTCAGCTTTATTAATCGTGGACTGCTTGGAAGCTATAAGCAGTTCAACAGCCGTTTTGGCATCCCCATTGAAAAATACCAGGATCGTGACGCGCGCAGGTCACTGAAAAAGTTGATCCGGCCCTTTATGCTGCGCCGAATCAAGTCTCAGGTGTTGGATGAATTGCCACCACGTACCGAGATTACCCTCAGGGTTGAAATGCAGCCTGAAGAACTCCAGTTTTATGAGGCGCTTCGTCAGCAGGCCATTGAAAATATTGAAGGCAGTGCAGAGAAAAATGGACGTCACCTGCGTATTTTAGCGGAGATCATGCGACTCCGGCGTGCATGCTGTAACCCCAGGCTAATCAACGAAAATGTTACCATCCCCTCCACCAAGCTTAAAGTGTTTAAAGATGTTATCGAAGAGCTGCTGGGTGGGCGGCATAAGGCGTTGGTCTTCAGTCAGTTCACCGGGCACCTTGCCCTGATCCGGCAGTTTCTGGATGAGGAAAAGATTGCTTACAAGTATCTGGACGGAACAACACCCGCTAAGGAGCGGCAACGCCAGGTGGAAAGCTTTCAGGCTGGGGATGGCGATCTGTTTCTTATTAGCCTTAAAGCTGGAGGTCTTGGTTTGAACCTTACTGCCGCCGATTATGTTATTCACATGGATCCCTGGTGGAATCCAGCGGTGGAAGATCAAGCTGCAGACCGTGCTCATCGTATTGGGCAGAAACGACCGGTGACCGTGTACCGATTGGTTACAGCTGGTACCATTGAAGAGAAAATTGTGCGCTTACACCAGGAAAAAAGAGATTTGGCCAACTCGCTCCTGGAAGGAACAGATGTGAGTGCCAGGATGAGTGCAGAAGAGTTGCTTGAACTGATTCGAAGCACCTAAAAGAGTGCCTTGAACGGCTTCCAGGAGTGAATATCCTGTTGGAGCAGTGAGCAGGAAAAACGGTACAGGGCCTGCAAGGTGACCTTGGCTCCCTTGTCAGGAATCTGGAGGCGGCTCAGTCGTTCCAGGTTGAGGCCTTGGGCACGCTCTAGAAATTTTAAAGTTTGCACGGTCAGAGCATTTGCCGGGTTTTGGTATCCTGGCTGGCATTGAGTGCACAGCAGGGTACCTGTGTTGGGGGCAAAACTATACAACTCCCGTGGCATGAGCGGGTTTCCGCACCCTCCACACTGATCGATCTCTGGCCGATACCCGGTTATGTCAAGGAGCCTGATGTGAAACAGTGCTGCCACCTTAAGCGGCCTTTCCCCATTTTCAAGGGCGGTCATTGCCCAGTTCAGCACATCATACAAATTTTTTTCAGCATCCCGTTCCTTGGTAAATCGCAGCACCAGTTCACAAAGATAGGCACTGGTGCAGTAGCATGGATAGGACTGGCGTAAAACAAGAAAGGCTGCGTCAAGTTCAGCTTCACTGATAAAAAGCAGCGTGCCTGCGCGTGAAGGTTTGTAATAGATGGTGAGCCTGGAAAACGGCTCCAGCTTGTTGACAAAACGTTTTTTACTGCGTTTTGCACCCTTTGCAATACCGGTTACCTTGCCCAGGGTATCACTGAAAAAAGTGAGAATTTTGTCAGCCTCACCATGGTCGCTTGTTTTCAGTACCAGCGCCCTGGTACGCTGAACTTCCATTACTCAGCGCTAGCTTTTTCCAACTGGATCAGGAACTGACCGGAATGATCTTCAGGAAAGGGTAAAGGTTGACCATTAAGCATCAGCTCGGCAATGCCAGGATCTGAAAATCGCAGGAGCAGCTTTTCTTCAGCCAACCAGTGCCCTTTTTGACTCTTCACAAAGGCCTGATGAGCGGTTGGTTGATCGTCAATATTCACTTCCACCGAACCATCCTGGATAAATTCCACCTTAACCTCAATACGCTCCCCTCTCACATAAGTGCTCTCTTCGGTTGGTGTATCATCAAAAACAGCCATAATGCTTGACGTAATGTTCTGGGTTGTGCCGGTGAAAAAGGTAAATGGGTTCCACGAAGTGTACAGGCAGAACAAGGTGAAGCTTATCGCAATCAACGAGAAAAGTGCCGCTGCAACTGTAGCTGAGGGTATATGAGAGGGTTCGGCCATTTTTTTGGGGGTCAGGGTGTGGTCAACTGTGGTCTTGCGAAAAGAGCGGTCAGATTTTCTGCCTGTTGCATGACGTTCAGTAATAAACCGGGTAGCCATAAGCTGGCCATCTTCGCCAAGGAAATTACCATAAAGGATGAGCAATCCCTTGGTAAAGGTGTCTGCCGGTAGTTTGGCAAAATCGTGCTCTTCCATTGCCCTGAGGTTGGAAAGTGATATTTTGGTTTCCTGGGAGACCTGTTCGAGGGTGAGTCCTTTTTCCTCCCGCAGATGTTTGAGTTGACTACCGATAACCTTCTGGTCCTCGGGCTGAAAGGTCTTTTCTTTTATGCGCATGCCAGTCTTTGGATCTACAGGATTTTGATGTAGGCCTGCTCGCGGATGGACTTTATCCACTCCTCATAGAGCGCTTTCATTTTTTCCTGATACAATTTTTCGCGTATCTCTTCCTTTACTGATTCATAGGGAACCTTGGTGATGATTTGGCCCTCCTGGCTGGAAAGAACTGTAAAAAATTGGTAACTGTCTGGTGCTGCAACAATCTCGCTTATTTCTCCTGGACGAAGCCCTACAATAGCTTTACGCATGAAGGAGGCCATTTCTTCTGCCTGGAAAACACCCAGGTCACCACCATCAACGGCAGAGGGTAAGGTGGAGTACTGTTTGGCAAGCTCTTTAAATGGTTCGCCATTTTTTGCTTTCTGATGCAAGGCTGCAATGCGTTTTTTTGCTTGCTCCTGGGTGATTATGTTGCCTTGCGCATCTATATTGCCCCACCCAACACCAAGCTGAAGAATGTAGTACCCGCCTTCCCCCACCTGATCGGTATAATTCATGTCATAATGGTCAATGATCTGCTCTTCGGTGATGATCACCTTGGAGCGTACCTCGTAATTAACCAGCTTGGACTGAAGAATCTGCCCCATTAGATCGCTGCGGTAGAGTGCCTCGGTCATGCCGATATCAGCAAGTTCTTGCACAAACTGTTTTTTGGTTATCTTGTTTCTGGAAAGGATACGTTGAATGGCGTTGTCGACTTCCTGATCGGAAACTGAAATGTTCAGCTGGGCAGCCTTTTGGAAGAGCAATTTTTGATCCACAAGTTTGCCGATAACTTCGCTGCGAATCTGTTGGATTACCTGTTCAAGCTGGTCTGGTGGAACTTCTGCAGCAGCTTTTTTAAACAATGGTTGTCCCATCTCGTTCACCTCAGACAGGGTGATAATATCATCATTGACAATGGCAACGCTACGGTCAACCAACTCTGCTGCTGCAGAGGACAAGGTAAAAAAGAAGACGAGCAGGAAATACAGGGGAATTTTATTACCAGTCATTTTAGGCGTGTAATTGAAATGTTATTAAATAGAATGGCTGAAATACGTGAAAAGATAGAGTGAATGTGCTTATTCAAAAATCCCTCCATGCACCACCTATCTAATCGTTACAACCTAAAGGCGCAATGTTTTTTGAAAATGGCACAAGGAAACAGTGACCATGCTTTGTAGCGTAGCTGAGTACGGGCGCCTCATCTTTGTCCGATCACTTATTTGCGCATACCCGTGTAGAGCGAAAAAGAGTGGTTGCACAAATCTCAAGTACCCAGGATCAGGTCCACGGTAGAAGTCAACGTACAGACCCTATGATTGGGTATTTTTCAGGTGGTGCATTTTCTGCATAATGGTGAAGAACTACGTAACCAAAATGGAGATACAAGTATGATCAGCGCTATGAATGCAAGCCTTTCCGGGCTCCAGGTAACAGCTGTCAGAGTGAATTCCACTGCCAATAATGTTGCCAATCTCAATACCGATGGTTTTAAGAAAAGCAGGGTGGTTCAGTCAGCAGAAGAACTGCAAGGCGTGAGGGCTACGGTTGAAAGGGTGGAAACGCCAGGCCCGGTAGTTCAGGAGCAGACCAGCGATAAAATGGAATATGTGGAGAAGTCCAACGTTGATCTGGCAGAGGAAATGCCCTCCATGATGATGAGTCAGCACACCTACAATGCCAATATAAAGACAATGCAAACCGCAGATGAGATGGCTGCTACCTTACTTGATATTAAGGGGTAAGCCTTTTCCTTTCAGTTACAAAGGTGGAGTACCAATTTGTATTTGTGATGTACCACATTGTAATTTGATTGTTCCCTTCTCTTCCACAACCATTGCGGAAAAAATTTTCTCTTTGCCCACCCTTTTCTTCAAATATACTGTATAGTGCGTCTGAAGCGATACCAGTCTGAATGTGTCATAAGGAGAGCAGTATGGTTTTACCCGGTAAAAGGTTAGCTGTTTACATTATATTGATTTGCATACTCTGCAGCATGCCATGTATAAGCCAGGCGGCTGTTGATATGCCGCAGTTTTCGTTACCAGCTGTGACTGATGGCAAGGTCGTGAAGAGCACCTCCTTTGAAGGAAAAGCTCTGCTGATCACCTTTTTTGCCACCTGGTGTGCTCCCTGTCGTCAGGAAATCCCGGTATTAAAAGAGCTGCACCAGAAGTATCAGCAAGATGGTTTTAGTGTAATTGCTCTTTCAGTGGATGAGAGGGGCCCTGCTGTGGTGGAGAAGCTTGTGAAACAGCAAAAGATTGCTTATCCAGTGCTCATGGCTGATCAGGCAACACCACGCAAGTTTGGCGGTATTATCGGCATTCCCACCTCATTTTTGGTCAACAAGGCTGGACATGTGGTAAAAAAATATCCAGGTTATATTCCACGTCCATTGCTGGAAAAAGATATTAAATCAGTCCTTTAACATACGGTATTGGGGTGGAAATCCTGCTTTCTTGTTGACAACGTTCTTCTTTTTTCGTACCTTTTCTGGCAAAAAGAAAGGCAAAGTGGTTTTTAGACCACCAATATTAATTAAAGAGGAGGATGTTATGAAAAAGATAATTTCTGCTGTTATGGTAGGTGCTTTCGTGATGAGCGCCAGCGTGGTTATGGCTGCTTCTGTTAAATGTACCGTAGACACCGTAGAAGGCGACAAAGTGACCATGACTTGTAAAAAAGCTGACAAGCTGAAAGCAGGTGACAAGGTTTCTGTAAAAGCTAAGAAGAAGAAAGCTATTGAAGGTTGCTAATTAGCAAACATTCCAGCTGGTTTTCAGAGCGGGGACGATGATTGTTGCATCGACCCCGCTCTTTTTTTGTTCATAGGGTAACCATGGAATTATGTAAAGCCATTCTTTTAGGTATTGTCCAGGGGCTGACCGAGTTCTTGCCTGTCTCAAGCTCAGGGCATCTGGTTATTGGATCCCAGTTGCTTGATTTCAATGATCCCGGTATTGCCTTTGAGGTATTGCTTCACCTCGGTACTTTACTGGCTGTTGTCATTGCCTTTCGTCAAGATATCCTGATGATGGTTACGGCGCTTTTTTCTTCCCGTCAGGCACGTCAGCAAGATGAAACCTTGCAACAGGCCTATCAGTGGAATTTTTTTATTATCCTGGCAACCCTGCCAACGGTTTTTGCAGGCCTTTTTTTAAAAGATCATATTGAGCAGATTTTTGGCACCATTCTCATCACCTATGTCATGCTTGCTGTGACAGGTACCATAATGCTGCTTACCCGCAGGCTTGCTGATAGAGCGGGTAAGATCACCGCTTCCAAATCCGTTCTCATCGGTGTTGCCCAGTCCATGGCCATTATGCCAGGGCTTTCGCGGAGTGGTTCCACTATTTTTGCCGGAATGCTCATGGGGGTACAGCGGGAGACTGCAGCCCGTTTTTCCTTTATCATGTCCATCCCTGCTATTTTAGGAGCTGCTGTACTCAAACTCAGTGACCTGATCGCAACCCCTCCGACCCAGGGAGAAATGGTGTACCTTGCCGGTGGAACGCTTGCCTCAGCTGTCTCCGGCTATTTTGCTATTCTCGTACTCATGCGGGTTGTTCGTAAAGGGCAGCTCCATTGGTTTGGCTATTACTGCTTGCTTGTTTCTGCTATTGGTATTGGCTGGACCCTTTTTCACCCTTCCTGATTCCCCTTTTTCAAAGACAAAGAATATGGATCCTCAAACCTTACCGGAAAAAGAACTGGCGCTGTACAAGGCTATAAAGAGTGAACTCAAGGTCGCCTTTGAGCCTCTGAAGATCAAAGATACCCGGCTGAACCTGCTCAAATGCACTGATATTGAACAGCTCCTGGATGGAAAAGACCCGCTGAAAAATAGCGCTGATTTCCCGCTGTGGAATACCGTTTGGGACGCGACGGTGATGTTGGCCCATTTTTTTGCTGCCCAGAGTCCCAAGTCTGGGACAACATTACTTGAGCTGGGATCTGGGTTGGGAGTTACAGGGTTAGCAGCAGCCGCGGCGGGATATGAGGTCACAATGACCGATTATGAGCAGCGAATTCTGGATTTTTTACAAATTAACGCTGCCGCCAGTAATATCGAAGACGTTACCATTACGCATTATGATTGGTTTAATCCCACAGATATTGGTCAATTTGATATTATTGCAGGGGCTGAGATTTTATATAGAAAAGAGTTTTTTGAACCACTGCATGCAACCTTTACCTCGGCGCTCAAACCTGGTGGTTCCATCCTGCTGGCCCATGATGCAAGCAGACAGAATATTGCGCCGTTTTTTGAGCGTATCCAAAAGGATTTTTCCATCAGTGTGACTAAAAGAAAATTGAAAAGTCTGGAAAAAGATACAATGATACTGCTGGCTCGTTTGCAACCAAAAGAGCTGAACAACGAGTAGCATTGTTGCTCTTTTCTCCTGCTTAAACGTTACTCTAACACGCTAGTGCAACGTGTATCCTATCTGTTTACAGCTCACCAATAAGCTCTGCGTCGTCATTGGTGGCGGCGGTGTGGCTGAGCGCAAGGTAAAAGAAATTCTTTCCCAGCACGGGTGTGTACGTCTTATCAGCCCTGATCTTACTGAGTACCTCCAGCAGCTGGTTAAAAATGAGCACATTGAGTGGTGGAACAAGGAATATAGCACAGGAGATCTCGCCGGGGCTTTTCTGGTTTTTGCGGCAACTTCCAACACCAAGGTTCAGCAACAAATACTTGCAGACGCCAACCAGCAGAATGTGCTGATCAACGTTGCTGACCATCCAGACTGCTGTGATTTTCACGTCCCAGCCTCCATCCATCGTGGTGAGCTCACCATCGCCATTTCCACCAATGGAAAGAGTCCGGCCATGTCTGCCATGGTGAGAAAACGCCTGGAACCACACATTGGCGAAGAGTTCGGTGTGCTGCTGGAACTCATGAGTCAGGTGCGTCAGCAGGTTATAGGCAGTGTTGCTCAGCAGCAGGAGAAAAGAATTCTGTTCCAGAAAATCTTTGATGAGGATATACTCGGGTGGATTAAACAGGGCCAGTGGGAGTTGGTTGCATCCCATATTGAAAACGTGCTGGGGCCATCCATCGAAATAGACTGGATGCGCATCAAAGAGAGTCGAACATGAGTTTTTTGCTATTCCAGGTAAGCTGCGTTACCTATGTGGTCTCTGCAGCACTCTATCTCATTTTTTTTCTTTCTGAAAAGAAGAAGGCCAGAAGTATTGCCAGGTGGGTGTTCTTTGGTGCCGCCGTTGCGCACACCTTAAATATTATTTTCAGATACATCGAAGCTGGTCACACCCCCATAACCAGCCACCACGAGACCATTTCATTTTTTGCCTGGTCCATTGCCTGGTGTTATCTTTCATTTCGCTGGCGCTATACGGTGAAAAATCTGGGCACCTTTGTCTCCATATTGGTGGTCAGCTTAATGTTGGTTGCCGCCTTTTCTTCCCGTGTTATCATTCCGCTGGCTCCGGTATTTCAATCGTTCTGGCTACCGCTTCACGCCTCCATAGCTCTTCTTTCCTATGCCTTTTTAGCACTTGCTTTCCTGGGTTCTATCATGTACTTGCTTCAGGAACGGGAGATCAAGCAGAAAAGTTTTGGTTTGTTTTACTCACGCCTCCCTTCCCTGGAAGCTCTGGAAAAACTCAATCACCACTGCTTAAGTGTTGGGTTCACCTTACTTACCGTTGGGCTGCTCACCGGGGTACTGTGGGCCAAGCAGGCTTGGGGGACGTACTGGCGCTGGGATCCGAAAGAGGCGTGGTCACTGATTACCTGGTTTCTTTATGCCGGCGTCATACATCAACGATTTACCGCTGGCTGGCGCGGTAAACGGGTTGCATATATTTGCATTATTGCCTTTTTGTCAGCCCTGTTCACCTTGTGGGGGGTATCCTTTTTCTTAAAAGGGATGCATGTCTATGCCGCATGATTCCATAGTCCTGTTAGGGGTCAACCATAAAACGACGCCATTGGCGGTGCGGGAAAAACTGGCACTTTCCGGTGAGTATGAGGAAGCGCTCCTGGCCCTGGGGAAGCTGGATGCCGTGAAAGAGTGCTTCCTGCTTTCCACCTGCAACCGGGTGGAGGTGCTGTTCACCAGTGAAGAGCCTGTAAGCACCAGTGATAAGGTGCTGGATGTCTTGTTTGCTGGACGGATGGATAAGCAGGAGCTTGGTCAGTATGTGTATAATTATGTTAATGAAGACGCCATAGGACACCTGTTCATGGTGGCTTCCAGCCTGGATTCCATGATTGTGGGAGAGGCGCAGATTCTGGGGCAACTTAAGCATGCCTACCGCCATGCTGCGCAAACAAAATCCAGCGGATACGTACTCAACAAACTGTTGCATAAGGCGTTTTCTGTTGCTAAGCGGGTGCGAACCGAGACCAATATCGGTGCCAGCGCTGTGTCCATCAGTTATGCTGCGGTGGAGCTTGCCAGGAAAATTTTTGGTGATCTGCAGGACAAGAAAGTGTTACTCATTGGTGCCGGTGAGATGGCCGAGCTTGCTGCTGAGCACCTTGTCGGGCAAGGCGTTGCCGAAGTAGTGGTGGCAAACAGAACCCTGAAAAATGCCCTTACCCTGGCCCGTTGTTTTAATGGACGCGCCGTTGATCTGGGAGAACTCCTTGAGCAGCTTGAACAGGTCGATATTGTTATCAGTTCAACCGGTGCCCCTGGTCTGATTTTGACCAAGGAAGACGTTCGTTCGGTGATGCGGGAACGACGTAATCGACCGCTGTTTTTCATCGATATCGCAGTACCGCGTGATCTGGATGCAAAAATCAACGAGCTTGGAAATGTGTATCTCTACGACATTGATGAACTGAAAAATGTCGTGGAGATGAACAAATGTGAGCGTGACCGTGAGGCGGTAAAAGGCGAACGGATCGTTGCCGAGGAAAAGCTCAAGTTCAACCGCTGGCTTGAAAATCTGGTCGCTACCCCCACCATTATTGAGTTGCGTAACATGATTGATGAGGTGGTCCGGATTGAAGTCGATAAAACCACCCACAAGCTGAAAAACCAGGGGGCAAGTGAAGAGCAGCTCAAGTCCATTGAAAAGATGGCTGCAGCTATTGCCAATAAACTCATGCATAGCCCCATGCAATACCTCAAGGCAGGTGGTGAAGAAGCGAGCAAGATGGAAAGGATAAGCATTATCCGCTCACTTTTTAACCTGGATAAATCCAACCCGAACAACAATGCGCTAACATGATCATTAACGAGCGCGGCCTGATCCTTGAAGAAGAACAGCTTATTATCAGAACCTCGGGAGAAATTCCTGAGGTAGCCCTCCATTCCAGTATCGATTATCTGTGTCATGATAAAGATGGCCCTGGCATGGTGCTCACCGCTGAAGAACTGGATGGTTTACATGGAGCGGTAACTGACCGTTATTTTGAGATTATCCTGCGTGATTTAACTCCTGAAAATCGTTTGCTTCCTGCATTTAGAGGCGTTGAACGGGCGAGGATAAACTGGACTCGTTTGGTGGGCTTTTGTGGAAGAGTCGGGCTGGACGCGAGTTCCTTTCTCATGCCAGTAAGAAATGCCTTGCTGGCAATGATTGCACTTGAATGTAAGGAGCGCCAGCAGGGGACGTCATCGGCTGCCTTTAACTGTAGTTGTGCTGACTTGAAGACGTTTTTATCTGCTTTGGATATTGCCACAGATCAGTTGCCTGCAGGATGGCAGGATCTCTGTGCCACCCAGGCTTGAGGTACGTTAATGAAAACCCATGGAAAGAATCCACTATGCCGGGTTGGCATCATCGGCACTGGAAAGCATGGGAGCAGGTACGCCAATCACCTTATCCGCGATGTGGATGGGTTGGAACTGACCGCTATTTCCAGACGGTCCGAGCAGGGGAAGCAGCAGGCACAGGAGTGGCACTGCCGGTACTTTGCAGACTGGCAGGAGTTGGTGCAAAGCGCTCACGTTAGCTGTGTGGTGGCTGCTGTGCCGCCGACCATGAACCTTGGTATTGCCCAGGCTTGTGCGCAGGCAGGAAAACCGCTTTTGCTGGAAAAGCCGCTTGCTGGAAGCCTGGAAGATGCTCGGGCAATAGTAGCCCTTGAACAGGAGCAGGGGCTCAAGCTCACCACGGGGCAAACCTTGCGCTATAATGCGGTGGTTCAGCGCTTAAAGTCCAATGTGTCACAGTTGGGAAAGCTGCATACCTTTTCTGCCAACCAGCGTTTGGAACCCTCCACTTTAGGCTGGCATGAAGAGCCTGAACGTGCAGGTGCTGGTGTCAGCTACCATACTGCAGTCCATGTTTTTGACGCACTCTTTTTTATTACAGGGCTTAACGTGAGCAAGGTTGCTGCTGTGGCTCGCTCTCATAATAATCGGAGCTTGGAAGATGTGCTTGCTGTGTTGGTGGAGCTGGAAGATGGGGTGGTGGGCACGGTTGACTGCTCAAAGGTTGGCACAGCTCGTTCCGGTTTGTTTGAATTTGTCGGGGAAAATGGTCAGCTGCTGGGAGAGCAGATTTACAACAGCTGCACTAAAATTGAGGGTCAAAATCGGATTGACCTTAGCCCTCCTGAGCCCGTGAATACCATTGTGCCGCTTTTACAAGACTGGCAAAAATACCTGACAGGAGTTGGAAAGAACCCTGTCACTGGACGTGATGGTCTGCGGTCAGTGCAGATTTGTGCAGCCTGTCTTGAGGCAGCACAAAAACAAGAGTGGGTCCAAATAGAACAGCTCCCCTGAACCACGTTCCAAGGGAGCTGTACTTTCTCTCAACGGGAAATCTTAATGCTTAAAAGAGCGCTGCCCCGTGTACATCATCGCAACTTTTGGATCAGCTTCGTTGCAGGCTTCAATGGATTCGAAATCGCGCATGGAACCACCTGGCTGGAGAATAGCTGAAATACCTTCCCGGATACCCACATCCACTCCATCCCTGAAAGGGAAAAACGCATCAGAGATCATCACCGATCCCGCCAAACCGGCGTTGTCAGCCAGCACCTTGGCCTCTATTTCATCAAGCAATGATTCATCCTTCTTGCCCTGGTTGACCTGCATTTCCAGCTCAGCATAGGGAATGCCATACTGGTCAAAACAAATGGAGTCGGCATATTTGGTGTACGCCTTTTGTACTGCAATCTCTGCTACCCCAACCCGGTCTTGTTCACCGGTACCAATGCTCACAGTACAGCCATCCTTTACATAGAGCACCGAGTTGGACGTTACCCCGTGTTCAATTGCCCAGCCAAAGATCATGTCATCAATTTCTCTGTCCGTGGGTTGACGTTCACACGTATATGCAACGCCCTTCCTCACCGTTTCTGCAGGAAGGAGGTCTGCTGCACTGCGGATGGTGTTAATGGCAGACTGCTGGACAATGATACCGCCATCAATGAGTGATTTAAAATCCACAAAACGGTGGTTTTCAAATGCTGCCAGATTGGCAATACCAGCAATCTTGATTACCCGCAGGTTTTTCCGCCGGGCCAGTATTTCCAGTACCCCGTCCTCGAAATCGGGTGCACAAACCACTTCCAGATAATTGGTCGCCATGAGCTCTGCTGTCTCCTTGTCAATGGCACGGCTGGCAACCACTGCTCCACCAAAGGCTGCAATTCGGTCAGCCCGGTTGGCCTTGTCATAGGCTTCAGCCAGCGTTGTTCCCACTGCCGCACCACTGGGGTTGTTATGCTTGAGGATCGCTGCTGCCGGTTGATCCATCAGGTATTTGATGATGTTGAGCCCGTTGTCCACATCGGTGAGGTTGATTTTACCCGGGTGCTTGCCTACCTGCATCATGTCTTTCACATCAATGGAGCTGACCAGCCCATTGCCTGGCTCGATAAAGGTACAATCGCCAAGCACCAGGTTACCGTTTACCAGCTCATATAAGGCGGCTTCCTGGTTTGGATTCTCGCCATACCGCAGTCCTCGTTCTTCTTCGCTGCCGTCTGGCGAGGTTATGTTCCAGGTTTTCTTGCGGTAGATCAGCTCCTGACCACCAAAAGAGATGGTCATGTCCAAGGGAAAAGAATCCCCAAGGATGGAGGAGTACATTTTTTTGATATTGCTCATGGGATAACACTCCAAAATGGTATTTGTGATACCCTCCGGTGTAGCGAAGGGTGAGATGATGATCAGGTGATAGAGATATGCGAACCTACCACAACTGGTTAAGTTTTTCTTGTTTGATGCTCGGTAAACACACTATGAGTGTCGATAGGTCAAAGGTGGTACCTGCTCCCCGCTCGTAACCTGGATGTTTTCCAACACCGAGTTGGCACCAATCAGAGCACCAGCTTCAATGGTGCAGCCTTTCAGCACACATCCTGGTTCAACGGTTACCTCGGGACCAACATCGGTTGCATCCGTAATGCTGATATTACTGTGCAGCAAAACATCTTTTCCCACGAGACAGTCAGGTGCTATGGTGATGGATTGTGGATGAAGCATGGTCACGCCAGAGAGCAGCACTTCCTCATTATGACGCATCTTCAGCTCTTGATGGGCTTGAGCCAGCTCAACCCGTGAGTTAACACCCAGCACATCGATTGCTTGCGGATGGGAGAAGTTGTGGACCTGACGACCACTGTTCACTGCGATGGAGATAATATCTGTCAGATACATCTCTTTCTGACTGTTATCGGTCCCAACCTGGTGCAGGGCGGTAAAAAGAAACTCCTTTTCCACCACATAAATTCCCGCATTGATATCGCGGATCTGCTGTTGGGAAGGTGAGGCATCCTTTTGTTCCACAATGGCAATCACATTCCCCTGGGAATCTTTAATGATCCTGCCATAGCCAAAGGGATTTGCAAGCTCAGTGGTGAGCAGGGTAACAGCAGCATTTTTTTGCAGGTGCTGCTCAAGTAAGGCCTGGAGCATTTCACCTTTCACCAGCGGGGTATCGCCACATAAGATCATGACATGGTCAGATGTTGCACAGGCTTGCTCGGCACACAGTACAGCATGGCCGGTTCCCAGTTGCTCCTCCTGGGTAACCGCAACATATTCGTACCCGTTAAGTGAGGCTTGGACCTTTTCCTTTTGGTGGCCAATGATAATGGCTGTCTGGCTGACCGAAGTCAGCTTAATTGCATCAAGCACATGGTGTACCATTGGCTTGAAAAAGACCTCATGGAGCACTTTGGCCTTGTCCGATTTCATTCTGGTGCCTTTACCTGCAGCCAGTACCACCGCAGTAAGAGATGATGACATGGTGTATTCCTCTGGATAAAGATAATGAAAATAAAACGTGGTTGGGGAATGAGAGAACCTAACGGTATAATTCTACCATTTTTTTGATTTCTGTGTTGATTTTTTCCCGTAACCCGGCTGGAGAGATAATCTCAGCCATTTTTCCGAACTGGAGCACCTTCATGATGATTTCCCGGTCATCGGCAACGGGCAGGGTGAGTAATACCCCGTGCTCAGTTGCTTCAATTCGCTGCTTGGGGTGCCAATGTTGCAATTGTATCAACTCGGCGGCCTGGCCGGTTAAGCGGATGGTCACCTCGTTTTGAGCTTCCCCCTTAAATATCCCAAACACTCCGGTAAGGGTGGTGTCTTCTGTCTCCATGAAATGGGTAACAGGATGCTCAAGCAACTCAGCACGCTTGATACGTGAGATATGAAACAGTCTTCTCGATTCTCTGAGATGACACCAGCCATACAGATACCAGCGCCCCTGATAATGAATGAGTTTCAGCGGGTCAATGGTTCGCGAGCTGGCAGCAGCTCCTTTGAGATAGGAGATATGAACCTGGGTATGCTCAAACAGAGCGTTCAGCACGGTCATAAAGATAACCGTATCAACCTGTTCTGTCTCCACCCACTCACAGTGCAGGTATTGTTCAAGCTCTTTTTTATCCGGCGCAACCATGGCAGTGAGCTTGCTTTTGAGCTGTGCAAATTCAGGCAATTCTGCAAGTCCTGCCTCACTGGCCAGGGTAGTGAGGATACCTAAAAAGAGCACAATCTTGGAGCTCTCTTCAAAGGGGAGTCGAAACCCTTCTTCAGTATAAAAATACCCGTTTTTTTGCTGATCAAATTCCAGCGGAGCAAGTAATCGATCACGAAGGTAACTGATATCTCGATGGGCTGTGGCTTGAGATATCTCAAATTCAGCCGCTAAATCCGTTGCATTGGGAAAGCGGTTCGCTTCAATCCGGGAATGAAAATAATAAATTCGTTCAAGCAGGCTCATTTTTTTCAAAAAAAATTGGGGGTTAGTCACTATATGACAAACCCCTCCTGGTAGAGTCAAGAAAAACGATGCACAGGAGGTCGGTTATGCGATTTAAGATGATTATCAGTCGGGCAATGTTTGTTTTCAGCGGTATTAAAAAAGGAAAAGCACAACTTGAGTCAGTGCATTTTATCAGCGATGAGATGATGGATGCTCGGGGCAACCTGATGGTGGTGAAGCGAGATGGACAGGTCGATTTTTTTATTCCTGGAACCGAACCTTTAGGCCGAATAAGTAGTGACCAGATTATGTGTTTATCTGCAGCGGCCAGGTTTTTCGGCCCCCTTCCAGGAAGCAATAGCCCCTTATCCATGTGGCTGGGAGCTGGCACCATGGTCATGGAGCCACAGGCAGAAAGCCTGCCCATTGCTGCGTAGCAATAGCTCGCGGGAAAAGGCGTGAGGAGAGCAAACCTGCATTGTTGTCAGCTCGCTCAGGTTTGCTGCTCCCGCGCAAGGTGTACAAATGCCCGCAGATAATCAATGTTTGCATCTGCTTCACGAATACCAAGATAAATATGTTTGTGGATACCGGTTTTACCCAGTCGAACCGGGAACAGCTCAAAGCGATCCGCATTTTCTTCCACCACCCAGCGGGGCAGGGCAGTAATCCCCCTGCCACTGGCAACCATCTGGAGCATGATATCTGTGGTCTCGATGAGTTTGTGACGCCTGGGCCTGATACCGGCAGGATGAAAGAATTGGGTAAATATATCCAGCCGATCATTGGTGACGGGGTAGGTAATCAGCACTTGTTCAGTAAGGTGTTCTGGTAAAACATGCTTTGCCTGTCCAAGGGGGTTACCTGCTCCAACCACCAGCACCTGCTCATAGTCAAATACCGGTTCAAACAAGAGCCCTTTGTGGTACATCGGGTCTGGTGTTACCAGCAGGTCTATCTCACTGCCGAGCAAGGCATCTATGCCGTCAAATTGAAATTTTTGTTTAATGTCCAGGTCAACTTCCGGCCATTGGGCAAGGTATGGAGCCGTGATTTTTAATAGCCACTGGTAGCAGGGGTGGCACTCCATACCGATGCGCAGGGTTCCTCGCTGTCCCTGGGCAAACTGCCAGAGACGCTCTTCTGCTTGACGAAACTGTGGTGTCAGCCGCTGTGCCACAGAGAGCAGATACGCACCCGCCTGGGTAGGACGTAAGTTACGGCCTTCCCGATACCACAGCGCAACTCCCCATTGCCGTTCAAGTTTACGAATACTATGACTCAACGCAGACTGAGTGAGATGGAGGCTTTTAGCAGCTGCCGTGAGTGAACCGTGCTCATCGACAGCGTGGAGTATTTCCAGATGGATGCGTTCTAAGGTTGCTATTGTCTTTTTATGAATAGATTTCATGGATAGGTGAAATTATACCACTTGTGTTCATAAGTACAAGTGGTATTGTGACCATCTTATTTGGGCAAATCGGACGTAAACTCAATCAATATACCCCCTTCGGCAAAAGGGAAGCGGTAAAAAAAAACAATGCAGATTACAGAACAGGACGTGGTAATTGTGGATGGCGCTTGCGGAACCAATCTGCAGCTCATGGATATTCCCCTTGCAGCCTGGGAAGGCAGGGAAGGGTGTAACGAACTTTTAAATGTGACCTCTCCGGAAACCATTATTGCCCTGCATAGTGCCTTTGTTGAGGCTGGCGCAATGGTGATAGAAACCAATACCTTTGGGGCCAGTTCAATAGTATTGAGTGAGTATGACCTGGAGGACCGGGTAGAGGAAATTAACCTTGCGGGAGTGGAGTGTGCCCGCAAAGCTATCAACGGTAAGCCTGACACCTATATTGCTGGTTCTGTCGGCCCAGGGACCAAGCTGCCATCCCTCGGGCATATTGAAGTGGAAGACCTGGCCCGTGCCACAGAAGAACAGATCCAGGCTCTGGTAAAGGGTGGAGTGGATGTGCTCATCATTGAAACCTGCCAGGATTTGCTCCAGATAAAAACAGCCATGACCACCTGTTTCAAGGTGCTGGATGATATGGGCAGGGAGGATGTGCCCGTGATGGCCTCAGTGACCATTGAGCGTACCGGCACCATGTTGGTGGGTACTGATATCGCTGCAGCTGCAGTTACCTTTGAACCCTTTCCCATCCTCTCTTTTGGCTTAAACTGTGCCACCGGGCCTGCTGAAATGGAATCGCATATCAGGTATCTCAGCCAGAACTGGCCAGGGCGTATTTCCTGTGTACCCAATCAGGGGCTTCCTGAAGTGGTGGATGGCAAGACCTGTTACCCCCTCTCACCAGAGCAGTACGCCAAAGACATGAAGCGGTTTATTGAAGAGTTTGGAGTGTCCATTGTTGGTGGTTGTTGCGGTACCACCCCGGAACACACCAAAGCACTCGTGCAGGAGCTTAAAGGTGTAAAACCAGCAGTACGGGAGGTTTCCAGATGAAGCCTTCTGTAGCGAGTTTATACCAGGCAGTTGAACTGCAGCAGGAAATCCCACCCCTTTTGATCGGTGAGCGTGCCAATTCCAATGGCTCCAAAAAGTTCCGTGAGTTACTCCTTGCAGATGATTACGAGAGCTGCCTGAAGATTGCCCAGGAACAGGAAGCTAAAGGCGCACACATCATCGACCTGTGTACTGCCTATGCTGGACGTGACGAATTGGTTGATATGACCACTTTGGTGAAGATGTGTGCACACTCGCTGAAAGCACCGTTGATGATCGATTCAACAACGCCGGAATGTATTGAAGCCTGCCTGAAACTCTATCCTGGTCGCTGCGTGATCAACTCCATTAACCTGGAAGATGGCGGAACAAATATGAGGCGGGTGTGCGCTACAGCAAAGCAATATGGTGCAGCCCTGGTGGCGCTTACCATCGGTGAGCAGGGTATGGCTATGACTGCCCAGGACAAAATCGCTGTTGCCAGGCAGATCCATGATATCGCGGTGCATGAGTTTGGACTGCGGCCCAGTGATCTCATGTTTGATTGTTTGACCTTTACCGTTGGTTCAGGTGATGAAAACCTGCGTGATGCCGCCATCCAGACCATTGAAGGCATCAAGCTGATCAAAAAAGAGCTGCCTGGTTGTTTAACCGTTCTGGGGCTGAGCAATATTTCTTTTGGTCTCGCTCCCAAAGCACGTCGGGTGCTCAACTCGGTTTTTCTCCATGAGGCGGTGGCAGGCGGGCTTGATGCTGCCATCGTGGATGCGGCGAAAATTATCCCGCTGGCCCGGATTGGTGAAGAAGACCGTCAGGTGTGTCTTGATTTACTCTATGATCGTCAGGGTGAGCGTGAAGAAACACCGCTCATGCGCTTTATCGAGTATTTCAGCGATATGGCTGATGATGGGTTTGATGAGGAAGAAGCTGCGAAAAAGACCCAGGAAGAACAACTGTTTCAGCATGTGGTCAGCGGGGACAAGGATGGTGTCGAGGATATTTTACCTGGGCTCATGCAACGCTATGAACCTTTAGCCATTATCAACCAGATTCTGGTTCCAGCCATGCGTCATGTGGGTGAGCTGTTTGGTAAGGGGGAGATTTTGCTCCCCTTTGTGCTCCAGTCAGCAGAGGTGATGAAGAAATCCGTCAGTTTTCTGGAACCGTTCATGGAAAAAATTGATGCAGATAGCGCAACCAGGGTGCTTTTGGCAACGGTCCAGGGCGACGTGCACGATATCGGGAAGAACCTGGTTGATATCATCCTCTCCAACAACGGCTACAAGGTGTACAACGTTGGGATCAAGATGTCAGCTGAGGCCATTATTGCCAAGGCCAAGGAGTATGATGTGGACGTAATCGGGTTGAGCGGCCTGCTGGTTAAATCAGCCATTGTGATGCAGGAGTCCATGGCGCAATACAAGGAAGCTGGGCTCACCGCTCCGATTTTGCTCGGTGGAGCTGCACTCACTCCCAAATTTGTTGCTGAGTCGTGCGTCCCAGGCTATGACGCGCCGGTTGTCTACTGTCAGGATGCCTTTGCCGGGCTTAAAGCCGTGCGAGAGTTTGAAGAAGGAACGCTTACTGCAACGGTTTTTAATAAAAAACAGGCCGTCCAAACCATGAAACCGGGGGTAAAAGATGCTTCGGTTGATCGCACTGTTCCTGTACCAGATCCTCCCTTTATTGGTCAGCGGTATGAAGAAGCAATTGAGCCGGAGGTACTCTTTCCCCTTATCAATAAGCAGGCCCTTATTCGGGGACGCTGGGGGTATCGACGTGGCAGGATGAGCGCTGAGGAATATAAGGAACTGATCGACACCACGATTGAACCCTTGTATCAGGAGCTGTGCCGTTCAACGGTTGAGCAGGGGCTTATCACTCCCAGGGTGAGCTATGGGTATTTCAACTGCTATGCAGAAGGGGAGACCGTCCATGTTGCTGCTGACGATAAGCTGTACCCCTTTGTGTTTCCACGTCAGCAATCCGCGCCTTTTCGTTGTATAAGCGATTATTTCAAAACCAGGCAAGAGGGGGGAGACATTGCGGGCTTTTTTGTTGTCACCATTGGTGATAGAATAGCAGCAAAGACAGCCCAGCTGTATAAGGATGATGCCTACCACGATTACCTTATGCTTCATGGATTCAGTGTTGAGGTGACCGATGCCCTGGCAGAGTACTGGCATGCCCGGATGCGACGTGAACTTGGGATAGGTGGAGAGGAAACAGATGGTGTTATTACCCAGGGGTATCAGGGCTCGCGTTATGGGTTTGGTTACCCTGCCTGCCCGGATATGGACGTCCATGTGCCGCTTTTTGCGTTTTTAAGGCCGGAAAAGATCGGGGTGAGTTTAACCGAGAATATGCAGATGGTGCCAGAGCAGACCACCTCAGCCATTGTGGTGCATCATCCACAAGCTAAATATTTTGCGGTATAAGATATGGAAGAGAACGGAAAATATATTTGTGTGAACTGTGGCTACGTGTATGACCCAGAGCAGGGGGATCCCATGAATGACATTGCTCCGGGGACAAGCTTTGAGGAGTTACCTGAAGAGTGGGTATGCCCCATGTGCTATGCCACAAAGGATCAATTTGATCCGCTTGATTAAGCGATGGAGTGTAAGGCAAACCAGGTGTTGAATTATGAAATGCCCTAAGTGTGGATATATTCAAGCTGGTGGTGAAGAGTGTGCAAATTGCGGGATCATTTTTATAAAATATGAGGCATATCTGCAAAAAAAGCAGAAGAATGCCCCACCAGTAGAGCCCAGGAAACGTAGCGCGCTTTCGCTGGTTATACTTGGGGGCGTTTTGGGAGGAGCACTTGCCGTTGGTGGGCAATATGTTCTCACCAAACCGAGTCCAGCGCCTGAGAATCGGGAAACCGCGTACAGCGCTCCCGCTCAATCTTTTACTGAACGTGATGCGTCCATTAGTCAGGATGACGGGGTTTTTGAAGGTGAGCCATCAGATAGTGCAGGAACTGCTGAGGACGGGCTTGCAGGGCAACTGGCCGAAGGGTTTGCTCCGGTTGGCCCTATTGAGGCAGCCCGTAATGCAACGGTTTCTCTGGTTGCTCCGTGGGGGAGTGGCTCTGGTTTTTTCATTGATGCCTTTGGCACCATTATCACCAATCGCCACGTAGTTCAGGTGGATCAAAAGCAATTGAGCACGCTCGAATCCCAAGCACAGGAGCTTGCTGAACAACTCAAAAATGAGCGCAAGAATCTTGACCTGAACCGCAAGCAGGTAAAGAACATCCATGATCAAGAGATCAAGCAGCAAATGGTAAAAAATCTTTCCCTGCGAGAAAAACGGTATACCAGCTATAATGGCAAGCTGGAACAGTTGGAGCGGCAGATTGCCACCATAAAGCAAAGTGATTTCACCCAAGATGGCAAGGTGGTGCTTATTGATGGGAGTGAATATTCGGTGAGCAGTTTACAGATAAGCCCGAACAACGATTTGGCTCTGCTTTCCATTGATGCGTATAATTCGCCAGCTATACCACTTCCTGAAAAGAGAAGTTATGTGCAGCAGGGAGCGACAGTGTATACCATCGGCAGCCCGGTTGGTTTACATCACACGGTCACTTCCGGGGTAATCTCTGGATATCGGGAAATTAACGGGAAGAAGCTGGTTCAGATAGATGCTCCTATTAACCCGGGAAACAGTGGTGGTCCCCTGATTAACGATCAAGGACAGGTGCTCGGGGTCAATACTATGATCATTAACAATACAGAAGGTATCGGTTTTGCTATTCCCTTTGACACGGTATTCCAGGACTTTCCTGGAGCTGTACAGTCAGAGTAGCTGTTTCTTAAGAAAGATTTTCACCTGTACCTGGTTGGAGCACATCATTTTCAACCAGTTTTTCTATAGTCCTTCTATGCTTGTCAGTATCAATTCCACCCGTATTTTTCAGCTGATTCAGGTAGTGTTTCACGGTCAGCGGCTGTTCAAATTTTTGCAGTGTTGCGCGAAAACTGCGGTGCGGTAAGGTGAGTACCTCATCACGCAGAAAAAGAAAAACTGTTCTTTGATACTGAAGCTTTTCCGGTGGGGTGTCATCAAGTCGATTCAAGAAATGTGAGAGATAAGGATACTCATGTTCATGGATGGCAACTCTTTGTTTATTGAGAATGTAGGCTTGGTCCATGTCAAACGGCTGTGGTTCAGTGTCCTGATCACGTGAAAGCATCTCTTGCTTGGTTAAACTATATCGTATCAGGTCAGGCCAGAATGCATAGTTGTTATATGGTTC
This sequence comes from Desulfobulbus propionicus, assembly GCA_002746685.1. Lineage (GTDB taxonomy): Bacteria > Desulfobacterota > Desulfobulbia > Desulfobulbales > Desulfobulbaceae > Desulfogranum > Desulfogranum propionicus_C. The sequence continues at coordinate 5,177 of PDQK01000029.1, read as the reverse complement.
AGCAGCTGCCAGATGGGATGAGAGGTAGGTAAGTATGTTATCCAACCTTATGGTGCTAAAAAACGTTTTGGGCTGTTTCGTTGCAAGAGGAAAGAGTATTGTGGAAAGATCATCAATCCATACTGCCTTGCTGCAGAAAAAAAGGGTATGAAAGAGTTCATGACAGCCCTGTTCCAGCTGTTCAAGAATGTGAATCAGTGCCTCAATCCTGACCTGATCATCCAATGACAATGATTCGGGGATATACAAACAGAGATTATCCACCGGATAGGGGTAGAGTTCATTGTTGTCGATCAGCTCTTTTTTGGCAAGAAAGGTAGAGAAGGAGCGGTCAGCGTAATCGCTCCAGTACCTGCTGGCAACGTCTGTGGAAAGGTGATCGTAACAGACGTGGATTGCAGGTGAATGAGTGATAAACAAGTAGTGTTTAAGGTAGAATAGTGTTTTGATCTCTTCAAGTAAGCTTGCAAAAGTAGGTTCGGTGGGGTGGTAGCGGCTGAAAAAGAGTTCGATTTTTACCTGATGCTGAAACCTACGCTCAATGCTTTTGCAGTTATTGATTAAATGATCAAGCGAGTACGTTGTATGTCTTTTGATTGTATTGCGGCTGTTATCTGCAGTAACTTCTGGCGAAAATTCAAAGATCGGTTTTTTACGAGTGGTGTTAAACGCTTTGGTGTACAGATCAAGAAAGTGATCATCCAAAAGATGCCAGGCGCCGTAATTAAGGGTGAAATGACCACGTAATGCCGGATCTTCAGCAATAGCTTGAAAGAGTTGTGTGATGAATTTTTGACTATTTTCATAGCAGATATAAAGGGTATCAGTTGCTTCTTTCAGCGTGTGGAGGTCTCTTAGAATTGATGCTATGGAGCGTGCACAGGGCGCTTTTCGAGCTGAATGATGACCAAATGCATCCCTGCTGCCACCGCAGTAGGAACAGTTAAATACACACCCTCGCCCTAAGAAGAGAGGAACCCCAAGGATGTCTTCAATCGTTGTAAAATAGAGTTGGTAATCGTACAGCGCTTCATAGGTTGAGAAAGATATGGTGTTTAGTGTTGTTTGATCAACCAGCCATTGCTGTTCAGATTCGATTATTTTCCCCTGCTGCTGGTAAATCAAATTGGGGATTTCTGTTGCTGGTCTATCGCTTAGCAGATGGAGCAATGGAAGCTCTGGATCTCCAGTAACCAGATAATTAACCCTGGGGAATTGATCAAGTATCTGTGATTTGAAAACACTGGCAGTGAAACCGCCTATGATGAGAGGCAGGTGGGTAAAGTGGGTACTGAAATAGTGAATAAGATCAGTCATGCCATGAGCTGTTTCCTGCCAGTGAAAAATAATGGCTACATGGGTAGGTTGAAAGTCATTAATCATCATTTCCAACTTTGGAATACCCTCTGCACTGGGGTACAGTGCCAGATTGATAATCCCAGCAAAACAACCGCGCTTGGAGAGAAAATCGCATAATCCAAAAGTGCCCATTGGGATGTACTTAAAATAGGGACTATAGGGATTGATGATCAACAGCCTTTTCATAAAGGATTCCGAAACAGTGAGTTTAAAGTAACTGATACCCTCGTATGCAGATCAAGAGTAAAACGGGCCGCATCATACCAGTTCTTTATGAAGACAACCATCTTCTTGTGGTCAACAAACCGGCTGGTTTGTTAGTCCAGGCAGACAAGACTGGAGACGAGGATTTGTTAAGCCTCTCTAAAACGTATCTCAAAACGAAATATGAGAAGCCTGGCAATGTGTTTTTAGGTTTAGTGCATCGACTGGATCGGCCTGTATCGGGAGTGGTGCTGCTTGCCAGAACTTCTAAAGCTGCCGGGAGGTTATCTCAACAGATCAGAGAATATAGGGTGAAAAAGACGTATCTTGCCCTAGTACAGGGCATAGTGCCTATTCAAAAGAAGTGGCAGGATAATCTGGATCGCAAAGGTGCAACCAGCTTTGTAAACAAGGAAGGTAAACAAGCCATTTTATCGTTTAAAAGGGTAGGGAAGGGGAGGAATATTTCTCTTGTGGAAATCGAACTCATAACTGGTCGCCATCATCAAATCAGAGTGCAGTTTTCCAGCCGTGGATATCCTCTACTGGGAGATTACAGGTACGCAGAGCATCCGGTGCCATTTGGAGATAAACAGCTCGGTTTACATGCAGTAAGTGTATCTTGTACTCATCCAACCACCAGAGAACACCTTACTTTTGAGTGTGCACCGGACAGGCACTGGAAAAAGTATCTTAAAAAGAGAGCAGGGGAAAAATAACAGACAAAGGGATGAGTAACACATCTACATCGCATCAATTGTAGTGGTTCAGGCCCGATCTGACAGTTTACGCTACTTAGAATCTCTGCGATATAAACTCTTGTGCCTGAGATCCCGTAAGCTCAGCAGTTGCAGCCCCCATGCGGACGTAAAATCGCTCTAGATTACCATCCTTAGTAAATACAGGAGATTTTCCTGGCATACATTCAACAATCAAAACACGGTTTCCATTATAATCATCAAACCTGGGGTGGAGATACATCATGTGAGCAGCACCCAATCTGGATTTCACCAAATTGACCAAATGGAGATACATCTTGTCTTCATCAAGAAATTTATCAACTTCGATTCCAACCGGGCTTGTATCATCAGCAACGCCTATAACCAAAGTTCCGCCATGTGTGTTGACAAATGCAGCAATTGTCTTCAGTACCGATAACTCCATCCTAGGATCCTTCTCTCCTGTGTGCAGATTGATCCTCAAGGTTGACTTGAATTCAATCGTTGTTGTTTCTCCTTGATTAATGAGGGACTCTACAGACAGTTCCTCGACTTCAGGATTCCCTCCATTTCCTGCTAAGAGGCTGTAACCATCCTGGATTACCTTAGCCATTAACTCCCTGCGTTTTTTAAGAAATTCCTGATAATCCATTTTTTCCCAATTATCAGGTAACGCATGCCAATAACACATCCGCTCCATTTCTTTACCAGTAAACCTTTCCCGTAAAACAGGAAGATATTCTTCAGGAGGGAAATCGCTAATTTTCATGTTATCTCCCCACTCCACCATTGCATAATTTGCTATCTGATTCGTGTCTCTCACCTCATGAATTCCCAGTGTTTTTAGATACGCCTTTGGGAATAAGTGATGTCGCTCCAATGAAGAGCGATTACTTGTCGTCGTCGGATCCATTAGCTCACCAACTTTTTGATGGGAAAAGAGAACTCTGGCATCCAGAAGATTCAGCGATGCAAAATAAGCAAACATTGACGGGCTTCGTGCCGAAGACGTTGCAAGCTCTGTTGGCAACGTAATAGTCCAAAAATCGGCAGTGAGAGTTGAATTGCAGATATCAATTAACACCGTGACAAAGTGCTCTGGACTGCTCAATCCTCTAAATCGAGCGAGATCAAATTCCATTTGAGATTCAGGAGAGCCGGTGTAGCGCCCGGTCAATGCCGACATAAAGAACCAGCGGGCAATAAGTCTACGTAATCGATATTCCTCAACACCGTATTCAGTTCTTCCCATAAGATAAAGAATATATGCAAACAAAAGATTATTCTGGGAACTGATAAGCTTACCCGAACGTTAACCAGCAGCAAGCAACGCCTTTAGGAAATCATGCCAATGTTGAAGATTTAAAGCTCGCTCCTGAGCTTGCTTCAAGACCCCAAACTGTTCATCTCTTCTTTCGATGCTGAAAGTCTCCGTTTCAAGATCTTTCCCTCTCAAAATAGAGTAAACATATTTCATCCGCCCCCTTTTAAAGCCCAAGCCAACACATACCCTGAGCAACTGATCAGGGTCGGGATGGATGTAATGATTAAATGGAGAAGGTTGGCCCGCAGCAGGCGTTCGAGCCTCTTTACAGAACTTTTCTAATGCAAATCGCCCTTCATCCCAGAATACAGACATCAATGTCAATATGAAGTCTGCCTGATTCAATGGAGTACCTTTACTGTTGATCCTTACAAAAACATCCGCAACCTGCTCCTCACTAATGTGTGAAGCAAGCTCCAAGGCTGTAAAAGGGAAACTCAACAAGCCTAATAACTTTGTAATGGCCTTTCTTATTTGTTTTTTCTCTCCTGAATTGACTTCCCTCGTTGCCTCTAATCCTTCCATATAATCATCAACGAGCTCAAACAGGTCAACATCACTATCCCATACTTTCGAAATATTCGGAATATAGCTTTTGTCCTTCCGAATTGCAGCGTCTGCGACCTCAAACTTTTCCTGTATCGGGTTGAAGGCAATTTCAATTTTCTCAGCATCATAGTTTTCACGCACAACGGCAATTCCCTTTACCACAGCATACAAAGAAGTAAGGCGTTGCTGCCCGTCTACAATCAACAATTTCGGTGGTTTCTGTTTATTGTCAGTACCAATGGCCTTACTCTGATCTTCATACGCATTTTGCCATAGCAGCAGATACCCTACAGGATAGCCCTGATACATTGAGTCAAAAAGATCTCGAACTTTTGCATTCTTCCAAACAAATGGCCGCTGTATATCTGGAAGTCCAATTACGCCCAGCTCTATAAATTTTGTTAAAGAACCAAGATCGTAATTCACCTGTTTAAAGACTGTATCACTCATAATGCTTATTCCCCGCAGGGATCCGTTTTTTTTAATTATTTCGACCAATATTCTCAAATAGTATACTTCTTAGGCAAAACCACTCTAACCTTTTGAAATATTATGAATTTCGCGCCTTGTCTCACTTAAAACAGAACAGCATATTTTCATTATTTGACTGTTTAGATATGAATTATCTCTTCCTTATCAAACCAGTTTTGCCCAAGAGTGAAATTTTCAACCTTTTGAGGTTCTTTTGTATAAGCAACAATAGCTAGACTTTCCTCCGCCCTGCTGCATGTTACGTAGAAAAGGCGCCGCGTACGGTCAATACTGGTCTCTTTCCCTTCTACCTGATTTTTGGTGTCTGTAGGCGTAGGAGCCTTGTGTCAACATCCCCTTTTTTAGTGCCAACCTAAATTAGAGAAATCGCTCTTTTCTGCCCATAGTTTTCATCCTATTGCGGAAGCCCCGCCGGAGGCATCCTCCCGCAATCGCGGCGGCGGACCCAATTGATTGGACAGCCTGATGGGTGAGATAAGCTACAAGCCCTGAGATTAAAAAATTAAAAATAGGCATCAGGCAGCCTCGGC
>PDQK01000020.1 GCA_002746685.1 Desulfobulbus propionicus | reverse complement strand
TTCTTTCCAGTTCTGTGCTTTTTGCGCTCTTGCCATAATATAACCTCCTGAATTTACAGGACATTATACCATAAAGGGGCTTGGTTTCAAACAAAAAAAATAACCTAACCTATTGAAATTATTTACTAAACACCGCAGGAAAAACTCAGTTTTCGCATTCCATAAACTTCGGATGCACCCAATCAACAGTGCAGAGGATCCACGGGTATTGGAAGCAAGAGCGCTGCAACGTGAATATGAAAAGGGGCTGGAAAGTGATCAGTACGGCACTGCCCTCTCATTGCTGCGGGCAATGGACGGGATCTACCAGAACACTGCTGGATATGAACACTCCTTTGAGCGCGGTGTGGTGTGGAATAACATGGCTTCGGTCTATCTGGTCCAACTTGAAACTGCCATCTTGGGTGAAGGGGATATTGACAGAACCTGGATGGTTGCAACATTAGATACAGCGGAACTCTATCTCCGTAAGGCTATAACAGTGTATAATGACTGGGTTGCAACAATGGGAACCCTCTCAAAAGCAGAGCTGGAGCGTATCATTCGACCAACTTTTGATCTGGACGATCCCAAACTGACTGGTAAAAATGTAGAAACTCTCATAAAGAAAAGGGTGGATGACCTGCTGTTGGCCCAAATTGAAAATAAGCGGAGGCTTTCTGTTACCTACGCCAATCTTGGGATGGTTGAGCGGTACCAGGGGAATCTGGAAGAGGCAAAGGGAAGCTATGAAAAGGCCATTGCCCTCTGGGACAGGAATTATACGGCGAAAAACAATCTGAATATTTTACTGAATCGGCCTGTGGAAAAACGCTCTATGGTAGATCGACTTTTTCCACCCGAACGTGCTGCGGAGTTGAAAAAGTAGGGAAGAGGTTACTGGCTTTTTTCGGCGGCCATCTCCTGGTCAATAAATTCACGGATCCTGCTTTCTGATATCCATATACCAGAAAGCTTTTTTCCGGAATCGGTTAGCAGTGCAGGGATCATTACTATTTGTTTTTGCAAACATAAACCAGGTTCACTGAGTATGTCCACAGCCACCACTTCAAGCTCGGGAGTGGTAGCCGTTATTTTTTCAAGTACCTTTTGCACATAATGACACCTCGGACAGAGGGATGATTTAAACAGGGTGATATGTACTGTTTTTTTGTTCATGGAAGCAGCCGTAATAAAGATTTGCCCTAGGCAGAGTGTGTATGAATATGGTTTAATCAGGATTGGTTGTGCAGAGTACCCAGCATAACCACAACAAGAAACGGTAGACCCTAACACAGTACAAGGTTTATGGGAAATAACATTTCCGTTGTCATTATAAGTGATCCCTTTTTCAGTAGGCATGATACTGGTGGGGGAGAGCATCCCGAACTTCCAGAGCGCCTTGCTGTCATTGCAGAGGCTCTGCAAGCCAGTTCGCTGAAACATGCATTGGAGGAAATACGGCCGCGCATGGCACTGCGTGAAGAACTCACCGTTTTTCATCCACAAGACTGGTTGTTTCGGTTTGAGGAGGCTGTGCTCAGCGGTAAGACCTACATAGACCACCCAGACAACCAGGTGGGCTACGAATCCTTTGATGTTGCCATGCTCTCTGCTGGCACGGGGCTGGTTGGTGTAGAGGTGGTTGAGGACGATGTAACCAAGGTGGTGTTCGGTTCTACAAGACCCCCTGGACATCATGCAGAACCCAATGCGCCCTATGGTTTTTGTTTTTTTAACAACTGTGTTGTTGCAGCTCGTTACTGGCAAAACCATTTTGGGCTCAAGCGTGTCTGCATTATCGATTTTGATGCCCACCACGGTAATGGTATCCAGACCGCATTTGAAGAAGATCCAGACGCTGCCTATATCTCCATCCACGAGCATCCAAGTTTCAGCTATCCTGGTACTGGTTGGCCTGAAGAGACAGGTATGAAGGAGGGGAAGGGTACCATCCTGAACCTCCCTCTGCTTCCTGGTGATGGTGATGAGGCTGTGCGGGCAACCTTTGGGCGTATTGTTACTTTTGTGGAAAAATTTCAGCCACAGGCCCTGGTGATTGGTGCCGGATTTGACAGCCACATTGAAGACGATATGTCCGGACTCGAATTTTCCACGGAGATGTATGAAGAGCTGGGCATGTTTATGGCAGAGCTGGCTCACCGTTTTACCCAGGATAAAATGCTTTCCATTTTGGAGGGCGGATATAATTTAGCCAACCTCGGCCACTGTGCAGTCGCATACCTTCAGGGAGTCGTGCGGTTCCGGCAACAGAATACCCATACTGGCAAATAGGGAATAGGAGACACACTATGTATGTTCGGCATTATATGACCCCCTCGCCCATAACCATTGGTCCGGATCAGACCGTTGCCGAAGCAATTGAGATACTCAATCAATATCGCTTCAGGCATATTCCCGTGGTGGATGATAATAATGTGCTGCTGGGAATGCTCTCAGACCGTGACTTGCGCTCGGCAACCCCATCTACTGTTGCTCGCAGTAAGGAACGGCAAAATGTGGAGCATCAGGTTTCCAATACTCTGGTAACAGAGGTCATGTCAGAAGACTGTCTTACCCTCAATACACTTTCAACGCTGGATCGGGCCTTACTCCAACTGCAATCAGAAAATGTGGGCGCCTTGCCCGTCGTCAATGAGCAGCAGCAGGTTATAGGTATTTTGTCGGTCATGGATTTACTCAAAGCCTACCGATTCATGTTTGGCCTGGGGGAAAAGGGCTCAGCTCTGGTGGCCATCAAGGATAATGGTGATGAGGAAGCGTTGAGTAAAATTGCCAAGGTGATGGAAGATACCAACGTGGCTTTTACCCGGCTGATTCGTACCAAAGAGACAGAAAATGGTGAGCCGATGATTTATTTGCGGATTAACACCTATAACATTCGAGCCGTGCATAAGGCCATTGAGGCAGCCGGTTTTACCGTGCACATTCCCAGACCCTAAATTGCGTATTTAATCGAAAAAAAAGAGGGCAAAAGTGGAAAGACTATTCTACCCCCAATCCATAGCTGTAATTGGAGCGTCCAAGACCGAGGGAAAGGTTGGATATGAGGTGCTTAATAATCTGGTGAAAGGTGGATTTGAAGGGCCAATTATCCCTGTGAACCAGGCTGGTGGTGAATTGCTTGGTTTGAAGGTGTATCCCGAGATCAATGATTATCCAGACTCCATTGATATGGCAGTACTCGCTGTCCCTGCAGAGCAGGTACCCGACTCTGCACGTTCAGCAGTGTATAAAAAAGTACGCTCAGTTGTTGTGGTGGCCTCTGGATTTAAAGAAAGTGGAGAGAAGGGGAAGCAGCTGGAAAAGGAACTGGTCCAGATTTGTCGGCGTGGAAAAGTTCGCTTGCTGGGACCCAACTGTCTGGGCATGATCAATACTGAGATCAACCTGAACGCCTCTTTTTCCAGGCGATCACCCAAGCCGGGCAGTATGGCAATTTTCTCCCAGTCTGGTGCATTGTGTACCTCCATGATGGATTTGGCAGAAAGCCGCGAGCTTGGCGTTTCAAAATCCATATCCATTGGAAACAAGGCTGATATTACTGAGGTGGAGGTACTGGAAGCCTTGGCAGAGGATGAGCAGACCAGGGTTATTGTCGGGTACCTGGAAGATATCAGCGATGGAGATGGGTTTGTGAAAGCGGCAGAAGCAGCAAGTGCTGTAAAACCTGTGGTTATCCTCAAGTCGGGGACAACGACAGCTGGAAAACATGCTGCCGCCATTCATACAGGAGTGTTCAGCGGCGAAGATACGGCTTATGGTGCCGCCTTTAAACGCGCTGGAATCTGCAGGGCAGACACCTTTGAGGCGCTGTTTGATTACTCCAGCGCCCTTGCCATGCAGCCATTACCTCAGGGGGAAAGGGTATTTATTATTACCAACTCCGGTGGTTCAGGGACCATTACCGCAGACGCGTTGGAAAAGGCTGGACTGCAGCTTGGCAAGATCAGCGAAACGCTCAAAAAGAATCTCCAGCATATCCTTCCCAGGGCAGCCAAGATTAACAATCCACTGGATCTGTCAGCCATTGCACAACCCGATGATTATGCCAACCTGCTTAAGGAAATACAACGGGATGAAGGGGTGGATGCGATTATGGTCATTTTGGCTCCGCAATATCTTGATCATCCCAAAGACACCGCACGTATCATAGCCACTACCCAGGATTTTACCAAGCCGGTGCTGGCCAGCTTTTTAGGGGGGGATGATATTATGCCCAGCAGGAAAGAGCTGGCTGCCGGGAGATTACCCTTTTACGATACCCCTGAACGTGCTGTTGCTGCCCTGCGCAGTATGTATCATTATGGCGTATGGAAACGCAGACCAGCTCGCCAGGTGGTTCGGTTCCCTGTCAATCGCAGACGGGTTGAACGCATCATTACAAGGCGTCAACGCACCGGTCACAAGCGGCTAGGTGAGGTGAAAGCCAAAGATATCCTCAAGGCCTATGGATTCCGCATTCTGGAGGGGCGACTGACGGTCAGCCCCGAACAGGCGGTTGAGCTGGCCCGTTTTATCGGTTTTCCAGTGGCCATGAAAATTGTTTCTCCCAACATTATCCACAAAAGTGATATGGGCGGGGTAAAACTCAATGTGGGTTCCAGTCAGGAAGTGGAGGATGCTTTTGACCTGATGATGCTGCGCATTCGCAAACATGCTCCAGAAGCCCATATTAATGGTGTTTATGTGGAGAAAATGGCTGACAGCGGGCTGGAGGTGATCCTGGGGATGAAGCGGGATCCTCAGTTTGGCCCTATGCTGATGTTTGGTCTGGGCGGTATTTTTGTCGAGATGATGGAGGATGTTGCCTTTCACTTGGCACCCATCACCAAGGATGAGGCCATCCAGATGTTGAAATCCACCAGATCGTATGAACTGTTGCACGGCAAGCGCGGGGTTAAAGAGATCGATATCGATGCTCTGGCCATTGCGCTGCAGCGCATCAGTCAGCTGGCTACCGATTTCCCCCAGATCCAGGAAATTGACATTAATCCACTCATCGTTGGCGAGATAGGAAATGAGCCAGTGGTTGCAGATGCGCGAATGTCCTTTTCAACTGCAGTGCCATTTCCACAGCGGGCATCCGTATAACAGGGAATGAACAGTAAATGACTTTTTCTCGTAAAAGAGGGAGCATGGAATACGATAACGACTGGCAGGAAAAATACAGCGAGATGATAGCAACGCCGGCCAAGGCGCTTTCCCATTTGCGTGCCGGGCAAAGGGTTTTTATCGGCACAGGCTGCGGCGCACCACAAATGCTTATCGCAGCCATGACCAGAAGGGCTGGACAGTTGAATAATGTGGAGATCATTCAGCTTATCACCAAGGGCAGTGCTCCCTATGCTGAGAAGAAACTCTCCGATTGCTTTGCTATAAACGCCTTTTTCATCAGCTCCAATGTTCGTGAAGTGATCCAGGAAGGACTTGGTGATTATACTCCAATCCTTATGTCTGATATCCCGGATTTGCTTAACTCGGGGATTATGCCCATTGACCTTGCCCTGATTCAGGTAACCCCGCCGGATAAGTCAGGTAAGGTCAGCCTGGGTATCTCTGTTGATATCGTGCGCAGTGCCACGGATAACGCTTCTCTTGTGATTGCCGAGGTTAATCCCAACATGCCGTGGACCCACGGGGATACCTTGGTGGACGTGTATGACCTGGACATTCTGGTGCCGGTGGATAATCCTATTCTGGAACGTGAAATAGACCCTCCCAATGAGGTCAGTCGCAAGGTCGCCCGAGAGGTGGCCGCTTTGATCCCCAACGGTGCAACCATTGAACTGGGGCTTGGGCGTGTACCTGGTTATGGGCGAATTCCCCAGGTGGTGATGGAATATCTTCATGAACGTAAAGATATTGGTTTTCATACCGAGATGGTTTCAGATACCATTATCCCGCTGGTTGAATCTGGTGCGGTGACCGGGGCGCGCAAGACCATTGACAAGGGAAAGATCACCGCCAGTTTCTGTATGGGAACCAAGAAACTGTATGATTTTGTCCATGATAATCCTTTGTTCAGCTTTCGTCCCACCGAGTATATCAATAATGCAGCAGTTATTGGTAAACAGAAGGGGATGGTCTCCGTGAATATGGCCCTTGAGGTGGATTTGACAGGGCAGGTGTGTTCTGATTCAGTTAATGGTGGTTTTTATTCCGGCATTGGAGGACAGATCGATTTTAACCGTGGTGCATCAAAAGCTGAGCAGGGCAGGGCGATTATCTGTCTGCCGTCTTTGGATGAGTCTGGGGAACATTCCCGAATTGTTACCAACCTGCGTCCCGGTTCAGGAGTGGTTATTAGCCGGGGAACCGTGCACTATATTGTCACCGAGTATGGTGTAGCCTATCTGCATGGCAAGTCCATCCAGGAGCGGGTAATGGCATTGATCTCCATTGCTCATCCTGATTTCCGCGAACAACTCTTTAAAGAGGCAGTGGAGGCCAAGTATCTGCGACCTGACCTAGCCCGGTTTGGCAGCCGCTTCTTTGTTCCTGGTGAAGAGGCGATGAAGGCCACCTACCTGATGCCTGATGGTATCAACGTCTCCATCCGCTCCATCCGGCCAACAGATGAACCGCATATGCGTGATTTGGTATACAACCTGTCCCAGGAAACCATCTACTACCGGTTCATGAGTCACCAGCGGTTTACCCAGCGCCATATCCAGGACTTCGTGTATATTGACCATCGTCGAGATGTATGCGTGGTCGGCACCATTCCAGAAGCCCATGGTGACCTTATTATTTCTGTGGGCAGGTATTACCTTAATGAAAAAACGAATATGGCTGAGGTGGCCTTTATTGTCCGTGATGAATGGCAGAACAAGGGGCTGGGGACGTACTTTTTCCAACACCTGATTACCATTGCCAAACGAAATGGCATTGCCGGTTTTACTGCTGAGGTACTGATGGAGAATAAACGCATGCAGTCGGTGTTTAATAACTCAGGACTCAAGGTAACCAGCAAGGTTGTGGAAGGGGTATATAGTTTTGAAATGGAGTTCTAGTGTCCTGTCAACGTTGCTCTGTCGTATCCTGCTTGTCTTTTTCAGCCCTTATGCAGCCTTGCCCTGTGTCACATAGCACTACTATGCAACTCAGGACAAGACTCCATGGGGACAAGAAAAATCCGGCGCAATATCCTGACATTTCATCGTTGACATGACACGAGTTTTCCAGGACAAAACGAACAAGGACGCCTTGTCTGCTTACTGCAGTTGCCTTTCCTGGTGATACATATTACCTTGGTGATTTCGACTTTCGTTTTTATAACCAAGGATACTTACAGTGAGCAGGCAGCAGTATAACAGTGACACGCCTTTTCAACTGGTAACGGATTTCACCCCATCAGGGGACCAGCCACAAGCTATTGCCAAGCTTGTAGAGGGGCTTGACCAGGGTATTCGTGACCAGGTGCTGCTGGGGGTCACTGGTTCCGGGAAAACCTTTACCATGGCTCAGGTGGTTGCTGCTGTCCAGCGCCCAGCGCTGGTGCTTGCCCCTAATAAAACTCTGGCTGCCCAGCTGTTCTCCGAGTTCCGAGAGCTGTTTCCCAACAACGCAGTGGAATACTTTGTTTCCTATTACGATTACTATCAACCCGAGGCCTATATTCCAGCCTCTGACACCTATATTGAAAAAGACTCGTCCATAAACGATGCCATCGATAAGATGCGTCACTCTGCCACCCGCTCCCTGCTCACCAGAAGAGATGTACTGATCGTCGCATCAGTGTCGTGTATTTACGGTCTGGGCTCACCTGATGAGTATAAGAATATGCATCTCTTTCTTGAGGTTGGTGAAGACTATCCCATGGAGGAGGTGCTCAGACGATTGGCCTTCATGCTGTATGAGCGCAACGATATCTCCTTTCACCGAGGTACGTTCCGGGTGAGGGGTGATGTGATTGATATTTTCCCGGTTCACGAAGAAAAACACGCAGTACGGGTGGAGTTCTTTGGCGATACGGTTGATGCTCTTTCCATTATTGATCCGCTCAGAGGTGTGGTCATCGAAGACGTGGCCGAGATTACAGTGTTTCCTGGGAGCCATTTTGTGACCAGTCAGGATAACCTCAATGCTGCCATGCGCACCATCAAAGATGAGCTGCGTGAACGGCTGGATGAGCTTTATGCAGAAAACAAGCTGGTTGAGGCCCAGCGGCTTGAACAGCGAACCATGTTTGACCTGGAGATGATTGCCGAGCTGGGCTATTGCAACGGGATTGAAAATTATAGCCGCCATCTGACTGGCAAGGCTGAAGGAGCACCACCTCCCAACCTGTTGGATTACTTCCCGGAAGATTATGTGACCATTATTGATGAATCGCACATTGCCGTTCCTCAGCTTAGGGGAATGTTTAACGGGGATCGCTCCAGAAAGCAGACCCTCGTGAATTTTGGCTTTCGCTTGCCTTCAGCTTTGGATAACCGTCCGCTCCAGTTTGACGAGTTTGAGCAGCGCGTTCATCAGATTGTCTATGTGTCTGCAACGCCTGGTGATTATGAGCTAGAACATGGGGGAGATCGAATTGTTGAACAGTTGATTCGTCCCACTGGTTTGCTTGACCCTGCCATTGAGGTGCGTCCCGCGGCTACCCAGGTGGATGACCTGCTGGACGAGGTGCGTCAACGAGTCAGCAAAAGCGAGGCCGTGCTGGTGACCACACTGACCAAAAAGATGGCAGAGGATTTGACCGAGTATTATGAAGAGCTGGGTGTCAAGGTTCGATACCTCCATTCTGATATCAAAACCCTGGAGCGGGTTGAGCTGATAAAAGACCTGCGCAACCGTGAATTTGATGTGCTAATCGGGATTAACTTATTGCGGGAAGGTCTTGATATTCCAGAAGTTTCTTTGGTTGCTATTTTGGACGCGGACAAGGAAGGGTTTCTTCGTTCCGAGCGATCTTTGGTGCAAACCTGTGGCCGGGCAGCACGAAATGCACAGGGCAAGGTGATCCTTTATGCTGATAAGGTAACCATGTCCATGCAATATACAATCGATGAGACCAACAGGAGACGCCAGATCCAGGAAGGATTTAATAAGGAACACAACATTGAGCCGAAAACTGTTATCTCTGAGGTAAAAGACTCCATCCTGGAACACTTGAAAGCTTCTGGCTGGGAAGAACCAGCAGAGGAGAGCGGTGCTGGCAGTATGTTACTGGCAGCTGAGCCACAGGCAGTGTATCAGAGTGTGGACCAGTTGCAGGGGGAAATCAAGCAGCTGGAAAAGAAAATGCTTGAGGCTGCTGAAAAGCTGGAATTTGAAGCTGCCGCTGCCTATCGGGACAGGATCAATGAACTGAAAATGTTGGAGATTGAAGTTGGCTGACAGGCTTTATCGTTTTTCCCTGCAGGTGGTGCCACGAATATTTGTGGTGCTAATCCGGCTCTGGTTCGGAACCTGCAGGGTGCGGGTAACAGGACAGGAGCATCTGGAGAGCGTACTTGAACGGGGACAGGGAATAGCAGTGTGCTGGCACTATTCCTTTGTGTTTTTGTTGTATCATATGCGTAAATTTCCTGGTGCCGTCATGGTGAGCGCCAGCAAGGATGGCGAGTATATAGCTGAGGCAGCAAAACTGATGGGACATAAACCGCTCCGGGGCTCCTCCAATCGTTTTGGCACCAGAGCACTGCGCCAGATGGTACATGCCGTCCAGGAAGGATATAACGCAGCCATAGTTGCGGATGGTTCCCAGGGGCCAGCACGTAAGGTGCAGCCAGGTTGCCTGCTGGTTTCCAGTAAGTCTGGTTGTCCTGTTCTCCCCATGGTTTGGGCTGCCAACCGTTATTTTGCTTTTAAGAGCTGGGACAGAACCGCAATTCCCCTGCCTTTTTCAACCGTTTACCTCCAATATGGTGAACTGCTTGAGGTGGAGGCTGGAGCAAGATCAGAGCACATTGCAACCCATCGCCTCAAACTTGAAGAGCAGATGAACCAGATGTATCAAGCGGTGTGGGAAAGAGCAGGGCGTCCGCCCCATGATAGTCACTAAAAGTTTTCTTTAAAAACAGTCTGTTAAGATATATCTCTATGAATTCGTCATCTGCAGGAATTGAGCATCATGCCCATGTACAGGAAGTGAAAAGTATCGTTGTCGCCGGGCTAAGTGGTGGGTCGGGTAAGTCCATGGTTAGTGTAGGGCTGACAAGGGTGCTGCTGGATGATTACGGGCCGGTGGTGACGTTTAAAAAAGGGCCGGACTATATTGATGCAGGCTGGCTCACCGCTGCAGCGAAAAAACCGTGCTACAGCCTTGACCCATACCTGATGACCGAAGAGGCGGTGCAGCACTCCTTTACATCCCACCTCAAAGGAAGTTCTTTTGCCATCATCGAAGGCAATCGCGGACTCTATGACGGGGTAAACGCTGCTGGTGAGTTTTCAACAGCAGCTCTGGCAAAACAGCTCGATCTGCCGGTGCTTCTGGTGGTGAACTGCTCTAAAACCACCTGTACCATTGGAGCCCTTGTTTTGGGATGCTGTTCCTTTGATCCTGAGGTCCAGTTTGGCGGGGTGATATTGAATCAAATTGCGACTTCAAGGCATGAGTCCATTATCAGGCAAACCATCGAAACCTACACTCCACTCTCTGTGGTTGGCATCATGCCACGCCAGCGAGAAGATGTCTTTCCCATGCGGCACCTCGGAGTGACCCCCTTGCAGGAATATGGGAACGCAGAAGGGGCAGTGAGTAAGCTGGCTGATTTGGTCCGTGGCAATTTCAATTTGGATATTCTTTCCTCGGTCATGGGAAAGGCCGCTCCGGCCACAAAACAGGAAGGAGGAAACGTTCAAGGTACAGACAAGGTGGTTATCGGGGTATTGCGGGACATGGCTTTCCAGTTTTATTATGAAGAGAACCTGGAAATGCTTGAGGCCCAAGGGGCAACGCTGGTTACCATTGATGCCCTGCATCAGGAAGCGCTCCCTCCAGGGCTGGATGGGCTCTATATTGGCGGCGGATTTCCAGAGACCAGTGCCCGGCAACTGTCAGGGAATTGCTCGTTTAGGAAGTCGCTGGTGGATGCTGTGGAAAAGGGCCTCCCTGTCTATGCCGAATGTGGTGGGCTCATCTATCTTGGACGTTCCATTACCATGGATGGTATTACATACCCTCTGGTTGGTATCTTCCCCGTTGATTTTGGGTTATCAAAAAAACCACAGGCCCATGGATATTCTGCCTTTACCGTAGAAAGGGAAAATAATTTCTATCCATCTGGGACCACTGTTAAAGGTCATGAGTTCAGGTATTCCACGGTTGAACGATGGGACGGTAGCGATGAACAACTGGTGGTGCAGATGGAGAGAGGCACTGGCTTTTATAATGGTCGCGATGGCCTGCAATACAAGAATACTTTAGCCATGTATACCCATGTCCTGGCTCCAGGGGCTCCTGAGTGGGTGATCGGCTTGATCAGAGCTGCTCGTCTTTATAAGAAAAACAACAAAATGGAGCAATTTTAACAGTTCAAAAAGATACTCGTGTCATTCAGCTTGATTGCATCTTGTATCTCAGCGTGATTGGTTACGGAAATTGTGATCGTCCAGAGACCAAGTGTTTGTGAGTGTACAACCCAAAAAAAAATGAGCAGATAGCGTATTGCGCTATCTGCTCATTGATGCCAGAGTTTTACTGAGATTTCCGGATTAAAGTCGGCTATTTTTCAGGCTGACACCGACTTTTTTTGCGGTCAGCAAAACACAGGTTTTAGGCACGTTTAATAAAGACCTGACCGGGATCAATCTTCTCACGAATGAGCTGGATTTCCTCTACCGTTGGTGCAGGAAATTCTGTGACATTATCAGCAAAGAGTAATTCAAAACCCGTTTCGTCCTGGATTGATTCTTTTGTTTCACCTGGGAAGGTTTGAATGAGACGCATTCTTTTGCTCTCTTCCTCAAAATCAAAGACGCCTTTGGTGGTGATGACTCTATGCGGGCCCGCACCTTGGAGACCTGCCTTCCAGCGTGCGTCCTTGCTGCCGTCAAGATGGCCTGGACTGGTCAAGTATTGCAGTTTTTCGCTGAATTTACGCTTTTCATGGGGAAGAATCAGAATAGTTCGCTCGCAAGATGCAGCCATGTCACTGGCACCCCCTGAACCGGGGAGACGTACTATTGGTTTCTGATAACCATCTGGAAAATCACCCATCATGGTCGAGTTGAGATTTCCATACATGTCAATCTCTGCTCCACCGATAAAGCCAAAATCAGCAAATCCCCGCTGGGTCATTTCAAAAGCACCATTTAAGCCTTTGACATAAGAAGCACCGGCACATGTTTTTGAGTCTCCAACAGAAAGTGGCAGACCTACGTCCAGTGGCGGACCAACTGCACCTGTTTCAAAAACAAGAATGAGATCAGGTGCATGTGTGGATTTGGCAAGCAGTGAGGCAACCATGGGCAATCCGGTGCCGACGAAGACGACTTTTTTGTCTTCCAGCACCTTGGCACCTGCCAAAACAATTATTTCCTGAGCGGTGTAGTCTGTCGAAACAGTCATATATATATCCTCCTTTTATGTGAGTGGAAATCAATCAGGCGAGACGTTCGCAATTAATAGCTTCTGCTTTTTTGTCTGCCAGCAGCTTTGACAATGGAATTTGAGAAAGAAATCCCTCAAAGTCCTCTACACCGAAGATATATTTGTCATAGTAGGCTTTAAGTTCATCAACATTTCCTGTTTTACTTGCTGTTCTTGCTGCCCCGTAAAATTCTCTGATATGATCTCCATTGAAGTAGTAGTGACGACGACAAGCGCCCGGGTATGCCCCATAAGGCACTTCGACTACTGCATCTACACCGAGGAAAGGAATAGCTATATCTTTTGGTAGACGAGTGATAAGTTCATGGGAAACGAGTTGTTCACAGGTGATAATTGTTTTGCCTGCTGCCATTGAGATTTCCGGGCAGGTACAGTCGGAACCACGGATAACGCAGTTTCCATATTTATCCGCAGCTTGGACGTGAATGATTGCAACATCAGGATTGCTTGCGGGGAGCAGGCCTACGGGGCGTCCGGTAAAGGGACAGTCAATGATTTTTGTCCGGCAGCTTTGCGGAATGTCTCCTACAAGCGGGCCGCGAGTGGGGATGAAAGGTAATCCCATGGCGCCGGCCTTGAAACGGGCGGACATATTTGCGTTTGACCAGTCTTCTAATTCAATCAGACCTCGTTCTGCAAGATAACGGAAACACAGGGAAATGCCAAAAGATTCATGGGCCCAGTAGGCAAATTCAATGCGTTTTATAGAAAAATGATCAGGTGCGACCGCCATTCCTGCTGCCAGGTAGTCGGGACCAAGTCCTGCTGACTGCCAGGACAGCGTAAGGTCTTTGAAACCATGACGTACCATTTCATGAGTGATAGCAATAGGCTGGCGAATGTCTACAAAGCCGCCAACTCCTACATTATCACCATCCTTGATAAATTGATCTACCGCCTCCTTCAGACTCATGCGTTTGTCCCGCATGGATTTATCCTTGTCTACGAGAGCTTTCCTGGCCTCATCCGGAGATAAACCTGTCCAGTACATTTCATTGTCGTTTTTCAATATTCTACCTCTCAAGTAAAATGGTTGAATTAACGGAAACGAATAATTTCTTTTCCGCGCTGCGAAGAAAAAAGCCGATCCTCGTAATCAGCGTAACGAAGACCGGCTTTGATTAAAGAACAAGACGTACATAATCCGCCCTGAGGTATTCAAGTAGGTAAGGTGAACAGGCATAGTGAAACTCCTTCTGTGTTGATGCCGCATTGAACAAAACGGCATGGCGCTCAAGAGTTTATATGAAAGCCTTTCAGTGGAAGTGATACCCATCCTTTGCCGAAGTGACGAGCTTTCACGGTTCATTTGCGGCTGGCTACCCTGATCCAGCCACGCTGTTTAGTAACAGTTATTAGAGCCTCATTCCTCAGTTCCTGTTAAAAACAGGAAAATGATGAGGAGGAAGCAGGATGTGGATTTTTTGTGTCGGCTCTACAGTGACACATTTTTTCCTTTAAGACAACCCTTTCAGGCAGTTATTTACTCTTCAGGTCATTTTTTGTCATTCCTGCCCCAGATTTCTCATGAATCTCTGGAGGGTACGTTTTAACCTTTTCTGTGCCGTTGAGTACCCGGAGGGCACCCTCGATCATTGCTTTCATCTCTTCCTCACCTGGATAGACATGCACGGGGGCAATAAATGATACTGCCTGACCCAGCATTTCAACAAAGAGCGTATCATGGGCCATCCCGCCTGTAACCAGTATGGCATCAACCTCTCCCTGAAGGACTGTGGCCATGCCGCCTATTTCCTTGGCGGTCTGGTAAGCCATAGCTTTGTGGATCAGTTCTGCCCTGGCATCACCCTGCAAAACTCTGCGTTGCACCTCCTTGCCGTCATTGGTTCCCAAGTAAGCGGTCATCCCCCCGTTTCCTTTGATACTCCCTATTATTTCCTGCTTATCTGCGCCTGGTCTGAAACATAATTCCACAACGTTCAGTGCCGGAAGTCCGCCGCTTCGTTCAGGCGTTAATGGCCCCTCTCCATTCAGCGCATTGGTCACATCAATTACCTGGCCCTTGCGGTGGGCCCCGACAGTAACTCCTCCGCCAAGGTGGGCCACTATCAGATTCATTGCTTCGTATTTCCTGCCGGCTTTCCGGGCATGCCGGCGGGCCACTGCTTTCTGGTTAAGTGCGTGAAATATACTGATCCGTTCAATCAGGGGAGAGCCGGAAATACGTGCCACGTCTTCCAGCTCATCCACAACTATGGGATCAACAATGAATGAGGGAATCCCCAGACTGGATGCAATGGATTCAGCCAGTATCCCTCCCAGATTTGAGGCGTGTTCTCCTGAAGTTTTTGTCCTGAGTTCCTTCAGCATTACAGGGCTGATGGTATAGGTGCCGCCTGCCATGGGCCGAAGCAGGCCGCCTCTGCCAACTATAGCTGAGAGTGAGGTCAGATCTTCACCTGCTTGTTCCAATGTTGAGAAAATGACTTTTTCCCTCAGAGGCTGCTGACTGGGAATATCCGGGTATGGCTTGAGTTCTGCTGGGGAATGCTCCACAGTTTTCCTGAAAACTTCTGTATCGTTTAAAAAAATGGCTATTTTGGTGGAAGTTGAGCCGGGATTTATAGCTAATATGCGGTGTTTTTTCTTCATAAATTACTGCTCGCTGCTATTACATGAATGTATTTTGTAACCGATCATGGGGTCTGCACTTTAAGTGTTCTTCTCTGTTTCTGACGTGTAACTGATCACGGGTGCAACAGAAGTACCCGTGGTCAATTCTTTGTTTTTTGTGCTAACTGCACCCAGGTCACCCAATTTCGGGCGATCGCGCTTATCAGAATCCGGGCACCCTGAATACCAGCTTCCTGGAAAGAGAAATACTCTCCGCAGGAATGTGCAGGTGGTTGCGCTATAAAAGACGCGCCGTTACCTTATCAGCCCAGTAAGCCAAAACCTTTCAGCTGGCCATAGAGAACCAGCAGTAATACCACTGGTACAATAAACCTCACCGAGAAGGCAAAAAAGGAGTACGAGGCAAAACGATTGTTGCCAATCCTCACCTCCTTGGCAATGTTGGGTAACCCGTACTCCATACTGATAAAAATGGCGGTCAGCAGGGCTCCCAGGGGCATCATTACTCCCTCAGAGAGCAGATCCATGAAGTCCAGCCAGATATATCCCATGATAGTGGGGAAGCCGGTGGAGCCCAGACCGTCTGCAGCTACAAAAACCGCAACCGCCATTATGCTCAGACTGACCAGAGCGGCAACGATTTTTCTATTGGCTTTTTTCCCCCTGGCATCTGCGGCATCGAGAAAAAATGCGGTGATAACTTCCACCAGGGAAATCGCGGAAGTGAGGGCAGCAATGATGACCAGGATGTAGAAAATCAGGCCAAACAGAGGGCCTGTGGCGCCCATGGAGGCAAATACGTGCTGCAAGGTGATGAACAACAACTTGGGCCCTGCCATAGCCGCGCCCTCTCCTCCCAGGGCAAAAGCTGCGGGCAGAACAGCTATTCCGGCAAGAATGGCAATAAATGTATCGGCAGCGGGAACCAGGATGGCATTGCGGACAATATTATCTGTTTTCTGCAGATAGGACCCGTAGGTAATCATGGCACCCATGGCCAGAGACAGGGAAAAAAACATCTGGCCAGATGCTGTGGAGAAGACCTTGAAGAAATCGGTTTTAAAGGGCTCCAGGTTTGGTTTGAACATAAACCGCAGCCCTTCTTCGGCTCCGGGCAAAGTTACAGACCGGATAACAACAATGAGCAGCATGACAAACAGCAGCGGCATGGCCGTCTTGGAAAAAGACTCAATTCCTTCGGAGACACCCTTCATAACAATAACCGCAGTTATAATCATAAAAATAAGGGTGTAGATAATGGAGGCGGTCTGGTTAGCAATAAATGATGCAAAGAAACTGCCCGCAGACAGCTCCCCGGTGCCAAATGACGCCCCGATAAGATCACCGAAGTTGGCTACAGCATAACGTATGCAATAGCCTCCCAGGACGCTGTAAAAGGTCATTATAAAAAATGCGGAGAGAAAGGCCAGCCAGCCGAGCCACTTGAAACGCCTGCTCAAGGCCATATAGGAACCAACAGCTCCTTTCCCTGTGGTTCTGCCAATGGAAAGTTCCACTATCAGTATGGCAAATCCAACTAGGGCAACCAGAATGAGGTAGACAACCAGAAAGGCAAAGCCGCCGTTTGTCCCCATTTTATAAGGGAACCCCCAAATATTTCCTAACCCTACAGCCGAACCTGTTGCGGCCATAAGAAAACCGAATTTACTTCCGAAAGCGCCTCGCTCTGAAGCTGAATTATGTGACATGAAAAAACGTCTCCCTTTGGCAAGAATTCTATTTTTTTCCGCAAATATGGCATGTCATACATATAAATGCACGAAGAAATAACGTGACAATATAGATAACGTAAATAACTTGCACTGTAAGGCTTGGCAGGGATATACCCGGAAGAGATGCGAGGAAAGCCTGTTTCGACAAAATCTTTGACAACTTGATTCCTGTTTTGGTAACCTGTTTGCTGAAAAATGCAGCATAATTGCTCGACGCTCGGTGGCTTTGTACGTCACGAGTTTATTTTGCAGAAAAAACGTGGTCAGGCAGTGGGAATTAGAGGAGAACAGGGGCCTGGACAATCGTAACTGATCACGGGCGCTTCATCTTTGCACGAGCACAATCTTTCACATATTCCTGTGCGAGCAAAGCCTCACTTTGCCCTGCTCACCTGCGGGAAATCGTGCCTGCACAAATCTGTTGCACCGGTGAGCAGTTACATGGAAGAAGGAGAGGATAGCGCAGAAGTACAGCTAGCTCCCTCCGTGATAGACTATGCTTTTCCTGCCCGCCTGTTTTTGCTTACCTCGCTGAAAAGAGAATTCTTATTACCCGTGCCAGTGTCCTGGCAACGATGAAATGTCAGGATAGTGCGCCGGATTTTTTTGTCCTTATGCAGCCGTGGCCTGAGTTGCACAGTAGTGCTGTGTGACACAGGGCAGACTGCATAAGAGCTGAAAAAGACAGGCAGGATACGATAGGGCAGCGTTGACAGGACACTCAATAATACAGTGAAAATAGAGGAGTAATATTCTGACATGTTGAAAAACTTTGAGGAAATGGCCGTACTGGTTAAAAACAACCCGACCAAAAAACGGGTTATTGTGGTTGGTGCTCATGACGAACACACCCTGGAGGGAGTGAGCCTTGCCTGCAAGGAGAATATTGCCGAACCGGTGCTGATTGGCGATGTTGAAAAAATCAGAAAATTAATCAGTCTTCACGGGTATCAACTCGGAGAGGCAGAATTGATTGAGAGCGGTAATGATGTTGATGCTGCAAGGACAGCTGTGCGTCTGATCCATGAAGGGGCGGGTGATTTCCTGATGAAAGGAAATATGCAGACTGCTGATTTGCTCCGCGAGGTTGTCAACAAACAGACCGGTTTACGGACAGGCTCAATCATGTCGCACGTGGCCCTTGTTGAGGTGCCAGGATATCATAAGGTTGTCATTCTTACTGATGTAGGTATGCTGCCTCACCCTGACCTTCAACAAAAGGTGAAAATTATTGATAACGCGGTGAGCGTTTTAAGAAGTATGGGGTATAGCCAGCCCAAGGTCGCTGTCCTGGCAGCGGCAGAAGTCGTCAATGAGAAAGCAATGGAATCGGTGGAAGCAAAGACGCTCAAGGAGATGAACCTTGCCGGACAGATTGCTGATTGTATTGTTGAAGGACCAATATCCTATGATCTTGCGTTCAGCAAAGAGATGGCAAAGTTCAAGAAGTACAGCAGCCCCGTCGCTGGAGATGCTGATATTGTGGTGGTGCCAAACCTGGCTGCTGGTAATATCCTTGGAAAAGCCCTGGTCTTGACAGCCGGGGGAGCAATGATAGGTATTGTTTCCGGAGCCAAAGTTCCGCTTGTTGTGGCGTCAAGAGGAGCAACTGCCGCCGAGAAATACTATTCCATCGTTATGGCTGCAGCAATATCGCGTTGAGCAGCAAGAAAGGAAGCAAAAAAGGTAGGAGTAAAAGTAATTTTTACTGACATTGCCCGATGCTTAGGCTGTTAACTACTTTAGCCTCTTGCAAAAACACTTCATCTGCAAGAGGCCTTTAGGTAAAGTTCAAGTATCTATTTTATTTCGTTGTAGAAAACCACCCCCTTAGGGGTGGTCAGAGTTCAATGGCTTTGCCAGTTGAACAGTAAAGGCTCATAATTACACTCCAGAAGTGTTGTCCCCACAACATGAATCAGGAGCAAATAA
>PDQK01000019.1 GCA_002746685.1 Desulfobulbus propionicus | reverse complement strand
GAAAGTAGCTGATGGGGTCTTACAGACGTGAGGGTAGTATTGCGTCGAAAAGACAGGATGTTACAAAAACAAAAAGTGGCTAACTCATAAACTCCTGTCTGATCACTCTGCAGCAAAAAAATTCAGGCTGATCCTGGATGCCGGGAACCGTGCCAAAGACCTGGTGGCCCAAATTTTAACCTTTAGCCGCATGCAGGAAAAAAAGCTGGTACCGGTAGGGCTCAGCACCATTGTCAAGGAGACCCTGAAATTGCTCAAGGCCTCCTTGCCAGCAAATATCAAGCTGGTTCACAACTTGGCAACGGAACAACAGATCATTGCTGATCCCACGCAAATTCATCAGGTTATCATGAACCTGTGTACCAATGCCTACCATGCCATGGAGATAAGTGGCGGTACACTTACCGTGGCGCTCAATTTTATTTCCATGAAAAATATGCCCCATGCCGCTAAAGCAGAAATGCAGGAGAGTGACTGTATAGAACTGGTGGTGCAGGACACAGGAACCGGTATTTCCCCATCAGTGGTACATACCATTTTTGATCCCTATTTCAGCACCAAATCCCAGAATAAAGGTACTGGGCTGGGGTTGTCTGTGGTCCACGGCATAGTGAAAAGCCACAAGGGAGCGATCCTGGTAGAGAGCACTGTTGGCGTTGGTACCACCATGCGGGTCTATTTTCCGGTTTCAGCAACCAGCTATCCCCGTGAGCACGTTGATGAAGTTGTCCAAATGGCCAATGGCAAGGAACGGATTTTGTTTGTTGATGACGAAAAGAGCTTGGTGGATATTGGCAGAGACATATTGAGCTTGCTCGGATATGCGGTTACTGGTGCGGTGGGCAGTCAGGAAGCGATGGATATTTTTTGCCAAGACCCAAAGCAGTTTGACCTGGTCGTTACGGACATGAATATGCCTGGGCTGAGCGGCGACAAGATGGCACAAGAAATCGCTCGACGTGCTCCAGGCCTGCCGATCATTATCTGCACAGGATACTGTGAACGGTTGGATGAGCAGAGCGTAAAGGATTTTGGGGTGCGTGTCATACTTATGAAACCGCTTACCATGAGTGCTTTAAGTAAAGCGGTGAGGTCGGTGCTTGATGACAATATCTCCTGAGACCATGCCCCTTTGCCTTTTTACAGAGCACCTTTTTCTTCTCGAGATTCCTGTGTAATGGATTGTGGTGGAACTGATAATCCCCAAAAAAATGGCAGGGACTGTCAACCGAGTTTTCAGCAGCGACTGATCCGCCGTTTTGAAAAACAGGCTGAATTCGCGTCTGGGTATTCCCCTCTTTTTACCCGGTTATGGTGTGCAGCAGCAGGGTGGCTTCGCAAGAAACAGCCGCTTGGAATATGGCTTACAGCTGCTGCACGCAAGAGAAAATCCTTTGACGTACCACTGCTTTTTGCAGCTGGAATCCATAAAAGCATCCTTGCAGAGCATCCTGAGGCGTATGAACTGGCGCAGTTTTTCCCCACTGCAGGTGGTGCTTATGTTGAGGGCGATCCCCAGTTTGATCAAGTCCTGGTGCAAACAGTTACTGCGCTGCAGCAGAGATTAGCTGAATTTATAGCAACTGAACAGGTGCAGACCAATGAAACTGGCCGCGGGTTGTGCTGGCTGTTGCCGCTACTTTACACAGAATGGGGCGAAATCCATTTGGTTGATCTGGGATCCAGTGCCGGACTTAACCTGGTGGCTGAGCGTCGTTGTTTCGAAATTATAGCGCACAGTAGGCAACAAAATATCATAGCTTTGGGGAGTGGAAAAACGTCCCAGTTTACGGTGAACTCAAAGGGGGATTTTCCGCTGCCACAGGCTAAACGTCCTATAGACATTCTATCTAGAACTGGATGCGATAAAAACATCCTTTCTCTGGCAAGTCTTGATGATGAACTTACCCTGGCAGCCTTTATCTGGGGTGATCAGGTTGAGCGAATGGCCAGGTTAAAGGAAGGTATCCAGGCCTTGCGTGAGCTGGAGCAGGAAGGAAAGCAACTTACCCTGTGTAAGGGAGAGCTGCCAGAGGATCTGGAACACTTCCTACACACCCATATTCCTGTCCATCCAGCCAGCCCTGTGGTTCTTTATAATACCTACCTGACAAATTACTTACACGACAAGGGCTCCTCCCTGTCTGCTCGTATGAACAGCTGGGCAGAAACGGAGCAACGCCCCATCTTATGGCTGCAGATGGAGGTCAATACATCCCGTGATGATGCTCCTGGAAAGGGCTGGGTCTTGTGGCAGGCACAACTCTGGCAGGCAGGGGAGCATCACTGCTGGGACCTGGCCTGGTGCCACCCCCATGTAACCACGATCCACTGGCTGCCAGGAATCGAACAATGGGCCAGGTTTTGGAGTTGAGTACACCGGTCTGATTGCATCCTGTCAAGCCAGACTGACGAATTCCCTTTTTCAAAGCAGGCAGAACACTGTATAGTGCGTCTGTTAAACAAACCAGCTCCACACATCGTGTTGGGCACACTTTTAGAATGTGTTCTTTTTTGATTGAGGTACCATCTTGATTTCCATTGGGTTAGAGGAGTTTTGTCGTAACCAACCTTCCTGGGTACAGGGAAAACGGCTTGGTCTGCTTTCCAACCAGGCATCCACTGACCGAAACCTGACCCATAGCCGGGATGTTATCGCCCATGCCTTTCCCGGACAGCTCACCACCCTGTTTTCCCCCCAACATGGCTTTTACAGTGATAAACAGGATAATATGATTGAGTCCGGCCATATCATTGACCCTGCATCAGGGCTGCAGTGTTACTCGCTTTACGGTGAAACTCGTCGCCCTTACCCTGAGATGTTCAGCGAGATAGATATTCTGTTGGTGGACCTCATAGATGTGGGAACCCGGGTGTACACCTTTATCTGGACCGTTGTTTACTGTATGGAGGTGGCAGCTGAAACCGGGGTTAGCGTGGCTATCCTGGACAGGCCTAACCCCATTGGCGGCCATCTGGTTGAGGGGAATGTGCTTGAAGATGCGTATCGTTCCTTTGTGGGCATGTGTGCTATCCCCATGCGCCATGGCCTGACTTTGGGTGAGCTGGCACGGTTCTGTGCTGATGAACTGAGCATTGATGTTGAACTTAAGGTTGTGCTGGTTCAAGGGTGGCAGCGGAGCATGTTTTTTTCAGAAACAGGGTTTCCCTGGGTTTTTCCATCCCCTAATATGCCCACTTCTGACACAGCTTTGGTCTACCCTGGACAGGTGATCTGGGAAGGAACGACCGTCTCGGAAGCGAGAGGCACCACCCTGCCTTTTGAGCTTTTTGGAAGCCCCTACCTGGACCATAAGCAGGTACTGGAATTTGTCGGTAAAGTGGATCTGCCAGGTTGTATCTTGCGCCCCTTGGTCTTTGAACCAACTTCAGGCAAGTGGGCAGGACAGGGGTGCAACGGATTTCATATCCACGTGGTTGCTCCCCATCAGTTTAAACCGTATCGTACCAGCCTGACCTTGCTCCAGGCGATGCAGATCCTGTATCCTCACGATTTTTCCTATAAAGAACCGCCCTATGAGTATGACTTCAAGCGACTGCCCATGGACCTGATTCTTGGGAGTAAGCAGCTGCGTATTGCTCTTGAAAATGGCGTCCCCATACCTGAACTTGAGCAGGATTGGCAGGCTGGGCTTGATCAGTTTATGGACAAACGGGCTGCGGTTTTACTTTACGATGACCAGGAAATACGCTAAGGTCGAGCCGCCCTGGTGGGCACCAATGAATATGGAGCACAGGAAAGGTAAAACATGAATGCTTCAGGAAAAAAACAGCGTAACAGGAGAATACATTGACACGTGCATACACACTCAAAGAACTTGCCGACCATGTTGGTGGCACTGTTATCGGTGACGAAAAGATTGAGATCACTGCGCTCAACGGCATGGAGCTGGCAGTCCCAGGGGAGCTGACCTTTTTACTGGATAAGAAAAAGGCAGCCAGCCTTGAAAAGAGCAAGGCCAGTGGATGTATCGTCCCCTTTGGTGTTGAGTTAGTGGATATGGCCTGCATTGCTGTTGATCAGCCAGATGTTGCAGCGGCTCGTATCCATATGTTGCTGCTGGAAGAACCTTTTACAGCAACAGGCACGCATCCCGCTGCCACCATCGGTGAAAATTGTACCATTCCTGAACAGGTTTCCATTGGGCCGCATGCAGCCCTGGGCAATAACGTCACCTTTGGTGAGCGGGTGGTCATCCATCCCGGCGTGGTGATCGGCAATAATGTCACTATTGGCGATGAAACCGTGCTTTACCCCAATGTGTGTATTGCAGATGACAGCATAATTGGCAGCCGCGTCACCATCCATCATGGGGCTATTATTGGCAGTGATGGATTTGGTTTTGCCACTGACACAATGGGCAACCATTACTCAAAACCCCAGGTGGGGAATGTACGCATTGATGATGATGTACAGGTCGGCGCCTGTTCCTGTATAGATCGGGCCGCCTTTGGTACAACCTGGATTAAGTCCGGTGCCCGAATCGATAATCTGGTCCAGGTGGCACATAATGTGGTGATTGGGGAAAACGCAGTGCTGGTGGCACAGGTGGGCATTGCCGGTTCCACCACCCTTGGCCGAAGTGTGCTGGTTGGAGGGCAAACCGCAATAAAAGGGCATATCCAGATCGGCGATGGCGTTATGATAGCTGCCAGAAGCGGGGTACATAACAACCAGAAACCTGGTGCTGTGATAGGTGGTGCTCCGGCAATTGATGCAAAACAGTGGGGCCGTGCAGCCATGGCGTATGGTCGTATTCCAGACACTATTAAGGAAGTGCGCCGCTTGCGAAAAGAGTTAGATGAGGTAAAGGCACAGCTTAATCAAAGTGATTTAAAAAAGGGAGAAGAGTGATGAAACAAGGCGCTGAAGTACAACTGCCCATTGATATTAAAGGTATTCTTGATCTTCTTCCACACAGATACCCATTTATTTTGGTTGACCGTATCCTGGATTTTGAAGAGAAGATGAGTATAACTGGCTTGAAAAACGTATCCATGGGTGAACCTTTTTTCCAGGGACATTTTCCAGGTGAACCAGTCATGCCAGGAGTGCTTATTTTGGAGGGCATGGCACAAACCGGCGGGATACTTGCCTATCTTTCAGATCGCCAAATGATTGGAGAGAAGTTGGTCTATTTTGCCGGCCTTGATAAGGTGCGTTTTCGTAAAATAGTTCGCCCTGGTGACCAGCTCATCTTTAAGCTTGAGTTGATCAAGGCAAAGCCTAAATTAACCAAGATGGCTGGCAAAGCATATGTGAATGATGAACTTGTCACTGAAGCCGAGCTGATGGCCACCTTTTCCTGAGACCAGGCCAAGCCCTTAACACATTATACTAAAAAATACATCGGGCTGTATCCTGCAGCTCAGGTTTGAAGAATAGGAAGATTTTATGTGTATACATCCCACTGCAGTGGTTGACCCAAAGGCCAATATAGACAGCTCTGCCGTTATTGACCCGTATGTCGTTATTGATGGGCCGATTACCATTGGCCCCGAAACCAGAATTTGTGCCCACTCTGTTATTTCTGGCCACACTACCATCGGTGCCCGTAACGTCATTGGTTCATACACCTCCATTGGTGCTCCACCACAGGATATGCATTACAACGGTGAGCCCACTGAGCTGATTATTGGCGATGATAATCAGATCCGTGAGTATGTTTCCATTCACCGTGGGACTGAAAAGGGGAATGGAAAAACAGTGATTGGCAACAGTAATATGATAATGGCCTACTGCCATATCGCCCACGACTGCATTATCAAGAATCATGCAATCATGGCTAATGTAGCGACCCTTGCTGGTCATGTAGAGATTGGTAATCATGCAAACCTTGGTGGGCTGGTAGCTATCCACCAGTTCTGCCGTATTGGTGATTATGCTTACGTGGGCGGCATGTCCGGAATTACGCTGGATGTACCGCCGTACATTATTCTGGAAGGGACCCGTAACCGCATGCGTATTGCCGGAATAAACAAGATTGGATTACGCCGCGCCGGGATGAAGCGGGATACCATTAAAATGCTTGATGAATCCTTCAAGTTGCTGTTCCGTTCTCCTCAGTTGTTGCTCAAAGATGCATTGGCTCAAATTGAAGAGGAGATGTCTGATTGTGCTGAAGTGCAGCTTCTGGTGGACTTTTTTCACTCCAGTAACCGGGGTGTGGTAAAACGCACCATAGACGGCTAAAAAATATCCATTGTCATGTCAAACATAGGGCTTATAGCAGGAGGAGGACAGTTCCCTTTACTCTTCACAGAGGCAGCACAAAAGCAGGGGCACCGGGTTGTTGCGGTGGCCCATACCAATGAAACCTTGCCTGAACTGGAGCATCTGGCTGATAGTATCTGCTGGGTAAAGCTAGGCCAGCTTGGCAAAATTATTACCTTTTTAAAAGCCCAGGGCGTCCAGGAAACAGCCTTTGCCGGAACCATCACCAAAACCAGGATGTTTAAAGATATCCTTCCGGATATCAAAGGGCTGACCCTGTGGAACAAGATCGATAAACGTCTTGATGATGCTATCCTGCGAGCTGTTGCTGCAACCCTTGAGGAAGAGGGCATTCGTGTCATCGCTTCCACCCGTTATCTGGATCATCTTTTCTTTCCCAAGGGGCTGCTCACCCGCAAAAAGCCAACACCTGAACAGCTGGAAGATATCGAGTTTGGCTGGTCCATGGTGGCAGCAATTGGAAGGCTCGATATCGGCCAGTGCGTTGTGGTGCGTGAACGGACCGTATTGGCGGTGGAAGCCATAGAAGGCACTGATGCTGCAATCAGGCGTGGAGGCAAATTATCCGGGTCCGGGGCCGTGGTGGTGAAACGCAAGAAGCCCAACCAGGATTTCCGTTTTGACCTGCCTGCAACCGGCGAGCAAACCATTCAAACTCTGGCCGAAGTTAAGGGGGCAGTGCTTGCCGTGGAAGCTGGTCAATCCCTCATGTTTGATAGGGAAGCTATGATTCGAGCTGCTGACAAGGCTGGTATTGTGGTGGTGGGGTTGAGCGAAGGCCTGGACACAAAGCCCGAATATCTCTAAGTATCTTACTGTTTACCTATAAAGCTCAGCCATGTCTTTCAGGTGATTCGTCATCAGGTGAGTAACCACCTTGGTTTGACGTTCTAACGCAGCCTTTTAAAGGCGAATATCCACCTTCTTGTCCGCAAGGTAGGCTTTCATTTCGGCGATGGGAACTTCCTTGCGGTGGAAAATCCCGGCTGCCAGTGCTGCTTCTGCCTTGGTGGCGGTAAAAACCTCGTTGAAATGCTCACTGCAGCCAGCACCACTTGAGGCAATTACCGGAATGGTGACCTTGCCGCAAACCGCGTTGATCAGTTCAATGTCAAAACCGGAGTTCGTACCATCGCGGTCGATACAGTTGAGCAAGATTTCACCGGCTCCCAGCTCTTCGCATACCTTTGCCAGGGTTACTGCATCCAGATCGCGTCCCTCGCGTCCCCCTTTGATGGTGCATTGATACCAGCAGTATTCTTCACCATTCGGCCCTGGAATTGCCGTTTTCATCACAGTGTGTTTCGGAGCATCTTCTGGCGCATTGACATACACCCTGCGCGGATCAACAGAGATAACCACAGCCTGGTTACCATACACCCTGGCAATCTGTTCAATAGAACTTAATCCCGTGGCCCTCCCCTGCTTTATTACCTCTTCAACGATGAGTACCGCGTCTGAGCCGATGGAAACCTTGTCAGCACCTGAACGGAAATAGGCAGAGGCCACATCAAGTGCAGAGTAGTACTTACCATTGCAGTCAGTGAAGTCACGGATACCGCCGCCTATGGTCAGCGGCACAAAGACGTTTGTCGAGGTCTTCTCCAGCACCTCGATCATGGGCATATCTTCCAGCGGAAAGTCTCTGAACCCGGTGATGTTGAGAAAGGTAATTTCATCAGCGCCCTGCTCGTAGTATTCACGGGCAAGCTCTACAGGTTTACCAAGATTGCGCACATCACCTTTTTCCCGCACATCATATTGATCACCTTTGGTAACCACCAGATCGCCCTGGTCATTGGAACGAACATCCAGGCAGGCGATAATTCGTTTGGCAAGCTTGGTCGGGGCCGTATTCCTGGCAGGCGTGATGGTTTCTTTATGAGCTGATAAAAAGTTCTCAAGCAGTTTGAGCCCAGCCTTACCAGATTTTTCCGGGTGAAACTGGGTGGCGACCATGTTGCCCTTCCGGATAGAGCTGACATAAGTATACCCGTAATCCGTTGTGGTAAGCGTGTACTCATCGCTTTCAGGAGCAACATGGTAGGAGTGGACAAAGTAGAACTTTTCATTCCCCTCAAGTCCTTGAAAAAGCGGGGATGACTGGTGCACAGTGACACCATTCCAGCCAATATGAGGAACAGACAGGTCAACAGCAAATCGTTTTACCACACCTGGTAAAATCCCTAACCCCGGCTCATCAGGTGCTTCTTCGCTAAAGGCAAAAAGGGACTGCAAGGCAACGCAGATGCCAAAAAATGGTTTGTCTGCATGCAGATATTCAAGGAGCGGGTCAACCAGTTGCTTTTCCCGCAGGATCTGCATCATGGCACCAAAATTTCCCACGCCAGGAAACACTAACCGCTGGGCATTTCGAATACCTTCTGCAGTATCTACCGGAGTAACGGTTTCACCAAGATGCTCAATGGCATTGATCACTGAACGAACGTTTCCAGCGCCATAATCAAGTAATGTAATCATTTATTTTATTCCGAGATGTTGCAAGGATGGGAAGGAAAATGTACAAAGAGATGAACTTAGAGTGGTTATCCGTTCAAGTCAAGATCAATTATGGCTGACCACTGACAGAGCACTCAATCTTTCCATGATAAGCCCGGTTGTTCCATATCACCAGTGAAAAAATGTAATGCAGGCCATACTTTTAGCTGCCGGGTTTGGTACCCGGTTAAAGCCATATACCCATATAAAGCCTAAGCCACTGTTTCCTGTCTGCAATCAGCCTCTGCTTGACATAGGGCTGAAGATGCTTGAAGAGGCTGGCTGTAACAAGATAGTGGTGAACTGCCATCATCTGGCAGAGCAAATGAGAGAAGCGCTTGCACAGTATCCTGAGGTCATCATCCAGAAAGAGCAGGAGATACTTGGGACCGGTGGAAGCCTCAGAGAAGCGCTGCGCCATTTTTCCGCTGAACCGGTGCTGGTCATGAATGGGGATATTTACCACGATATTGACCTCGCAGCTCTGTATCAGTTTCACGCTGATACGCAAGCGAAAGTAACCATGGCCGTGCATGATTATCCCAGGTTTAATTCGCTGACCATGGACAAGGGAAAGATCACTTCTTTTTCAGGAGCGCAGAACAGTACCAAAGCGTTCACTGGAGTCCATGTGGTTGATCCCCACGTCATAGAGATGATCCCGGAGACAGTTTTTTTTCACATCATTGATTTGTATAGCGAATTGGCTGCCTCAGGTGATATAGCGGCCTACCCTGTTGACGGATGTTTTTGGTGTGACATGGGAACTCCTGCAGACTACCTTGAGCTGCATAAGAGGTTGCTGGCTGGTCATCCGCAGGCCAAACAATGGATCATTGATACGACAGCTCTCATTGGTAAGGATGTGCGTTTTAGCGGCTGGGGAGTTGTGGGTAAAAATGTGGTCATTGGTGCTGGTGCAAGCCTAACCAACGCTGTTGTGTGGGAAAATGCGGTGATCGCCCCAGAGAGCGTGATTGCAGATGCCATTGTTACCGGGATGGATGGTCATGATTGAAGCGCAGACCATCAGAGCAAAAGCTGCCCAGTTGCTGGAACAGCAAAAAAGTGTTCCCAATGGAGTTCCAATAATTGAACAGATTGTTGCCGACGGCTCTACCAGATCCTTTATCCGCTTATCTTTTTCAGATATAAACGTGATGTGTGTGCTTCCTCCGCAAGATCAATCTTTTGGTGCTGCAGAAGCAGCAGCTTTTTATGCAATTGGTCTCCATCTGCAGCAACAACAGGTACCAGTACCAGCTATTTTCGGGATGGATGCGGAAACCAATATGGTTGTCTGCGAAGACTTAGGTGATACAAGGCTTCACGATCTGTTGGTGCAAGAAAACGGGATGACCCAGCGTGTTCTCAAACAGTACGAGCAGGCCGTGCGAATGCTTGCCCGCATGCAGGTACAAGGTGGAAAGGCGTTCAGGCAACAGTGGTGTTGGGACAGTCCCTCTTATGATATCCGGCTCATGGTTGAGAAGGAGTCAGGCTATTTTTTACGCGCTTTTTGTGAGCATTACCTGCATCTGGGTTTTAATCGAGCCCCTGTTGAGACTGAGTGTTTACACCTGGCAAAAAAAGCTGCTCAAGCTCCGAGTCATTTCTTCCTCCACCGTGATTTTCAAAGCCGCAACATTATGATTACGGATGATAAGGTTCGGGTTATTGATTTTCAGGGTGGGAGCCTTGGTCCTCTGGCTTATGACCTTGCCTCCTTGCTCATTGATCCTTATGCTGGTCTTGAAAACAAGACACAAAACACACTGGTGGAAGTGTATCTGGATGAGCTCCAGCAACTCATCGAGTATAATCCTGATCAACTCCGCCAGGAACTCGTAACACTTTCTGTACAGCGTAACCTGCAGATCATAGGGGCCTACGCCTTTTTAACAAAAACACGGGGGAAACCCTTTTTTAAACAATTTCTTAAGCCAGCGCTAAGCACACTTCTCAACCTGCTGGAGCATCCAGAAAATAATTCGTACCAGGCCCTGCGTGCACTCTGTAAGCAGTGCCAGGTTCAACTTGACAAACAAGATAGATGACAACTGCTGCAGATACCTTAGTTGCCCTGATAGGACGCCCAAATGTAGGTAAATCCACCCTGTTTAACCGGATGACCAAAAGCCGTAATGCGCTGGTTGATCCCACCCCTGGGGTGACCCGCGACCGTCATTACGCCAATGTGAGCTGGGAAGATCATCCTTTTACCCTGGTTGATACCGGCGGCATTGATGATGAAGACGATACCATCACCAACCACATTCGTCATCAGGCTATGCTGGCCATTGAGGAGGCTGATATTATCTTTTTTCTCATGGACGGTCGCCAAGGGCTGACCCCGGTGGATATTGACATTGTTACTATGCTTCGGCGGACAGAGAAACGGGTCTTTTTCATCGTGAATAAGATTGACGGGCCGGAAATTGAGCACGAACTCCTCTCGCCTTTCTGGGAGCTCGGCGTGGAAGCGCTGTGGGCGCTCTCTGGGGATCATGGTTACGGCTTCAGAACCTTGATGGATGCCTTGACCGATCACCTTGAGCAGACCGAACAAAAAGTGGAACTCCCTGAAAATACTATTAAGCTGGCGTTCTTTGGCCGTCCCAATGTGGGGAAATCCTCCATGGTGAACGCCATCATCGGCCAGGAGCGGATGGTGGTTTCCAACATCTCCGGTACCACCCGTGATGCAGTGCACACGTTACTGAGCAGAGACCAGTATAACTATCTGCTCATCGATACTGCTGGAATTAGGCGTAAAGGAAAAACCACCGATAAAATTGAAAAATTTTCCATTTTAAAAGCGCTTAAATCATTGAACCGCTGCGATATTGCCATGGTCATCATTGATGCAGATGAGGGGATCACTGAGCAGGATACCAAGGTGATTGGCTACACCCAGGAGCATGGTAAGGCTTTGATCATTCTGCTGAATAAGTGGGATTTGATTAAAGGTGACAAGAAACGCCAGGAGTGGCTGCTTAAAGAGGTGGAAATGGCCACCAATTACATCCCCTTTGCCCCAATTTTCAGGGTATCAGCGCTGGATGGCTACGGCATAAAGCGTATCTTTCCAGAGATCGGCAAGGTTCATCGCCAGTTCAACATGCGTTTTCCCACCTCAGCACTTAACCGACTTTTGGAAGCCGCAACCCAACAGCACGAACCACCCATGTACAAGGGACGCCGCCTCAAGCTGTTCTACACCGCCCAGTTAGGCACCGCACCACCCACCTTTGCTGTGGTGGCCAGTCACCCCAAAGGCATCCACTTCTCCTACCAACGTTATCTGACCAATCGCTTTCGTGAAGGACTGGAGCTTGACCGGGTTCCCATCCGTCTCTTTTTTAAAGAGCGAAGTGGCAGGAAGAAAAAATGACAAAAACAACGTATCCTCAAATGTCATTTCCATACGCTACAACAAGATGAACCTTGATTATGACACGTTAGCTACGTTAAGGAAAACGCACGCTGCCTGGCGCCTCCTTGTTGCTGATCATGCACCCTTGATACTGAGTTTTTTACATCAGGTGTATCTTGCTGAAAATGTTCGTGAGATATCTCAGGCTGATCTTGTTTCGAAACTTGAAGATATGTTGTTTCAATTAAGAGAAGTTGAAGGAGAAGATAAATTTCCTCGCTCTGCTTCAGAATATATTGAAGAGTGGGCACAGGATGAGAAAGGCTGGTTGAGAAAGTTTTATCCTTCAACATCAGATGAGCCTGCCTATGATATTACTGCAGCAACGGAAAAAGCAATCAGCTGGTTGGACAGTCTTGCTGCTCGAAAGTTTGTCGGCACAGAGTCAAGGCTGATGATGGTGTTTGACTTGCTCCGTCAAATGATTGATGGCACTGAAGTTGATCCTGAAAAACGAATAATCGAGCTACAGAAGAAAAAACGGGAAATTGATCAGGAAATTGACTCCATCCGAGACGGTAAGATGACGACGCTAAGTAGTACAGCTTTGCGAGATCGAATTCAGCAGGTGGAAAGTACCGCGATCGGACTGTTGCGAGATTTTCGTGAGGTTGAGAATAATTTTAAGCAACTAGACAAAGAGGTTCGCGAGAAAATAGCAACCTGGGACGGGAGTAAAGGGGAGCTACTGGAGGACATTCTCAATGAACGTGATGCTATCTCAAATTCAGATCAGGGAAGAAGTTTTCAGGTCTTTTGGAATTTTCTTATGTCAATTGAAAGGCAGCTTGAGTTCTCGGAGATGTTATCACAGGTCATGGGGTTTGATGCTGTCCAGGAACTTGAGCTTGATCCTCGCCTCAAGAACATTCACTATGACTGGCTTGAAGCTTCCGGTTATACTCAGCGTACAGTGGCAAAACTTTCCAAACAGCTGCGCAGATTCCTTGATGACAAGACCTATCTTGAAAACAAGCGCATTGTTGAAATTCTCCAGGAAATTCAGAAAACTGCAATTGAAGTGCGGGATAATCTGCCCAAAACAATGTTCATGGAAGTTGATGCGTCGGCTGCAACCGTGGCCTTGCCTTTTGAAAGACCACCGTTTTCCCCTCCTGTTAAGCCGGTAGTCGAGGTGGATATTGAGGATGCAGATAGTTCTGCTATTAACACCGATATCCTGTTTGAGCAGTTTGTTGTGGATAGAGCGAAACTGGAGGACCGGATCAGCAGCATGCTGCGGGGGCGAGAACAGGTCTCGCTTAGTGAACTGACAAGCCGGTATCCGGTGGAAAAAGGGGTGGCCGAGCTTGTTACCTACTTCTCTATTGCTGCGGAGAAGAGAGCGGTCTTTGATGAGGACCGGCAGGAAGAAATCATCCTGCATAACGGGGGTTCTGCTGAAAAACATGTTCAGGTGCCAAGAGTAATTTTTACCAGATGATTGTTGTGCCAATGGATAATCTACATTCAGGTATTTCAAAAATTGTCATTAATCTGATGAAAGGAGTGGTGTACCGGGAGAACGATCTGCCTGGATGGCAGCAACTGATCAGTGAACAAGTGGCCCTCTCACATTATGTATCCGTGATGGGGCTGTCTCTAATCGTAGATGAATCCGAAGGGTACGCCTTTCTCAAATATAAAGAGGTTGAGGGGGAGGAGGAGCCGTTGCCGAGGTTAGTCGGTCGCAGGCAGCTCTCTTATCCTGTGAGCCTGCTGCTTGCCTTGCTGAGACAGCGGCTTGCAGAGTTTGATGCCTCTGGTGAGGATACACGTCTTATCATGAGCAGGGACGAGATTGTTGAAATGCTCTCTACCTTTTTGCCCACCGGGGTAAATGAAGCCAAGCTGGTGGACAAGGTTGACGCCCATATAAGTAAAGTCGTTGAACTGGGTTTTGTCCGCAGGTTGCCGGGAAAAGATAATTCCATTGAGGTCAAGCGCATCCTCAAGGCGTTTATAAACGCGCATTGGCTCAATGAAATGGACGAGCGGTTAAAAGAGTATCAGACGTATCTTCAAACTGAAAAGCCCCAAGCTAGTGGAGAGCGCCGTGCAGACACCTCTGTTTGATTTTACCAGAAGTGACGAACATGCTGGTTTCCGCCTGGAAAGACTCGAGGTGTACAACTGGGGAACCTTTGATAAAAAGGTTTGGTCACTCCAGCCGGACGGAGAAAACTGCCTGGTTACTGGAGATATCGGTTCCGGGAAATCCACCCTTGTGGATGCAATAACCACGCTTTTTGTACCGGCCCATAGAGCAGCCTTCAATAAAGCAGCAGGTGCAGAGAGAAAAGAACGCTCCCTGCGCTCTTATGTCCTTGGATACTATAAGACCGAAAGAAGTGAGTTCGGCCCTTCCTCCACCCCCGTGGCGTTGCGGGATCATAATTCCTATTCAGTGGTCCTTGGGGTGTTTTTTAACAAGGGCTATAACCAGAAAATCACCCTGGCACAGGTCTTCTGGTGCAAGGATAAGCAGGGACAGCCCGACAGATATTATATTGTGGCGAAGACCCCCTTGACCATTTCACAGCATTTTTCTGGATTTGGCTCAGACCTTGGCGATTTGAAAAAACAGCTGCGGGCTGAAGATAGTCTTGATATATTTGAAACCTTTCCTCAGTACAGCGCTGAGTTTATGCGACAGTTCGGCATTCAACACAAACAGGCGTTGGAACTTTTCCATCAGACCGTCTCCATGAAGTCCGTAGGTAATCTCACCGAGTTTGTTCGTCAGCATATGCTGGAGTCCTTTGATGTGAAAACCGACATTACTGCGCTGATAGCCCATTATGACGACCTGCAGCGTGCCTATGATGCAGTGCTTAAGGCAAAGGAGCAGATTCGCCAGCTTTCACCACTGGTTGAAAACTATCACCAGTATAGCGCTATTGTAAAAGACAACGAGGAGATGCAATTATGTCGGGAGGCGTTGCCTGGCTACTTTTCTTCAATAAAGGCTGAACTGCTTGAGGTGCGGCTCAAGACGGTGACCGGGAAACTGGAACAACTGGAAAGTGAACTTTGTGCTTTAGCTCAGCAGAAAAATGACTGGAGAAGAGACACAGAAGAACTGAAGTGGGCTATAGCGGAAAATGGCGGGGATCGCCTGGAACAGCTGAAGAAAGAAAAAGAAGGTTTACTCACGAGAAAGAAAACCAGGAAAAAGAGAGCAGAGCAATACCGTCAACTGGCCGGGGAGGTTGGTTTATCTCTGGTGGAGACGCGAGAGGTTTTCAGGGCAAATCAAACCCGCCTCATAGAGGTGGCTAGGGAGGCTGAAGATGCGGCCAAAAGGTTGCAGGAATCTGTAACCAAGGAGGCTGTGGCATTGAAACAGAAGAGAGCAGAGTATGACGATCTTTGTGACGAGCTTGACTCGCTGCGTGCGCGACAGAGTAATATACACTCCAGATTGATTAACCTCAGGGCAGAGATGTGCCGCAAACTCCAGCTTACTGTTGATGAGATACCGTTTGTTGGTGAACTGCTCCAGGTTCGGGAGTCGGAAAAACAGTGGGAAGGGGCTATGGAAAGGGTTCTGCATAACTTTGGCTTGTCTCTGCTTGTGCCGGAGAAACATTACCCAGATGTTGCAAAATATGTCGATGATACCCATCTCAAAGGGCGGTTAGTTTATTACAAGGTTGCTCTTGATAATGTCCAGGATACGCCACCCTATGACCCCGATTCTCTGGTAAAAAAGATAGAAATCAAACCACAGTCGGTCTATGCCAACTGGCTTGAGTATGCATTGTTGAAACGATTCAACTATATTTGTTGCAGGGATACCACCCGTTTTCGTAGAGAAAAACAGGCCATAACTCTGGCCGGACAGGTCAAAAGTGGCGGTCTTCGCCATGAAAAAGATGACCGGTATCGGCTGGATGATCGTAGAAGGTATATCCTCGGGTGGGATAACAGAAAGAAAATTAGCGTAATCACAGGGGATATTGAGCACTGTGAACAGGTAATTGAACAGCTTGGAGTCAGGCTTGCCAAGATAGAGGACAAAAAAGGAAAGAATGACGAGATTTTAAAAGCCATACGAGCTCTGGAAGCGTTTACCGATTTTGACGAGCAAGATTGGCAAAGTGATGCGAAACG
Source organism: Desulfobulbus propionicus (assembly GCA_002746685.1). Lineage (GTDB taxonomy): Bacteria > Desulfobacterota > Desulfobulbia > Desulfobulbales > Desulfobulbaceae > Desulfogranum > Desulfogranum propionicus_C. Next base: position 2,810 of record PDQK01000019.1, on the reverse strand, counting down.
AGCGGATGATATGCAAAGGGAGATGGAAGAGCTGAAAGCAACATCTGATACCCTTGCAACCCTGACCACCAAACTCAAAGAGGCAGAAGAAAAACTGGAAGCCACCGAGGAGAAGGAAAAAAAATTGCTTGGTGATCAGGGGCGTCTTGACCAGCAATCTCAGCAATCCCGTGACGAGCTTGAGCAGTGCATAAACTCTATCGAGAGTCTTGACCAATCCATCCTGACTGAAGTTTTTGAAGACCTTGAAGCAATAAAAGAGGAGGTGCTGGGAGGGCATCAGCTAACTGTAGAGTCGTGTCAGGCCAGTGAGCAGAAGATGTACACATGGCTTACACAACAGATTGATGCTTTTGCAACGCGGTTAAAAAAACTGGAAGAAAAGATTATTGCAGCAATGCACAATTACTGCAACGATTTTGAAGTCGAAACCCGTGAGGTCGACAGAACCCTCAGGGCTGGTTCCGAATACGAGAAGATGCTGGAGGATCTGGAGGGAGATGACCTGCCCAGATATGAACGAAATTTTAAAGAATCCCTCAACCAGAACACTATCCGTGAAGTCGTTCAGTTTCAGGCCAACCTTGAGAAGCAGAACCGGATGATTCAAGAGCGAATCGGGAAAATCAATCTTTCTCTTGCAGGAATAGAGTTCAATCCAGGCAGATACGTTGAGTTGGAAACTGCCAGGAGCACAGACCCGGATATTCGAGATTTTCATCAGCAGCTGCGTATTTGTGGCACGGATTCCATTACCGGAACAGAGGAAGAGCAGTACGCAGAAAAGAAGTTCCATGAGGTGCGCAGACTCATAGAACGATTCAGAGGACGGCCTGAAGCTGTTGATATAGACAGAAGGTGGGTGAAGAAGGTTACCGACGTGCGTAACTGGTTTACTTTTGCAGCCTCCGAGCGTTATCAGGAGGATGGGAGCGAATATGAACACTACACCGATACTGGAGGAAAATCAGGAGGCCAGAAAGAGAAGCTGGCCTATACCGTTCTTGCTGCAAGCCTTGTGTATCAGTTTGGACTTGAACGAGGCGCCATTACGTCCAGAAGTTTTCGTTTTGTCGTCATAGACGAGGCCTTTGGCCGCGGCTCTGATGAGTCAACGAGATATGCCCTGAGTTTGTTTAAGGAACTCAATTTACAGCTTTTGATCGTCACTCCCCTGCAGAAAATTCACACCATTGAACCCTATGTATCCTCGGTTGGTTTTGTCCATAATGAAGGCGGAATGGAATCTCAGCTGCGTTGCCTTACCATACAAGAGTTTCAGAAAGAGCGAGAAAAAAGAGAGGTGGGAGGAGTTTGAGCGACTGGACAGAGGTTAGCGATATACGAAAAAAACTGGAACGGGAATGGGAAAGAGGTATCCTGCTTGCTGCCCGCTTAGACAAGGAGCCGGTCGCTCCCAGACGGATCCCCCTGAAAAGACCAGCAGGATTAGAATTGCTGGAGCAACATGATGCTGTCAGGCAGTGGGCAGGAGAGCTGCTTGCGGCAGGGAAGAGGAATCTTTTTGAGGTGGAGATGCAGGAGGTCAAGCATCGTCAGTTGGGGGCAAACAGCTTGCCCCTGGCAGTGATTTTTCCATCAGAAGAGCTGCTGTTCCGCTTTGTCGGCAAGCAGCAGAGCGTTGAACGTTTTGATTACTTGTGTACACTGCTTCTCACTGATTTCCCGGAACTAAGACCCTGGCTGAAAAAAAGCCCCCTGAAAGCCCTTGCCCACTACGACAGCTGGCCTCAATTATTGGCGGTGTTGGCATTCCTGAAAAAATCTCCACGGCCAGGGATTTATGTGCGGCAGTTGGCTATCCCTGAAGTTGATACCAAATTTATAGAAAAGCATAAAAAGCTGCTCACCGAACTGCTTGATCTGGTACTTCCAAAAGACACTATCGATTGGGATGCAAGGGGGGTAAAAAAGTTTGAACAGCGCTATGGCTTTCTTGCTAAACCAATCCAGATCCGGTTTCGGATTCTGGATTCCAGTCACTCTATTTCAGGATTGTCCGATTTCCATGTTCCTGTTGATCAGTTCCACAAACTCCACCTGGATATAGATACGGTTTTCATCACTGAAAATGAGATTAACGGCTTAGCCTTTCCGGAAGTGAAGAGGGCAATTATAATTTTCGGATTAGGCTTCGGTCTTGATCGGCTCGCACCTATTGAGTGGCTGAACACAAAACATATCCATTACTGGGGAGATATAGATACCCACGGTTTTGTCATGCTGGATCAATGCAGAAGGTATTTTCCTCATGCCTGTTCCTTTCTGATGGATAAAGAAACGCTCATGACCCATCGTCCCCATTGGGGGGAAGAAGATCGCCCGACAAAGCGAGTCTTAACCCGTCTTTTAGAAGACGAGCAGGAGGTATATCAACTTCTGTTGCATAATCAGTTTTCTGAACGTCTACGACTTGAGCAGGAAAAAATTTCTTTTCGCGCAGTTGAGGAAATTGTTCAAAAGTTCAGGTAACTGAAGAACGGTTAAAGCACACCACTCTCAGCTTTACCTGGTCAAAAACAATCTACCCGGTGTATGTTATTACATCGTTTTGGACATCCCGAAAGAGTAGCTCTTTTTTATCACCCCTTAAGGTTTCAGGTCTAAACGCAGGCCCCTCAGTTCACCTTCCAGCAATTGCACACATCTTGACGCACAATCTTTTACACATTATTGTGTGTAGCAAATAATGTGGGCGGTGGCCCCCAAAAACTGGACAATATGGTAAGCTATAAGTCAGGCCAAATTCAGGAGGATCTGACAATGGGAAAAAAACGCAAAACACACAG
>PDQK01000053.1 GCA_002746685.1 Desulfobulbus propionicus | reverse complement strand
AAGGGGGATATCATCGGGTCATCGGCCGGAACCATCGCCGAGCATCTAACCCGCTCCATACCACTTCTGGGGGATTCGATTAACCGTATCCTCTTTGATACCGCTGGAGAAAAGCTCTTCAGGGTTTATCTCAACCATATCCTGGTGTTGGGGCTTGCCGGGGCCTGGCTGTTGTGGCCACACCTCAAGAACAAGCGGATTGACGTCTCCGGCTTTTTTGTGCTGTTGCTGCTTTGCGTAGTGCTGCTTTGCGTAGTCCTGCATTTTCTCTCCCCCGCGCCTCTATCCGTCGGCGCTTCCGACACAACTATACAGCTGGTTAAAGGGCCCTGGTTCTTCCTAGCTATTCAGGAAACCTTGCGCTACCTGCCCCCATTTTGGGGTGGGATTTTCCTCTCTCTGGTTCCTCTCAGCCTGCTGTGCCTGTTGCCAGCTGACAAGATCGCCGATAAATGGTGGCCGGTGACAGCCATCGGCATATTCCTGTGCTGCTTTACGGTGTTGACCGCGGTGGCCTATCTGCGTTGAACAGTACAAAAAAAGCGCAACTGCCTCCAAGCGATTGGCAAGCCTCATTGTGGCAAAGAACAACCAGATTTATCAATATGGCACCGTTATTCAGGCTGCCTTTATATGATGAATTCGTAAAAAGGTCTGTTTAACCCCAATATTTCATCAACAGGAGGGTGAGCTCTTTAACAATCCTTTATAATTCAGAAAGATATGCTTTCAAAGGCTGGAAGGGGTGGAAGCTAAAGTGAATTTACAGAAAAGATGTTGCATTATCTGCCCCCTGCCGATATAAGTACGGTCTACCATACTTATTTTGGTGGGCATAAAATAGTTGAAGCTTGAAAGCAAAAAGGGAATTCCCCTACACATTTCTTTAACACCAGAACCGGCACTTCGATGTGCTTTAAACCAGGGAGAATCGCAATGAAAAAAACTTTTTTGTCTCTGGCTATTCTTTTATTTTTAGCTAATATAGCCGCTGCTGAGCAGCAATTTAATGCTAAACAGCAT
>PDQK01000025.1 GCA_002746685.1 Desulfobulbus propionicus | reverse complement strand
GAGGCATAGTTACCCGCCTTCACCTGGTCTTCAACAAAGGTTTCCAGATTGCCACCAAGGATGATGGAAGTGTTTTTGCTCATGGCTGTGCTCCTGTCATATTTTGCAATAATACCAATATACCAGATTCTGGTATTAAAACCTATCCGTTGTCGGAGTAGTTCAGCGCGGTTGTGGTCTTGCCGGTTTCACCCACATTTCCCGTGCCTGCAAAATCGCTTTTTCGAACGGATCAGGATGCAGGGGTTTGAAGCCCAACGGAACGAAAACGTACGCTAAGCGTTTTCAGCTTTAAGAATTTTGTAAACGGTCGAACGCGCAATTCCTAATTCCCTGGCGATTTTCGTTCCTCCCATACCAGCCTTGCGCAGTTCCAACAGTTTGTTTCGATCTACACTGGGTTTGCGGCCAAACCGTATCCCTTTAGCCTTTGCCTCAATTCGTCCTTCGTTGGTACGTTCCAGTATTCTCTGTCGTTCTGCCTGGGATACCGCTGATAAGATCGTAACCACCATTTTCCCCATAGTACCTTCGGTACTGATGCCATCATCAATAAAGCGTACGGCAACGCCCATTTCGTCAAACTCCTTGATGAGCTGGATCATGTCGGCGGTGTCACGTCCCAAACGATCTAGCTTGGTGACCAGGATAGCATCGCCTTTTTCAACTTTGACCCGTAGCAAGTCAAGTCCTTCCCGGTCAGTGTGACTGCCAGTAACTTTATCCGTGAAGATGCGACTGGCTCTTACCCCTTCAGCTTTGAGTTTCTGAACCTGAAGTTCAAGTGATTGTTGACTGGTTGATACTCGGGCATAACCAAAAAGTCTCATGACAAACTGTCCCATATATTGATTAGTAGACATTGTGTCTACTAACTACCTGAAAAACGATTTAATCAACAGTTTATTTCAGGTATTTTCCAGTGTCCACTTATTTATAAATTAGTAGACACTCACAGTAAAGTTATGTGTATAGCAATATTTTGGAGCAATCATGCCTGTTGATTTCTTAACCTCAGACCAAAAAGCCAGCTATGGGCAATTTTCAGGGGAACCCAATGAAGTACAGTTGGCGCACTATTTTCATCTCGATGAAGCTGATTTAGTTTTCATCAAACAGCGGCGTGGTGATCAGAATCGTTTTGGCGTTGCTTTGCAGCTTGGCAATGTTCGTTTTCTTGGCACCTTTCTCTTTGATCTGTCACAGATCCCTTTCAACGTGCAATGGTTCGTTGCCCAGCAACTCGGCATCACTGACATAGCCATATTATCAACCTATGCGCAACGAGAAACTACCCGGCGTGAACATACGGCCTTGATTCGGAACCAATACCACTACCAGGAATTTACATGGCCATGGTCGTTCCGGTTGAGCCGTTTGCTCTACACACGCAGTTGGATTAGCAATGAACGTCCCAGTTTGCTTTTCGATATAGCCACCAGCTGGTTAATTCGGCACAAAGTACTCTTACCTGGTGCTTCAACATTAACACGTTTGATCGCAGAAATTCGAGAGCGTGCTACAACGCGCTTGTGGTCTAAGTTATCAGCACTGCCGACACAGGAACAGACAGAAAAACTGGAAACACTGCTCCAGGTTCCAGGCGGATCAAGAGTTTCTGATTTTGACCGCTACCGTAAAGGGCCTGTGACCATCAGTGGCCCTGCTTTTAATGAGGCGGTTGGTCGTTATCTGGAGCTGAAAGCCTTTGGTATGCGGATGCTAGATTTTACAGGTATTCCACCGATTCGTTTAAAAAGCCTTGCTCGTTATGCCGGTGTCATTTCTATGTATAGGATTGCCCGTATGACGCCCAAGAAACGTACTGCTATTTTGGTAGCCTTTGTTAAATTCTATGAAACGATAGCACTTGATGAAGCTCTGGATGTGCTGGATTTATTAATCACTGATATTGCCGGTGAAGCTAAAAAGCTAGGTCAGAAAAAACGATTACGAACATTGAAAGACCTGGACAAGTCGGCTTTGGTCTTAGCTGAGGTTTGTGGCCTGATACTGAACGAGGAAATGCAAGAGGAACCGCTCAGGACAGCCATTTTTTCCAGGGTATCTCGTGAAAAGTTGTCAGAACTGATTGCTACTGTTCATGAATTAGCGCGTCCTGCTGACAGTAACTTTCAGGATGAAATGGTGGAGCAATATGGCCGGGTCAGACGATTTCTACCAAAGTTGCTATGCCACATAGAATTCAAAGCAGCACCGGCAGGTAAAACAACCTTGGATGCATTCCAATACCTGGCCCGCTTTCGAACATCACGCAAACAGCTATTGGAGGACGCCCCACTCGCTATTGTTTCCAATCCCTGGAAACGCCTGGTGTTTGATAAAGAGGGACGGGTTACCAAGCGTGGTTACACATTGTGTTTTCTCGATAAGCTACAGGATAACTTGCGCCGCCGTGATGTTTACGTCGAATATAGCGACCGCTGGGGTGATCCGCGCGCCAAATTGCTACAGGGACAGAAATGGCAAACTACCCGTATCCAAATTTGCCGTTCACTAGGCCATCCGCAACATCCAGATGAAGCCATTACAGGCTTGGCACATCAACTGGACACTACCTATCGACAAGTAGCTGCTAATTTTGCTGATAACCAAGCTGTTAAGCTGGATATGTCGGGTAAACATCCGGCACTGACGGTCAGTCACTTTGATAAGCTGGCTGAGTCACCCAGTTTGGCCCAGCTTTCGCAGCAGGTTGATAATTTGATGCCCCGTGTTGATCTAACAGAATTGCTACTGGAGATTCATGCTCATACGGGTTTCGCTGACGAATTTACCCATGTTAGTGAGGCCAATGCACGAGCTGATAGCCTGAGTATCAGCATTTGTGCCGTATTATTGGCTGAAGCCTGTAATATTGGATTGGAACCACTGATCAAACATCAAATTCCGGCTTTAACCCGACACCGCTTGAATTGGGTTAAGCAGAATTACCTTCGAGCCGAAACGTTAGTTAAGGCCAACGCAAAACTGGTGGACTATCAATCCAGCCTCCCTCTAGCCAAAAAATGGGGCGGTGGAGAGGTTGTTTCTGCTGACGGTATGCGGTTTGTTGCGCCGGTACGAACTCTCAATGCAGGACCTAACCGGAAGTATTTTGGCTCCAGCCGGGGTATTACTTGGTACAACTTCGTATCGGATCAGTTCTCGGGATTTCATGGCATTGTTGTTCCAGGAACATTACGCGATTCCATTTTTGTGCTGGAAGGCTTGTTGGAGCAGCAAACAGGTCTGAAGCCCCGTAGAAATTATGACGGATACTGCCGGTGTTAGTGATATGGTATTTGGTCTGTTCTGGCTGTTGGGGTATCAGTTTTCCCCACGATTGGCTGATGCGGGAGAGTCTGTCTTTTGGCGCATGGATAAGAATGCTGACTACGGTGTATTGAATGATCTGGCGCGTAGTTGTATTAAGGCCCATAAAATAGAGCAGCACTGGGACGATATGATACGCATTGCTGGTTCACTCAAACTGGGTACTGTCCAGGCCTCTGAGTTAATCCGGTCACTGCTGAAAAGCGACCGACCTTCCAGCTTGGCACAGGCCATCATTGAGGTCGGCCGGATAAACAAGACTCTGTACCTGCTGAACTATGTGGATGACGAAGAGTACCGTCGCCGGATTTTGACACAACTTAATCGCAGTGAAAGCCGACATGCTGTTGCGCGGGCTATTTGCCATGGTCAGCGCGGTGAAATCAGAAAACGCTATCGGGAAGGTCAAGAAGACCAGCTCGGTGCATTGGGATTGGTAACCAATGCGGTAGTGCTATGGAACACCATCTACATGCAGGCTGCATTAGATCATTTGAAGCAACAGGGCGAACAGGTTAATCCAGAGGATGAGGCGCGATTAGCACCTCTCGGCCACAAATATATAAATATGCTGGGCCACTATTCCTTCACACTTTCAGAACAAGTGGTGAATGGAAAACTTCGGCCTTTAAGACAGCCTAATGAATGGACTGGAAAACCTTAGCGTACGTTTTCGTTCCATTGGGCTTCAAACCCCGTGCATACCCGACTTGCATGGAAGACTCCAAAATATTCTCAAAACCCGTGAAGTCAGGGGGAATTGATAATATAGTTTTGAGAAAGGTTTTTGATA
>PDQK01000039.1 GCA_002746685.1 Desulfobulbus propionicus | reverse complement strand
GGCTGGGTCAAAGACTTGCCAAGTAACTGTAAACCCATTACACTTGACTCACTTTTAAGAACATGTGCCGTGCCCGGCACACACAAGTCGTTTCAAGGGCCGGCTGGAGGTTCGCGGTTTTTCGAATTTTATTGGCAAATCGACAGTTAATCTTTTAACCTAAGTGCTAGGGTAAAATCCCGCCGCCCCTGAACTCTGCGGTGGATGACAATTGCACAAAGCTTGAAGCGCTATATGGGATAACCCGCTACACATGCAGAACGTCTAGCCCACGCTTACTTGCTGTGGATGGAAAAATTAAAAAATTACTGAGGAGCAACCGGTGTCAGAAGAATTATCAAATATGGAAGCGTTAATGGACAACCCCCAGGTTTTACAACTCTTGTTTCACCCACGAAATGAGCCAAAGAGTCCGCTCCCCAAAGATTCCGTGGATATTGCAACCACGGTGGGGGATGGTGTTCTGGTCGGTTGCAGGGCGTATACGGCCTCCAAGAAGGCGCCGATTATTCTTTTCTATCACGGCAACGGTGAAATCGTTGCTGATTATGATGAGATTGGTGGCATGTACCAGGAGCAAGGGATTAACTTTGCGGTTGCAGAATTTCGTGGGTATGGATGGAGCGAAGGCACCCCGCTGGTTTCCACCTTTTTAAGTGATGCAAACCAGGTATTTGACCAGCTCAAACAGTGGTTTATTGATAACGAGTACATTGGTGACCTGTTTGTTATGGGAAGATCACTGGGGAGCGCATGTGCAATAGATATTGCAGTAAACAAGGCTGAGGAGCTCACCGGGATGATCATTGAATCAGGTTTTGCCCAAACCCTGCCTCTGGCTAAAACCCTTGGTCTTGATCTGGAAGCCTTTGGCGTTCAGGAGGAACAGACCTTTAATAATGATGGAAAAATCACAGCATTTGAGAAACCGACCTTAATTCTGCACGGCCAATATGATCAGCTCATTCCGGTGTGGCAGGCTGAGCGGCTGCATGCGCAGTGCGGCGGGAAAAAACAGGAATTACAGATCGTGCCTGGAGCTGACCACAACTCACTTATCACTGTTGCAGGAGTCCTGTATTTCCAGACGATTAAAAAATGGATCGATAAAGTCTGCGGCAACGTGCCTGACTGGCGCGAACGGAGAAGAGCATTTAAAAAAGCACAGCAAGAGGCAGCTACACAAAATGACGAGTAAAAGGGAAAATTACCTCTCCTGGGACGAATATTTTATGGCCGTAGCTCTGCTCTCCGGGCTGCGCTCCAAAGACCCAAACACACAGGTTGGTGCCTGTGTTGCCAGCCCCCAGAATAAAATTATTGGTGTAGGGTATAATGGCTTCCCCTTGGGTTGCTCCGATGACGAGCTGCCCTGGTCTCGGGAGGGTTCTTTTCTCGAGACCAAGTACCCTTATGTGTGTCATGCCGAGTTAAATGCAGTACTCAACTCTCTTACCTTTGATTTACAGGGGTGCCGGATTTATGTGGGGCTCTTTCCTTGTAACGAGTGCACCAAGGTAATCATCCAGTCTCGCATCAGCGAGATTATTTATATGTCTGATAAATACAAAGATACGGATTCGGTGAAAGCGTCCAAAATTATGCTGGAAAAATCCAACACCGAGTATCGCCAGTTTGTTCCCGAAAGGAACTCTATCCTTCTTAACTTTCAAGTCGCTGAGTAATACCCAGATAAAAGATGACAGAACCAACCGTTGTCACGATCTCAACTCCTTTTATTGAGCTGTATAAGCTGCTTAAACGAGAAAACTTCGCTGCCAGCGGTGGCGAGGCTAAGTACATTGTTTCAGAGGGGATGGTGTTGGTCAATGGAGAGGTTGAAACGCGCAAGAGAAAGAAAATCGTACCTGGCGACAAGATTACCTGCCACGGTGAGACCTTGCTGGTAGAGGAAGCATAAGGCTCAGCGTAGTGCTATACAACACTCTGCTGAGCCATTACCCACTTGAAATTACCCTGTAATAAGCTTGTTTCGCGCTTCCAGATAACGATCAGCAGTTTTTTGTAGTATTTCAGCAGGAAGTTCAGGTGCTGGTGGTTGCTTGTCCCAATCCAGGGTGGAGAGGTAATCACGCAGGAACTGCTTATCAAAGCTGGGTTGTCCCTTGCCTTCTTCAAATCCATCCACAGGCCAGAACCTTGAGGAATCTGGGGTTAAGACTTCATCAATCAGTATCAGTTCATCTCCATCCATTCCCAGTTCAAACTTGGTGTCAGCAATTATAATCCCCTTGGTACGGGCAAAGTCTGCTGCCGTGGTATACAGTCTGATGGAGATATCTGCCATTTTTGCAGCTCTATCCGTGCCAACAATCTCTTCCATTTGGGCAATGGAAATATTCTCGTCATGCAGCCCCTGCTCTGCCTTGGTTGAAGGAGTAAATAACGGAGTTGGGAACTTTCCAGACTCAACCATTCCTTCCGGCAATGCAAAGCCACACACTGTTGTATCTTTCTGATACGCCTTCCAGAATGATCCAGAAAGATAGCCGCGGACAATACACTCAATGGGCTGAACCTTGGTTTTCTTTACCAGCATGGAGCGCCCTTCCAACTGTTTTTTGTACTGGTGGCAAATTGCAGGAAATTGATCCAAATCAGCGCTGATAAGATGGTTAGGTACAATATCCTTAAGCAGTTCAAACCAGAAGAGCGATATTTCCGTGAGCACCTTCCCCTTGCCAGGAACAGGCTCATTCATAATCACGTCATAGGCTGAAATGCGATCAGTAGCAACCATCAGCAGCTTATCGTCATGTCCTGGTATTTCATACATGTCCCTGACCTTACCTCGGTGGAGCAAGAGCAGGTCAGGGCAGTCAGTGTGTATAACAGCAGTCGTCATAGGAATTCTCCATGGTAATATGAGATTAAAATAGTGATATAAATAATACTGATTGAAAAAAAGAAAACGGTAATTATGTATCAACTCAGTGTTGTCCGGTTAAGATTTTGCTCTTTTTTCAGCCGTTTACGATTCCTTAACCTGGGTTTTGACTTTCGTGGCTGTGCCGTCGTCTGTCTTGCAGCTTGCTGGAGAGATTGGTTGCGAATTTTGTTGCGAATCTCACGTACACGCCGGATGGAAACAGGCTCACCGTGTTGCTCATGACAGTAAATAGCTAAGAGCAGATATGTTATTAAGCCAGAAAGAATTTGAACCATCAAGTCGTTTTTGCTTCTGGCAAACAGATCATACACATTAAGATGACGCTTCCACCAGCGAAAAAACGTTCTATACCCCAGCGCAACTTGTACACCGATGAAACCTGCTCTGCAGTCAAGTCATAGCGGTCTGTGGCAACCCAGTCTTGTTTGGTATCTACTTTGTAACCAATAAGCCTTACTGGTACCTTGGTTTGGTTCACATTGGGCGTACCAAGCAATACTTTGGCATCAAAGAAAACATGGAATGCTTTTGGGACATCAAATTATTCAAGGATGTCTTTATGGGTGGACTCCTTAATTCGGCAAACAAAATGACAATTATCCAGCTGCCATTGATCAAACAGATGGTGGGCTTGATACCCTCGGTCCAGTACACCTGTTTGGCCAGGCTCAATAATTTTACTGACAAAAGGACGCTTAGCTCCGTTGCCTTCGGTGAGAAAGAGTTTACGCGGTATACTGTGATTCAGGTCAAGGCCAAGGTGCAATTTTGCTTTGTTAGAATGTGTTCGATACTCTGCTCAGTGCATGGAAAGCACTGAATCAATGAGCGATCCGTTAATGGCAACGAGATCACCTAGTTCTGCGTACTGTGAAGGCAGTACGCCTGCAGTTTGTTTTTGCAGTTCACTGAAAACAAAAAGAAGTTGCTCTACTCCACGGTCATTAACTGTGTCAAAAAAGGTTGAGCGCTTAATACCACCAGCAAGGGCTACAAATTGTCTGGCATATTGTGAATGGACCGATGTTCCGGGGACCGATGTTCCGGGGACGGAGATGTTCCGGACGATGTTCCGGGGACACACGATGTTCCGGGCACGATGTTCCGGGGACACCATGCACGATGTTCCGGGGACACCATGCACGATGTTCCGGGGACAGCGATGTTCCGGGGTTTTCCAGTTGATCTACAAACAGACTGTCTCCACAGGGACGGCCAGTTCGTTCATATATCTGGTAGTCTTTGTCATGAAAAAACGTTTGCTGTCGCTTGTTGCCTCGCTGGGTAATATGGTGCGGGTAACCTGGAGCAACAACTCTCGCTATGCGTGCCATAAGGAATGGTTACTCTATCAGCAGGACTTTGGTCAATAATTAGGTATGCTGTCCACGGAATTCCTGTCCAATAATTAAGTATGGTGTCCTCGGAATTGCCCACGTCCTGAGCCTGTTCCGGGGACACCATACCTAATTCATCACTTTTGGCCCGGGTTTTTGGGGTTTCAGCTTTCTCCCAAGAAGGTTTTCCAGTTGATCTACAAACAGACTGTCTCCACAGGGACGGCCAGTTCGTT
>PDQK01000024.1 GCA_002746685.1 Desulfobulbus propionicus | reverse complement strand
TTTTATGGGAGTTATTCGACCCTCCTACGGTAAAACACAAAACCGAAAATGGTCAAAAAATGTTATTTAATTTCAGTTGATTATAACCGGACACTTGTGGTCAACGGTGGTAACTGGTAAAACGCCTTCCAAAAAAGAAGAAGATAATTTTGGAGGCAATATACCTTTTGTAACACCTTCAGAGTTAGGTGATTGTGTATATGTCGGTAATGCACCTCAAACTCTATCTAAAAAAGGAATATCAAAGAGTAAGCTTGTTCCACAGGACTCGGTCTTGGTTTGTTGTATCGGATCGTTGGGGAAGATTTCTATTGCAAATAAAGAGCTAGCTACGAATCAACAAATTAATTCAGTAATTTTTAATAGAAAAGAAGTAGATGTTAAATACGGGTATTATGCACTGCAAAGACTCAAACCACAAATGGAGGCAATGGCTCCATCCACTACTGTAGCCATAATTAATAAAAGTAATTTTGAAGCGTTAGAAATCCCCCTCCCACCCCTAACCGAACAAAAGCGCATCGCCACCATCCTTGATAAAGCCGATGCCATCCGCCGTAAACGCCAACAGGCTATCCAGCTCGCCGACGACTTCCTCCGTGCCGTGTTTCTGGATATGTTTGGCGATCCGGTCACTAATCCTAAGGGGTGGGAGGTTGCAAAATTTGATAATGTTGGAACTTTGGACAGGGGAAAATCAAAACATCGCCCGAGAAATGATCCTTCTTTATTAAATGGTGATCATCCCTTAATTCAGACTGGCGATGTGGCTAATTCAAAAGGCTATATTAAAAAGTATCAATCAACCTATTCGGATATTGGACTTCAACAAAGCCGAAAGTGGCCTGCAGGAACTTTGTGTATAACGATTGCAGCCAATATTGCCAAGACTGGTATCTTGACATTTGATGCTTGCTTTCCTGATAGTGTTGTTGGTTTTACCCCGAATGAAAAAACTAATGTTGAGTATATTCAATATTGGCTTAGTTTTCTTCAAAAGACGTTGGAAGCTAACGCTCCTGAGTCAGCGCAGAAAAATATAAACTTGGCGATTCTTCGTAGTTTGGATATCCCTTTGCCGGATATAGAAATACAAAGAAAATTTTCTGAAATTGTAAGGAAATGTGTTGTAATTGATGAAAAATTCAGCCAAACAATTTTGGCAAAGGATTATCTGTTTAGCTCCCTCTCCCAAAAAGCCTTCCGAGGCGAACTCTAAGCAAGAATTATATCAACAGAGCAATGAAACCAAGCTGATTACCTACCTATCCTCAGCATCTTTTCCAGCATGGTTTTCCGGCAGAGGCGAGGAACTCTAAAAAACTTACCCCTCAATGAGGTGTTCCAATGAAACAAGAGTCGCAAAGATGGTTGCAGTTATTTCTAGAACAGCGGGATCTGGATCGCCCTGACGGAAGGGAGCTATACCGCTACCGCACAGAAGAAAAAGAATTCCTGGCTGTTGAAACCGTTCTGCGACAGTGGCTGGCTGCCTTGCCACAGAACAGCGCACTGTCACAGCTTGCTGATGACCAGCTCTTTGCAGCACTCTTTGTTTTCTATGCCTCGGAATGGTGGCGTCGGCGTTATGATGGTACAGGTGTCGCCTGGGACCCCATTATTACTGACCTGCGTTGCTCGCCCACTGCCTGGTCCCCCCCAGCAACGCTCCCACTGTGTTGAAATGGGTTTGCAGCGGTGGCAATGCCGGGTGCGAAGGCAGGGTGGATATCGTTTTATCCTTAGCATTGCCCTCCAGGGTGGCCTGCCGATGCGTCTGGTTGCTGAAGGTCGTGGTAGGCTGGGAAAACTGCTGAAAAGAATCCTGCATCTCTGCAGCGATATCTCTGGGGAGAGTTGCCAGGGGAGCGTAGAGCTACGGGAGCAGGATATCTTTGGCTGGGTTGAAAGCCTGGAGAGGATGCTGCCCAAGAGTTTTCGTCAGCCGGTCATCTATCATCTCCTAACCGAGATTATTGTCACTGTCCTGCGCTTGAAAACAGCGGCAGAACTGACCAGCAGTGAAGATGCCCTCATCAAACTAGAAACCCAGGTGCCAAACTGGCGCGACCAGTTTCCCCTGCCCCTGGAAGATGCCCATGCCCAGGGACTTATCGCTCAACTGCTGCGAGATGCTGCGGAGGTTGTTGTTACCACGGCTTCTGGTTCACCTTTTATTGTGGGGCGCTCCTTGGAGAGCGGCGAACAGGGGTGGCGTCTTGTCTCTTCCCTGATGTTACAGGAGAGCATTGATGCAGCACACCTGGCTGGATTCTTTGCTGTGGATGTGGATATGCTGCCGCGTCAGATCAATCTCTCGTTGTCTGCCGGTGAAAAGACACACACGGCTCGTTTACGCCGGATTGCCGGGAAAAACAGGTTTCGGCTGCTGCACCATTTTCCTGATATTCTCGGTGTTTCTGCCAGCCGTGATCATATGATGCACATCGACCTCGCCGATGGGAGCAACTGGTGTGGGCTGGCGCACCATGGCGAAGAGCTTGATAAAGAGCTTCCCTGGGTATTTTCTGCATATAATGATCATCCCTTTATAAAACAGGGCGGCGGAAAGATTGCGGAAACCGAGGCGCAACTAGCCCTTCCTGCTGACTGGCAGGTAGGGGTGATGGATGAAGACAGCAGCTGCCAACAGGTAGGTATATTGCGCGATGTTGAGCGCACTGTCTGGCAAATACGCGGCAAAGTAACAGCCTGCAGTGAGCAGGGGGAAACATTTCGCTTTCAAACCGGACGCGCTGATGCCACCCAGACTAGCTACTACTGGAAAGGTGAACCATTCTGGCTCGACTTTCGTTCCCCTGGCCGTGCCTTTCGTGGTTTACCTGAACTCTTTGCGGTAAGTGCGGAAGGTACGACAAAAAAGGTGAACGGTAAGCCGGAATTCAGCGTTCTTGGCAGCAAGGGGCTGGAAAGCCCCTTGGGCCCGGTAATGGGACAATATCGCAAAGGGAAGGAGATTCAGAGCCGTACACGGATGGACCTTTCACCCCAGGAAGCAAGCGTGGAAATTCAGGGCAATGATGCCGTATCAGGCACAATCAGTTTACACCATTGGGGTTGTAGCTTGGCTAAGACGCTTACGCCAGGCTTGCGGCTGGATACGGAGAAAGCAGATCACAGTCTTATTCTACAGACCTCTTTGGATGCGGATGTCAGAACTCCGGCAAAACTGGACCTGGAGGTTTTTTGGCCACACTCAACAACACCGGTTCGCCTGTCTCTTCCCTATCCTGCCACTGTGGAGGAAGTGAGTGAAACCCAGGCAATTCGCTATGCCTGGCGATGTGATCATTGTGGAGCAAGTGGTTCCTCTGTAACGTATAATGGTGTTTGCGACGACTGTGGCGCGTTAATTAAGCGGCAAAATACCTGCGAATTTTTGGAACCAGCTGGTTTTGCTGTCGATTTCTATTCGGTGCCTCATAATAATATAAGTACCCCACAGTTTGTACCAGTTGAACTCCCCTGGGTGAATGGCCGAGGCAAATGGCAACCGCTTGCCAACCCAGCACTGGGCCACTTCCGCACAACATCTCAAGGACATTTATTTTATCATTCAAAAGGAATAAATGGTACAGGATATGCCCTTTGCCTTGCCTGTGGGCGTGCCGAACCTATGACGGGCGGTGGTGAGTTGCCGCAGGTATTCCAGAATCCTCATCGAAAGTTACGCAGGGCAAAGGAAGAAGACGGCTTTTGTACGGCTGGTGAATGGTCAATCAAAGAGGGTATCAGTCTAGGACATGAATTGCATACCGATATTATTGAATTCCAGCTGAAAAACAGCGATGGAATCTGGTTGAATGATCCCATTGCTGCACGTACAATTGCAGTCGCCCTGCGGGACAGCCTTGCGGAATTGCTTGGGGTGCAGGCCATCGAATTAGGCTGCGAAACCAAACAAGGACAGCCTGAGCCAGGGGTTATCTGTCAGTCCATACTCATTTTTGATAACCATGCGGCAGGGTATGCCTCCCGGGCAGATAATTGGCTGTCGCAACTTTTTTCCAAAGCATATCAAAAACTGTGCTGTCCTGCCAAATGCGATAGCGTCTGTCCTCAGTGTGTCCTTGATTTTGACCAACGTTTTGTTGCGGATTATCTGGATCGTCATACTGCGCTTCGCTGGTTGAATACGAAATGGCTTGATGAATTACAGTTGCCAGAGGAATGGCAGTTGTTTGGTGCAGCGTCAAGACCGGAACATAAAAACATACAAGAGGCCGTCTTGTATGCAGTAAATAAAAACAGTTCCAGCGGAGTCCGATGTCATACAGGGGGGGGCAATTGAGTCGTGGATAATTTCCGACAGTCCTCTTTGGCATCTGGCTTATAAGCTATCAGGACAGAATATTCAGGTTGAAATTGTCTTACCAGAGAAGTGCCTGGATAAACTTGATGATATAGACAGATATCGTTTGGCAGCCATGGCTGAGGCGCCACATATTCAATTCTTTCTTGCTGGTGCAACGCAACAAGCAGGAAGAGGGACGGTATTGATCGAAACAATGGGTGGAGCAACCTGTTCGCGTTGGGCAGGGGTAGGTGAACGCAAACTCTGTTTCGGTGTTGGTTGGGGACAAATTGAAGACACCGACGACATTTTAGTCCGGTGTGATGGTGGGAACTTTCCTTCTTCTTTGCAGAATCCCTTGAGTGCAGAGCTTTTACGACCGGTTGTTCATGAACATAAGGATCGCATATTGGAGGTTTGGAAGGAGTTTAACGGTCCAGTTCGTGATTTTGGCGTGAAATTCTGGCAATTCATAATGGAAGGTCATTCTGCTGCAAAAGAACTGCTCATTGACCCATCTCTCAATGTTGTATCCGTACAGTATAGTGATCGTTATCTCAAAAGCCCAATTACCTCAGCCCTGTTTGCCCTTTTAATCGAATCACTAAAAAAGATCGTTGGGACAAACCGTTGGGTAAGCCCCAATGTAGCTTTGACTACTTGCGATATCAGGTCCCGGCCAAAAGAGCAGATGCCGTTTCTGGTGTGGCACGACTGGAACGATAACGCCATCAGAAAAGATACTCTCAAAGCTCTTTTTGATACACGCGAGCTTGAGTTAGATGTGTACAGTAAAAACATTATGGATATTCCCCATAAAAGGGAGCTTGATATTGAATTTATGTCTGGAGGTACAATCTGTATTTTCCTTGATCAAGGTGTCTCTTACTGGAAATTTCAGCATTCTATAAACAACGCAAATTTTGATTTTTCCCTGCCAGCATCTCAACAGGCGAAGAGGTTGGATCTGCTGATAAAAAATCCGGAAAACTGTATTTGTGAGAGTAATCAGGCAGCTATGCCGATTGCCATTAAACGGGTGTGATGGGGAGACTATTGAAACGAAATGACAGCATTAGAACAGGCTCAATTAATTTTTTCTAGATACCCCCGGCTTTTCCGCAAGACCCTATAAGTTTGACAGTTTCAGGAAAACAAAGAAGCCTCCTGAGTTGTGGACTGCTCAAAAGAGTGCTTGTATAATATTGTTGCACCCGTGACCAGTTACACGTCAGAAAAAGAGAATAACGCAGAAGTACAGACTCCCTGATTGGTTACGGGAATGCAAGTACCAGGTGGCTTGGATCCCGAAGTATGCAGTTGCTCAAGTGTAAGTTGTATAAAAGGGAAAAGCGTGTAGAGCAACTGTCATTGATAAAATAGGCGACCATCGAATGGTGGTCAAGGTGATTTTTAGGCTAACCCGAGAGAGAACGTGACACCGATTGCTTTTATATTCCTTCCTCAGCTAAAGGAGAAACCATGAAAAAGGTTGTCCTGTGAAAAAGAACAGCGCGCCAGTGCCCTTTTTTTTCCTCTGTTGGTTTATGTTTGCATGTGCTTTGTCTGATGCCTGGGCATCTTGCAAAGAATATGTCCCTTATTTGCGTCATGGCGGTTACGGGGTAGCTGATTCTTCCGGCAGTATGGTTGAGAGCTGTCACCCTGATCAGCAGTTTATTCCAGCCAGTACCATCAAAATTATCACGGCTTATGCCTCCTTGAAAATCCTTGGTGAAGCATACCGTTTTTCCACCCTGTTTTTTTGGGATAAGGAGCACAATCTGTACATCAAGGGTTTTGGTGATCCCTTACTCCTTTCAGAAGATGTGGCAGAAATCACTGCGGCATTGCAGCTACAGGGGATAACAGAACTCCACCATATTTTTATTGATAACTCGGCCTATGCGCTTGATGGCAGGTTACCGCCAGGCAGTGAAGCCAGCGAAAATCCCTATGATGCCCCTGTGGGAGCAACAGCGGTTAATTTTAACAGTATGGCAATTGTGGTGGATAAGCAGGGAAGGGTGCATTCTGGTGAGGAACAGACACCAACGCTGCCGTTTATGGCCGAATTAGCCCAAGGAAAAAGGGCTGGGACGTATCGGCTCAACATCTGCAGCAAAGGGTGTCAGCCAGAAACTGTCGTCGCCCGTCACTCTGCTGAACTGTTCACAAGCTTTTTAACTCTTGCGGGTATCTCTGTCACAGGATCCCACGGGATACGGCGCGTCCCGGATGATGCGAAGCTGGTGTATGTCCACCAAAATCCCCGCTCGCTGGACTATATTCTGACGAATATGCTCCACTATTCTTCCAATTTTATCGCTAACCAACTGTTTCTCCTTTGCGGTGCAAAACGGTTTGGCTTTCCTGCTACCTGGGATAAAGGGGTACGGGCCATGTATCAAGTGTTGGAAGAATCGTTGGATGAGCAGATACTCCAATCGATAACCATTACAGATGGTGCAGGGCTCTCCCGTGAGAACAGTATGTCCATTGAGGCCATGCTCAGCGTATTAAAAATCTTTGCACCGTACAAAACACTGTTACGCAGCTATCGTGGCACCTTGGCAAAGACCGGAACCCTGGAGGGCGTGTACAATTACGCCGGGTATTTCAAGAATGGCAAGCGCTACGCTATCTTTCTCAACCAACCCAAAAATTATCGCGCCACTCTTTTGGATCAGCTCAAAAAGAAAAACCAGTGAGCGGTAATCAAACGCATACATATTATCAGAATTTCCCCTTGTTGCAGATAGACAATTACCACTTCCGTCTTATAGTGTTGCCACCGAAAACGAGAAGCATCATCTTTTTACTTATACAGAATAGTGAGTTAACATCATGGAGTATTATTCAATTCTCGGGGTGTCCAAAACGGCCACTGCAGACGAAATAAAAAAAGCGTATCGTAAACTCGCTGTTACATATCATCCCGATAAAAACCCTGGTGATGCTGCTGCGGAAAAGAAGTTTAAAGAGATCAGTGAAGCGTATGCGGTGCTGTCTGATAAAGAAAAACGCAGACAATATGATACCTATGGTGCTGCAGGCTTCCAGCAGCGGTATTCCCAGGAAGATATTTTCAGGGGGTTTGATATCAATGATATCTTGAAGCAGTTTGGCTTTGGTGGCGGATCGTTTCACAGCGGTGGTTTCCGGAGCAGCCGGCAGGGTGGGAGCCCGTTTGATTCTTTTTTCTCAGGAGCCGGAATGCGGGGCAGTTCCATGGGCGGAGGATGTGGCGGCGGTGGCTGCGGGCCGCAACCTGCAAAGGGGCAGGACCTCACCTTTGAGCTGGAAGTGAGTCTTGAAGATGTTTTAAACGGTGCTGAAAAAACCTTAAGTTTACGGCATAACGGGCGGCCTCGAAATGTATCGGTTAAGGTGCCCCAGGGGATTGAAGCTGGAAAACGACTGCGGTTATCTGGCAAAGGCAGTCCTTCTCCATCTGGCGGCCCTGCTGGCGATTTATATCTTAAAGTAAAGGTTGCTGACCATCCTGCGTTTACTCGAAGTGGTGATGACCTGATTCTGGAAAAGCGGATTCCATTTAGCCAGGCCTGCCTGGGTACCAGTGTGGAGGTGCAGAGCCTGGAAGGGAAAAAGTTTAATGTAAAGGTTCCCCCAGGGGTACAGCAGGAAGCAAAGTTGCGAATTAAAGGACATGGTCTGCCTCTGGGGCCAGGAGCTGCACGGGGTGATCTGTATGTGAAAATTGCTATCCAGATTCCAAAAGAGCTCAATAAGGAGCAGGAAGAACTGGTCAAAGCTCTTGCAGCAGTTTCCTTATAAGTCAATCAGCTCGATCTAAAATAAAAAAAGGCTGCCATAACAGGCAGCCTTTTTTTATTTGCATGGAGCTTGAGATTTCCTCCCATGGTGCTCCACCAGCGGTGTTCACCGTGCCTGTGCCTTTATTGCAGCTCCCAACCGTTTAATTCCTTCCCGAATAGTTGTTGTATCCATGCACGAAAAGTTCAGACGGAAGGTGTTCGTATCATCCTTGCCCACATAAAAAGGTGATCCCGGAACAAAGGCAACTTTTTCCTGAATCGCAACATCAAACAGAGCCATGGCTGACATATTTTCGGGTAAACTCACCCAGAGGAACATGCCACCTTCCGGGTCAGTACAGTTTACTTCAGGAGGGAAGAAATCGTTGATGGCCTGAGCCATGGCTTCTTTTTGCTCACCATAGGTTTGTGTAATGATTTTGATATGGGCATCAAGATCGTTGTTTTTCAGAAAGGTGTGGAGAATGCGCTGGGAAAGATAGTTGGTGTGCAAGTCAGCGGCCTGTTTTGCAATAATCAGTTTATCCATGAGCACTGGCTGTGCCACCAGCCAGCCAGTTCGCAGTGATGGTGCAATGGTTTTGGAAAAAGAACCGAGAAGAACCGTATTTTCAGGAATAAGAGAGAAAAAATTTTCCTGTGGTGTTCCTGAAAACCTGAGTTCCCCATAAGGGTCGTCCTGCACCAGCGTAATGCTGGTGTTCTTTATCGCGTCTGCAAGCTGGTGTCGCCTCTCCGAGCTGTAGGATATCCCTGCTGGGTTTTGGAAATTTGGAACGGTATAGATGAGTTTGGGTAACTCACCACTTAAGGCGTTGTGAAGCGCTGGAATATCCATTCCCGCATGATCAACCGCTACCGGCGTAAAGGTCGGCCTGTACACTGAAAAAGCCTGAATTGCTCCCAGATATCCAGGTTCTTCTATGATGACCTTGTCCTTATGGTTAACCAGAACTTTGCCAAGTAAATCCAGTCCTTGCTGCGAGCCAGTGGTGATAAGAATCGCTTCAGGCGGAATGTCCAGCCCTTGCTTTTGCCGGTATCGCTCACTGATGTATTGGCGCAAAGGGAGGTAGCCTTCTGAGCTGCTGTATTGTAGTGCTTCCCTGCCATCACAGCTGAACACTTCATGGGCTGCCTGCTGGAGTGCTTCCACTGGAAACAGGTTTCGGTTCGGCAGTCCCCCTGCAAAGGAAATAATCGAGTCATCCAGGGTGACCTTTAATATCTCACGGATAAACGACTGCGGAACATCAGAAATTCTATCGGAAAAATGAGCGTCCATAATTTGTCTCTTAGTACTTGCTGTCTGCGAAATTTAACCACCCACCAGCTCCTACCAGCTTTTTGTCAAAGGCGTTCAATGCAAAAGAACAGGTGAGTGGGGTAACCTCACTGTGGTCACTTGTGGCGGTTACGGTTTCATCCTCTAGATTTACCTTGATGGTGATATTGCCCGGCAGAGTAAAGAGCGCGTCAAGGTCTGCTGGTTCAAGTTCAATAGCCAGGATACCGCAGTTGAACATATTTTGGCGAAAAATACGGGCAAAACTTTCGCCAATAACCAAATTGATGTCGTTGACCTCCAGGGCCCAGACGGCATGCTCACGGGAAGAACCACACCCGAAATTAGAGCGTGTGACAAGGACATTGGCCTGCTGCAGTTCCCGGGATTGGGGATCAAACTGCTCACCCTCAAGATGCAGGTCTTCAAGCAGGTGTGGCTTCAGCGCCATCTTGGTAATTTCAGTTAAATATTTGGCTGGTATGATTTCATCGGTATTGATATCGCTTCGATCAATAAAGGTAGCTGGGCCGCCAAACTGTTTCATGATATGTATGCCTCGTGGTAGATCGGGTAACGTAAAAGGGACGCTGATGATCAAGCGTTGAGCAGTGTACGCGGGTCAGTAATCTTGCCGTTTACAGCAGCCGCCGCAGCACTTGCAGGGCTCATGAGGTGTACCATGCCACCTTTCCCCATCCGACCGTTGAAATTTCTGTTGGTGGTTGAGGCGCAGACCTCACCATCAGCAAGCACCCCGCTGCTCATACCCAGGCAGGCCCCACAGGTGGGGTTGAGCACACAAAAGCCGCTATCCATGAATATTTTGATCAAGCCTTCCTCCAGAGCCTGGGAATAGATCCCGGGCGTGGCTGGTGTGAGAATCCCCCGCACATGAGGAGCAATCTGTTTGCCATCAAGAATTGCTGCTGCCTCACGGATGTCTTCGATCCGCCCATTGGTACAGCTGCCGATATACACCTGATCCACTGGAGAGCCGGCCAGTTTGTCTATATCTTCCACATTGTCGGGCCTGTAGCCAAAGGTGACCTGTGGTGCAAGTTCTGTTACGTCCAGGGTGAGGGTCTGGGCATATTCCGCATCTGGATCAGAGTGCCATTGTGTAAAATCTTCAACCGCCGCAGCAATGGAGTCATATTCATCCTGAATAAACGGCCACAGATACGCAGCAGTTACGCGGTCTGGTAAACACACTCCTGATGTAGCACCTGCTTCCACTGCCATGTTGCATAGGGTCATGCGCGACGACATATTCATCTGCTCGATGACAGGGCCGCAGAACTCAATCACCATGTCCGTGGCTCCGTTGACCGTGAGCTGCTTGATGATATTGAGGATAATATCCTTGGCAACAACGCCCTTGGGCAGGGTTCCTGTTACCTCAATTTTCAGCGATTGCGGAGCGCGGAAGGCGCATACACCTTTTAAAATGCCTACTTCCAGATCAGTGGTGCCAACACCAGCCGCAAAGGCTCCAAAGGCTCCGTGAGTGCAGGTGTGGGAATCTCCCATGATCACCGTGTACCCCGGACGAATAAACCCCTTCTCAGGAAACAGGGCATGACACACACCATTACGGCCAATATCAAAGAAATCCTTGATGTCATGGCGTTTGGCCCAGTCCCGCATAATCTTTGCCTGGGCGGCTGTCTTGCTGTCTTTAGGCGGGGTGACATGATCAATAACAGCTTTGATCTTGCCTGGATCGCATACCCGGTCCATGCCTTTTTCTACCAGATCCATAATGGCGATGGGAGTGGTGATCTCATGGCACATGATAACATCCAGATCCAGGACCATATTTTCCGGGGTTGGGGTGTCACGCAGGTGGGCGGCAAATATTTTTTCCGTGATGGTCTGTCCCATTGCTCCTCCTACATTGATTGGCAAGAAAGGCTGCACCTGAAAAGAGGTGTTAAGTAAGATAAATAATTAGAACAACCATACTTACACAGAGACGTCTGGTTCGTCAATTTTTTCCTCTGCAGCTGATAAGGGTAACTCTGTGACTGTACAGACAGCGTATGATTGCTTATAGTTGCTTTGGTAAACGAAGTGACACCTGTTTGTAAATATCAATCCATGAATGAGACCTAACTGATGCATCATAAACAACTGCGAACCGCTTGCTTCACTTGTATTTGTGCTCTTGTACTGGCAGCCTGTTTTGCCCGATCAGGCCTGGCTTCCCATGGTGAATCCCTTGACGGCAACCTGAAATATCCTCCAGATTTCAAACACTTTGATTATGTCTGTCCAGAGGCAAGAAAAGGTGGCGAACTGGTGCTTCACGATCTGGGCAGTTTTGATAAGCTTAACCCGTTCACCTTAAAAGGAGCGGCTCCAGCAGGGTTGTTGAGCTATGTTTTTGAAACACTGGTTGTCCCCAGCCTTGATGAGCCCTTTGCCAATTATGGGTTAATTGCAAAAGACATCACCCTGGCTGAAGATAAACTGTCGGTCACCTTTACCTTAAATGAGGCCGCAACGTTTTCAAACGGCACCCAAATTACAGCAGATGATGTACTCTTTTCCCTGGAAACCCTGAAAAGTGATAAAGCGCATCCATTTTATCAGATGTATTTAAAAGATATAAAAAATGCGGATGTGCTCTCGCCAACCCAAATCCGGTTTAACTTTGCCAAGGTCAACAGAGAACTGCATATGATTGCTGGTCAGCTGCCCGTTCTCAGTAAGGCTTTTTATGAAAAGCATCCTTTTCTGCCTGAAAATGGAGCAGATGGAATGGTTATCCCTGTAGGCTCAGGCCCCTACGTGATTGAAGAGGTTCATCCAGGCAAGTCAATTCGTTACAAGCGAAATCCCAAGTATTGGGCAAGCAACCACCCTACGCGGGTTGGGATGTTCAACTTTGACAGTATCACCATTAAGTATTTTAAGGATCAAATTGTCAGCGTTGAGGCATTCAAGGCAGGTGAGTTTGATGTGATGCTTGTGAACATCGCCAAACAGTGGCAGCGTGACTTGGTTGGGCGTCGTTTTGATGATGGAGTACTGGTAAAGGCGGCCTTTCCCCATCACAACAACGCAGGGATGCAGGGGTTTATTTTTAACACCAGGAAACCGCTTTTTACAAACCGAAAAGTACGCCAGGCTCTGGGGTTGGCCTTTGACTTTGAGTGGGCGAACAGGTCGCTTTTTTATGGTCAGTACACCAGAAGCCACTCGTATTTTTCCAACTCTGAGCTGGCAGCAACCGGGCTTCCAGAAGCAGCTGAGTTACGCTTGCTCGAACCTTACCGCGATCAACTTCCTCAGGAAGTTTTCACACTTCCCTTAACGCCACCCAAAACCACCAAACCTGACAGCTTACGGGGCAACTTGCGCAAGGCAAAGAAACTGCTTGCAGAGGCAGGATGGCAGGTGAAAGATGGGGTGTTGGTTAACGCAGACAACAAGCCGTTCCGGTTTGAGATTGTCCTGGTGAGTCCATCCTTTGAACGGGTTATGGCTCCCTATGTCAATAATTTGAAAAAACTTGGTATTGAGGCCAGTTACCGTACCATTGACCCTGCTTTGTATACGGATCGGATGAAAAATTTTGATTTTGATATGACCGTTACAGTAATTGGTCAGTCGCAATCACCTGGAAATGAGCAGCGGGATTTCTGGACCTCGGCCGCCGCAGAGCACAAAGGTTCACGGAACTACGCTGGCATCCAGGATCCGGTGGTGGATGTATTGGTGGAAAAGATCATCTATGCCGAAGACCGCGAGCAGTTGGTAGCAGCTTGTCGGGCTCTTGACAGGGTTTTATGGTATGGCTACTATGTGGTTCCCAACTGGTATTTGGCTAACCATAGACTTGCTTTTGTCAAAGGGTTACGCCATCCCAAAACACTCCCACTCTACTATAACTACGAGCAATTTTTGAACACCTGGTGGTTTGAGTAACAAGCCCCAGAGATAAACTGGCATCTTTTTTGATTGAATAGCGCTGGGGAAAAAGAGCACTCATTGGAGGGATGTGTTTAAGGATTCATTGCTTAAACCATAAGAGAGCGTATGACGGTTTCCGCCGAAAAGGACAATAAGGAACAACAGTGGATATATCTCACCGGAAAGGAGATATATCAATTTTTTCATAAGGTGAAAGGGCGCCTGCAAGGGATTACTGTCTACGCCCTGGTAGGTAAGAGCGGTACCGGAAAAAGCTTCCGGGCCAAGCTGCTGGCTGAAAAGATTGATATACCTTATATCGTGGATGATGGTTTACTCATTCATGAATCGACTATTTTAGCTGGCAGGTCAGCCAAGCAGGACAAAAATTATATAAGCGCCATTAAAACAGCCTTGTTCACTGACTCTGTCCATCGGGATCAGGTGGTCGAAGCGATCAGCAAAAACAAAATTAAGAAAATCCTCCTTATTGGCACCTCTGACAAGATGGTTGCGCGGATGGCAAAGCGGCTTGAACTGCCGCCCATCACTCAGATAATTAAAATAGAGGAAATCGCCAGCCAGGAAGATATTGAAAACGCTATAAAGTCTCGGTTTGAAGAGGGGAAGCACGTTATTCCGGTACCTTCCATTGAGATCAAGCGTGATTATGCTTCGATTCTCTCCGATTCTATCCGTATCTTTTTTAAAGGCGGTCGGAGCGCCGGCGAGGTAAAAAAGGCCCGCTTCTTTGATAAATCCGTGGTTCAGCCCGATTTTCATACTGAGGCCCAAACTCCGGGCAGCGTAAACATCTCAGAGGCAGCGCTCAGCCAGATGATTTTGCACTGTATTGATGAGTACGACAGCGAAATCAGTGTGAAAAAGATGAAGGTCAAGATGTCCCGGGGTGGCTATGGCATCGATCTTTACATTGGCGTGCCTTATGGTAAGACCCTTGCTAAAGGACTCCATGAATTACGTTCCTATATTCAGGGACGCCTCCAGCGGTATACAGGCATAATCCTCGACCATTTGGAAATTTCAGTAGAGACTATTTCCCAGCGCAAAAAAGAGTTGGATGATTAATCATACCAATTTTTAATAATGTATTATTTGTTTTGAATCTCCACTTAACGTTGCAATTCTTTATGATTCTTTAAGATATAAGAAATAGGAGCAGTTATTTATCCCTTGACTGCCTGTTTATAATGTTGTTATAAAACTTGAGTTTTGAGTGATTTTAGTAAGGATAGTGTTGGGCGTAATATTCGATCTTAAGGGGTGAAGACGAGGTGTAGCGTACTCGATACTTCCGATGTAAAGGGCTGCTTTTAAAAGCTGTTCTTTATTTCTTCCCTTTTATAACAAGGTCGCTGTTTTCGTCCTGCGTCACTGTTTTTAATCGCTTGACTCGCGTTCTGCATCAGGGTGTAAGTGCAGAGCTTTGGGTGGTTTTTTCGGATATGGCAGCGGTAAAGTGAACGTATAAGCCAAGAAGGCGCGCGTGTAGTCAAAGACTCTTCTAGCTGACGTGGTTCATCCGGGTTTTTGCATCAAGCATAAGCTCTCATTCTTATTTCTCGCCTTTATCATTTCCAGAGAAAACGACCGAACTACAGTTTGTTTTATCTTGAAGTCTTTAACATGGGAATCCCTGTGCAAGCGGACTTTAGACTGAACATAGTGTATTAAGGGCGTTTTTTAGGAGATGTACCTGTGCGAGATGGTTGCTCAGTCAGGTGTTCACTCCCATTGACAACTGACGCACATGGCAGCAGGCCGAATTCATTTCTGGAAAAGCGAGTGAACTTATCGCTTAAAACGTGTAGTGGTGTTAGGAATTACAACTTTACTTCTCTAGGAGACCGCCCGATCAACATGTTGATACGTTCGGTACTCCGCAAAAGGATGCGTCTATGAAAATTCATGAGTATCAGGCCAAGGAATTATTCCGAAAATACAATGTACCGACCCCTAATGGCAAGGTCGCTTACAAGACAGAAGAAGTAGAAAAAATTGCGGATGAATTTGGACTCCCTGTAGTGGTAAAGGCCCAGGTTCATGCCGGTGGTCGTGGTAAAGGTGGCGGGGTCAAGCTTGCCAAAACCAAAGAAGAAGTGAAAGAAGTCTCAGATGCTATCATTGGGATGACCCTCGTCACCAAGCAAACTGGTGCTGAAGGTAAAAAAGTGAACAAGGTTCTGGTTGAGCAAGGCGTCAGCATCAAGAAAGAACTGTACCTCTCCGTTATCCCGGATCGTGAAACCGCAACGGTAGCTATTGTGTGCTCCCAGGACGGTGGTATGGATATCGAAGAAGTTGCAGCAAAAACTCCTGAACGTATCATCACTGTACACATCAATCCTGGAACAGGCGTTCAGCCTTTCCATATGCGTCAGGTATGCTTTGGTCTTGAACTTCCCAAGGAACTCATGAAGCCAATGTCTGCACTGGTGAAAAACCTCTACAACCTGTTTGTTGATTACGATTGCTCCATGCTGGAAATCAATCCACTGATCATCACTGAAGAAGACGACATCATTGCTCTGGATGCAAAAATCGACGTAGATGGTAACTCCATGTACCGTCATGCAGACGTTAAAGAAATGCACGATCCAGATGAAGAAGATCCTATCGAGCTGGAAGCGAGTAAGTATGGCCTCAACTACATCAACCTTGATGGTAATGTAGGGAACATCGTAAACGGTGCTGGCCTTGCCATGGCAACCATGGATATCGTTAAGATGGCTGGTGCCTCTCCTGCAAACTTCCTCGACGTAGGAGGCGGAGCAAACGCTGAAGCTATTGAAAACGGTTTCCGTCTCATTATGAGCGATCCAAATGTCAAAGGCATTTTGATCAACGTATTTGGCGGTATTCTCCGTTGTGATATCCTGGCTCAGGGTGTTGTTCAGGCTGCTACCAAGTTAAGCCTCTCTGTACCTGTTGTTGTACGTATGGAAGGGACCAATGTTGAAGAAGGGCGTAAGATCCTGGCTGATTCTGGTCTTGACCTGATCAACGCTGTTGACCTCGCCGACGCAGCAGAAAAGGTAGCGGCAATCGTAGCCTGATAAATTCCGTATCAACTGGTTTTTACCAATTGATGGAGTGCGATTATCAAGCGAATTAATTACTAGACCCATAGAGGAATACAATGAGCGTTTTCGTAAATAAAGACACCCGTTTACTCGTACAAGGTATCACCGGCCAGGAAGGCCAGTTCCATGCACGGTCCTGTATCGCTTATGGAACCAACGTCGTTGCAGGTGTTACACCTGGTAAGGGCGGTCAGAAGATGGACGATGTACCCATCTATAACTCTGTAAAAGAAGCGAAGGCCGCATCTAATGCCAACGCATCCATGATTCTCGTTCCACCGCCATTTGCAGCTGATGCCATTATGGAAGCAGCTGATGCCGGAATCGAGCTGGTTGTGTGTATTACCGAAGGTATCCCGGTAATGGACATGATGCGTGTGAAGAATTATCTCACCACCAAAACAACCCGTCTTATCGGTCCTAACTGCCCAGGTATCATGACTCCTGGCGAGTGTAAGATCGGTATTATGCCTAACACCATGGGCAAGCCAGGGAACGTGGGCGTTGTCTCCCGTTCTGGAACCCTGACCTACGAAGCAGTTCATCAGCTGACTTCTGTTGGTTTTGGTCAAACCACCTGTATTGGTATCGGTGGTGATCCAATTAACGGTACCAACTTTATCGATTGCTTAGAAGCATTTGAAGCTGATCCAGAAACCAAAGCCATGGTAATGATTGGTGAGATCGGTGGTAATGCTGAAGAAGATGCATGCGAATGGATCAAGAAAAACACCAACAAGCCTGTTGTTGGTT
This sequence comes from Desulfobulbus propionicus, assembly GCA_002746685.1. Lineage (GTDB taxonomy): Bacteria > Desulfobacterota > Desulfobulbia > Desulfobulbales > Desulfobulbaceae > Desulfogranum > Desulfogranum propionicus_C. The sequence goes on along the minus strand of PDQK01000024.1, from coordinate 8,193 downwards.
TTATTGCAGGGCTTACCGCTCCTCCAGGTCGTCGTATGGGCCATGCTGGTGCAATCGTAAGCGGTGGTAAAGGTACCGCTGAAGCTAAGATCGAAGCAATGAAGGCCAGTGGCGTTCATCATTGTGAAAACCTTGGCAAGATGGGCGAACTTTGTAAAAAAGTTTTCTAATCCACGTATAGTTCATTAGGCGAAGGCAGTGGTTACACTGCCTTCGTGCTCATAGTTGAAGCACGGAATCACCATTGAATTCTGCAGCAAGGAGACAGCATGAGTAGTACAACAAAAGAAAAATTAGAAGAGCTGAAGAAGCGCAGAGCGGAAGCTCTCCTCGGCGGTGGTCAGGACAAGATTGATAAAATTCACGCCAAGGGCAAGAAGACCGCGCGTGAAAGAATCAATCAGCTCGTTGATCCCGGTTCCTTCGAGGAGTACGATTGTTTTAAACTCCACCGTTGTGTGAACTTCGGAATGGAGAAAATTAAGTTTGCCGGTGACGGTATTGTAACCGGTTGTGGTAAAATCGCTGGCCGTCCTGTGTATATCTATGCACAGGATTTTTCCGTTCTGGCCGGTTCTCTTTCTGAAACCCTGGCAGAAAAAATTGTCAAGGTGATGGAACTGGGGATGAAAAACGGTATTCCTGTAATCGGATTGAACGATTCAGGTGGTGCACGTATTCAAGAAGGTATTGAAGCACTCCGTGGTTATACCGACATTTTCCTCAGAAATATCCTGGCATCTGGTGTCGTTCCTCAGATCTCTGGTGTTTTCGGCCCATGTGCCGGTGGCGCGGTATATTCTCCAGCGCTTACGGACTTTATCATTCAGGTACAACTGCAATCCTACATGTTCCTTACCGGTCCCAAGGTTGTTAAAACGGTACTCAATGAAGACGTTACTGTTGAGCAGCTCGGTGGTGCTTCCATGCATACCACCAAGTCCGGGGTAACTGATTACGGTGCGGTGAATGAAGATGACGCGATCTTGTACATCCAGACCCTGCTTTCTTACCTGCCGCAAAATAACATGGAAGATCCTCCTGACGCAGAGTGTGATGATCCTGTTACCCGTCGTTCAGAATCGCTCAATGAGATTATTCCGGACAATCCTAATGCCGCATACGATATGAAGACGGTGATTAAGGAGACGGTTGATAACGGTGTATTCTTTGAGATCAAGGAAAATTTTGCACCTAACATCATTGTTGGTTTTGCCCGGTACGGTGGCAAGTCTGTTGGTATCGTAGCCAACCAGCCCTCTTATTATGCTGGTGTTCTTGATATTGATTCCTCTATCAAGGGTGCTCGCTTTGTTCGTTTCTGTGACTGTTTCAATATCCCTGTGATCACTTTTGTTGACGTTCCCGGATTTTTGCCTGGTACTGATCAGGAGTTCGGTGGTGTTATCCGAAATGGTGCGAAACTGATGTATGCGTACGGTGAAGCAACTGTACCCAAGATTACCATTATTACTCGTAAGGCGTACGGTGGAGCATACTGTGTTATGTCTTCCAAGCACCTGCGTTGTGACATCAACTACTCCTGGCCAACAGGTGAGATTGCGGTAATGGGTGGTAAAGGTGCTGTTGAAGTACTTTACGCACGTGCAGCAAAGAAGGAAGATGATCCAGCAACATTCCTGGCAGATAAGGAAAATGAGTATAACACCAACTTCTCTAACCCTTACTGTGCAGCTCAGCGTGGATACATTGATGACGTAATTGAGCCTGCTGAAACTCGTACCCGCATTATCAATGCGCTTCTGACTATCAGAACCAAGCGTGATACCAACCCTGCGAAAAAGCATGGCAATATTCCGCTGTAACCAGGTCTTTTCAGGCTTTACGTGGAATGAGCTGTGATCAATTCAATCATCAAAGGGTGATATGATGGGAAAGAAAAACAAAAAAATGGCAGCGGCGATGGCCGCAGTAAATACCTACCTGCAGCAGGAAGCTGAAGCAGCGTTCTTGGAGCAACAGGCCGCAGCAGCCGCAGCAGCTAAAGCTGGCCCAAGCATGTGGGCAATCAGTGGGCGTCAGGAGATGATGTCTTTTAGAAGAATGTTGCAACTAAGAGCGTTTTAATTGCTTCATCATAGATTTCGAATTTTATTGATAAAGAATTAGAGGAGAAACGAACAATGAGCGACCAAGTAAAAATGACCGCCATGAATTACGATGCTGATCGTCCTGCAGCAGAGAATCCTGTAAAAATTATGGACCTCAGTCTTCGTGATGGACATCAGTCCCTGTTCGCGACCCGTGGTCGTACAGAAGATATGATCCCTGTAGCGGAAATGATGGATGAAATTGGTTTCTGGGCAGTGGAAACATGGGGGGGAGCAACGTTTGATACCATGCATCGTTTCCTCAACGAAGATCCTTGGGAACGTCTGCGTACCTTAAAGCGCTACATCAAAAAGACACCATTTTCCATGCTGCTGAGAGCGCAGAACCTGGTTGGTTATCGTAACTACGCTGATGACCTGGCGCTGAAATTTGTTGAACGTGCTGCTGAAAATGGAATGGATATCTTCCGTACCTTTGACGCACTTAACGACTATCGTAACTTTGAAACCGTTGTTAAGCAGATCAAGGCTTCTGGTAAACATTTTCAAGGTTGTATCTGCTACACCCTGACCGAGCCGCGTCTTGGTGGTGAGGTATATAATCTTGAGTATTATGTAAACAAGGCAAAAGACCTGGATTCCATGGGTGCAGATTCCATCTGTATCAAGGATATGGCCGGTCTTATTGCTCCTTACGATGCATACGCAATTGTTAAAGGTATCAAGGAAGTTACTGATACCCCTGTGCATCTGCACAGCCACTTTACCTCTGGTATGTCTCCGCTGTCACACCTCAAGGCTATTGAAGCTGGTGTAGATATCATTGATACCTGTATGTCTCCATATGCATACCGTACTTCCCACGCTGCGGTTGAGCCTTTTGTGATGGCTCTGCTCGGCACCAGCCGTGACACTGGTTTTGATATCAAGAAGCTTGCTGAAATCAATGAAGTGCTTGAAAAAGAAGTTATGCCTAAATACAAGCACCTGGCTGATGACTCCAAGTTCTCCATTATTGATATTAACGTACTGTTGCACCAGACCCCGGGTGGGATGCTGTCTAACCTTGTTAATCAGCTCCGTGAAATGGACGCTCTTGACAAGATTGATGCCGTATACAAAGAATTGCCTATCGTTCGTAAAGAGCTTGGTCAGATTCCTCTGGTTACCCCAACCAGCCAGATCGTTGGTATCCAGACGGTAAATAACGTGCTGTTTGACGATGAGAATGAACGTTACAAGATGATCACTGCTCAGGTTAAAGACCTTTGCTACGGTCTCTATGGTAAAACCGCCGTACCTATTGATGCTGAAGTACAGAAAAAAGCACTTAAAGGGTACGATCGTGGTGAGGAACCGATCACCTGCCGTCCTGCAGACGTACTTGAGCCTGAACTGGACAAGGCAAAAGAAGAAATCGGTGATCTGGCAAAAGATATCGACGATCTCGTAACCTATGCCATCTACCCTGTAACCGGTAAGAAGTTCCTCGAGTGGAAATATGGCGTTTCTGAGCCGCCTCCAGAAGTTATGCCGCTCACCATGGAAGAAGTTAAGGCTAAGGACGCTCTGGTTGCCAAGGCTAAAGCGGGTGAGCTCATTGAAGCCAAGCCGGATACACCTGAAAAGACCGCTAACGTTCGTACCTTCAACGTATTTGTTGATGGCGAATACTTCAACGTAGCTGCACCTGCCGCTGCACCTGCAGCACCAGCTGCTGCGCCTGCTGCCGCTCCTGCACCTGCACCAGTTGCTGTTGAAGGTGGAACCCCTCTGACAGCGCCAATGCCTGGTCTGATCATCAAGTACGAAGTTGAAGTTGGTGCTACTGTAAGCGCTGGCGACACCGTGGTAATTCTTGAAGCTATGAAGATGGAAAACGCCCTTGCTGCACCATGTGATGGCGAAGTAAAAGCTCTCGGATTTGCTTCTGGTGATACCGTTGTTAAGGACGCTGTACTTGCTGTAATTGGTTAATTATAGATTAACCTGTTAAGATGTAAAAAAGGGGTGCTCAATGAGCACCCCTTTTTCTTTTGAAATGTATGGGTTGTGAGAAGCTTTAGATTAACCCCAGATGTTTTGCCTGGCTCACCAGCTGGTTGGCAAGCCTGACCGTGGCCTGATCAACCATCCTCCCTTCCACTGCTATGGCACCTTTTCCTGTAGCTTGCGCTTCTGCATTGGCATCAAGCACTTTTTGAGCCAGCTCAATATCCTTTTGAGCAGGAGTAAACACCTCGTTAATCACATCTATTTGCCCTGGATGAATCGCCCACTTGCCATCACAACCAAGAGCGCAGGCCATAACAGCAGATTTACGCAGCCCTTCCAGATCTTTAAAATTGCCATAAGGTGCATCGATTGCCATGGTTGTGTTGGCCTTAGCAGACATGACCATCTTGCTTAACGGGTAATGCCACCTGTGGCCTGGATACAGTTCTTCTTCCTTTTCCCCATGCCCTGAGATTGATACGAGCCGGGCACCAACCGAAGCAGAGTAGTCCGCAATACCAAATACCAGGGTAGCTACCCGCTCGCTGGCAGCAGCGATGTCAGCTGCAACATTGAGCCCTTCAGCTGTTTCAATTGAAGCCTCAATGCCAATAGGTCGCTGGAACCCCTTGGAAAGTTCAATCCCATTGAGCAGGTGATCAGCAAAGTGAATGTCGCTTGGGTTGTTTACCTTGGGAATAACAATGGCATCAATGATATGCCCGCATTCTTCAGCAACTTCGAGCAAGTCGCGGTAGGCAAAGGGCGTATCCAGGGAGTTAATACGCACCGTGACCGTGGTATTGCTCCAGTCCAGATTGGTTAAGGAGGTAATTACCTGCTCTCTGGCTTGCTGTTTGGAGTCTACTGGCACGCTGTCTTCCAGATCCAGCATGATAACGTCAGCTGCACTACCCGCTGCCTTGGCGTGCATTTTTTCCACATGACCTGGTACAGATAAGTTGGATCTTCTTGGTTTCATATACTCCTCACTTTAGCGCAATTAAATGTATTGATCTGAAATCACAACAGAACTGTAATTCTGCTACCTTATCAGGCGGGGGAGCAACTGTGAAGAAAATTGTGAAAAGGGAATAAGGAAAGAGAACAGGAACGGCGAATAGAATCAATTACTCCCTGCAACCTTATCAATGCTTATAACGGAAACCACTTCTTTTTAGGGCTGAACACCGCCACTCGATTTCTCCCTGCCTTTTTAGCTGCATATAATGCGCTGTCAGCAGAGCCAATAAAATCATCCTTGTTAAATTCGCGGCTCTCAGGGTGAGCAACTGCAATACCGATACTGATGGTTACGTGATAGGTACGCTGGCCATCATCAAAGGTATAATCATTGGTGAGGGTGCGGATTTTTTCCGCTGCAGTCTGTGCCTCTTCCATGTTTGTGTCAGGGAGAACAAATACAAATTCTTCCCCTCCATAGCGGGCAATGAGGTCATATTCGCGGATGTTTTCCTGGGCAACCCGGCAAAATTCCTTAAGCACAAAGTCGCCCACTTGATGTCCATAGGTGTCGTTGAATTTCTTGAAATGGTCAATGTCGGCAAGCAACAGGGCAATGGCACCCTGGTTGCGAATCGCACGGTTTATTTCGTTGTCAAGAAAAGAGTGAAAATAACGATGGTTGTGGATTCCAGTAAGCCCGTCCAGGTTTGCCAGGTTTTCCAATAACAAATTTTTTTTAACCAGTTCCTCGGTAAGTTTCTCCAGCTCCATCTTTGTCTTGATCAACTCCCGGTTCATCTCCTCATACGACAAATTCAGCAAGCTGAGCCGTAAGTTGGCTTCCTGAAGAATTTCCGCAACTGATTTTACATGGTCAATCTTGATATTGAAATATTCAGCTACCTTGTCAATTTCATGGTTAATTTGGTGGAGAATTGTATTGATGGCAGTGCCCTTTAACGGAAGCAGTTTTTTCGCTTGTGTACGGAATTGGCGATGATACTGCTCAGGTTTTTCAGAGTAATAAATTTTGCTGAGTAACTGGGCCAGATAGGTAGCTTTAATATTGAGTGCTATGTCTTTATTCTTGCCCGTATAGGCACCGGGATTATCGCCATATTGTATTGGGAGCAGCAAGGTCTCAGGGAAACCCCATTGTTGGGCAACGGCATACCCTGCCTCACTGTGGCTGATGTGCAATATTTCCTGTTCAATTTCGGATACACTGGCATCAGGATCACTTTCCAGTTTTTCCAGCACCTGGTCAAATGGCGTTGGCAGGGTGGTGGCAAAAATGAGTTGACCGATGTTATGTAATAATCCTGATATGAAAATTTCTTCAGTGTTGGCACCATCAACCTGATCCAGGATGAGCTTGGCAGCAGTAGCACAAACCAGAGATTGTTCCCAAAATTGTTTAAAGTTAAACCGGGGGCTGGAGTTTTTCGAACGGATGCTTAAAAACGAAAAGGAAAGGACCAGGCTCCGTATTGCATTGGTGCCTAAAATGGATACAGCCTGATTTATGGTGGAGATCTGTTGCGGGAAACTATAAAAAGAAGAGTTGGAGACCCGCAGTACCTTGGACGATAACGCCACATCCCGGGAAATGAGTTGGGCAATGTCAGACAGGGTGGTTTCTTCCTTTGCTGTTATGGTCAGCAATGTAGAAGCCACCACAGGAAGGGTGGGAAGTTCATTTGAATGTAAGATTTTTTTTAACACTGCATCCCGAGATATTGTCATTAAAAAATTCCTTATTTGCGCTTACACCATCTCCACCCCATGTGTTGACTGCATCCTGAATCCGTGAAGTTTTAGGGCCTGATTGTTTATAACGTATTGTTTTAGCGATTCAAAAAGGAAGTAAAACCAAAATACCTGCTTCACTTAACCTCCCTGCGTGGCGTCCCAAAACAGCTCTTGATACACCCACTGTCTGATCAATTACCTCACCGCCGTGTCTCTGCACTATTTTTGAATGCTCACGGATTCAGGTTCATTATACAACCTCAGCTTGTTCAACAACAAGAAAGAACCGTTATGGCTAAAAAAATGGCTCAACGCATCTTTTTATAAAATACAACCCGCGCATTATGACAAGTGCATCCAGGTTTTACGGAATGCGCAAGCAGGTTGGCTGTTGGTTTTTTCTGCATCGACTCCTTCCCAGCTTTTTTGGGGAAGGCTTTTACTACGTTTGACCGATGGGGCAGCAAATAGTTGTAATCTGTTGGGAGGATTTTACAAAAAGCTGAAAGGAGGCATTGAGACTGCTGCGTATTTTTCTGCCGGAAAATTAGTGAATAAAATTAGATAAGTGGTTATTGTTACAGAGGAAAGCTGGCCTGGGTTCCATTGCAGTCCAGCGACAGGGGGTGAGGAGAAGCGACCCAGAGCCGTATTTAAATGATCTATAATCGCCACTACGGCTTTGGAGGTGTATTCCATTGAAAGCGTAGCCAACAATTTTGATAAAACTCTTCTCGCAATCCAGCTTTTGCAAAAAAATTAACAATCGTAAAACTTTTCCCCCATCGGTCTAATGTAATTGTGTTTACCACTGAACTTCAGCCACATTTATTTAGGGGTTAGTCGCTATATGATAAACCCACTATGTCATAATCCACCAAAAGCAAACCAAAACGGAGGATTATCATGGCAAAGAATTCAATTCAGTTTCAAAAAGGTTTAAGTTTGACAGATTTTCTTGCTCAATACGGTGACGAAGCCAATTGTTAACAGGCCCTGTTCAAATTCCGTTGGCCCAATGGATTTGAATGCCCGTATTGCGGTCACACTGGTGGCCACTGCTACATTGCTTCACGTAAAGTCCTACAGTGCAATAATTGCCGCACTCAAACCTCCTTGACAGCTGGGACCATTTTCGCATCAACCAAACTTCCACTTACCGTCTGGTTTCTTGCAATATATTTCATTACCCAATCAAAAGACGGAATTTCTTCTCTAAACCTGGCTCGCACTCTTGGTGTCTCAGCCAATACCGCGCTTCGCTTGAAACATAAACTCCAGCAAACCATGAAAGAAAGAGATGACGAATAACCGTTGCGCAAATTAGTCGTCATTGATGACGCATATTGGGGCGGTAAAAGAAGCGATGGTGTACGGGGTCGAGGCGCTACAGGAAAGACTCCTTTTG
>PDQK01000023.1 GCA_002746685.1 Desulfobulbus propionicus | reverse complement strand
GGACTAGCTGAAATTATTGTGGGTAAGCAGCGTAACGGCCCCACCGGAACGGTTACGCTTACCTTCCTTGGTGAATACACCACCTTTGAAAATTATACTGCGCTTGCCCCACCAATAGGCTAAACGAGCAAGCGAAAACTTTAGATCCAGTAGAGACACCATGCAGACAAACGACCGATATGACTTCCAGGCCATAGAAACCAAATGGCAAAAACGTTGGGAACAAGAGTGTCCCGACAAAGTAACCCACGAAAGTGATCGTGAGAAATATTACGTGCTTGAGATGTTTCCCTATCCTTCCGGGAAAATTCACATGGGCCATGTGCGTAATTACTCCATTGGTGATGTGGTTGCCAGATACAAGCGATTACAAGGGTATAATGTTATTCACCCCATGGGTTGGGACGCCTTTGGTTTACCTGCTGAAAACGCTGCCATGAAAAGAGGCATTCACCCTGTGGCCTGGACTTATGACAATATTGACTACATGCGTACTCAGCTCAAAGCACTAGGACTGAGTTATGACTGGGACCGCGAGCTGGCTACCTGTAACCCGAAATACTACCAATGGGAACAGCAGGTTTTCTTGGAAATGCTTGCAAAAGGGCTGGTGTATCGGAAGGAGACTACTGTCAACTGGTGCGAAGACTGCCAAACCGTCCTTGCCCGTGAACAGGTAATTGATGGGGTTTGCTGGCGATGTGACCAACCGGTGCTGCCTAAAACCATGCATGGCTGGTTCTTTAAAATTACTGACTATGCCGACGAACTCCTGGAGGACTTAGACAAACTTAAAGGCTGGCCAGAAAAGGTTGTCACCATGCAACGTAACTGGATTGGAAAAAGTACCGGCCTAAACTGTCACTTTAAGGTAGACGGACTGGAAACGTCCATTCCAATTTTCACCACCCGTCCAGACACCATTTTTGGGGTCACCTTCATGTCGCTTGCTGTGGAGCATCCATTGATCGACTCATTAATCAGCGGCGTTGAAAATGAACCAGAAATACGTGCTTTTATAGAAGAGACGCTGATTGAAAAGCAACGGGCAAGTGCTGATCAAGAACCAGAGAAAAAAGGGATTTTCACCGGGAAATACTGTGTAAACCCTTTTAATGGTGAACGTATCCCCATCTATCTGGCGAACTTTGTGCTTATGGAATATGGCACAGGGGCGGTCATGGCTGTTCCTGCACACGATCAAAGGGATTTTGAATTTGCACAAAAATATGCATTACCTATTCGGGTGGTTATTCAACCAGAGGGGAAAAAGCTTACCACAGAAACGCTTGAAGAGGCGTATGATCAACCGGGAACACTTGATAATTCCGGTGAATTTACGGGTATGGACTCAATTAAGGCCAAACAGACCATTATTGATCACGCTGCTTCCCACAATTTTGGCTCTGCCCATACCACATATCGCCTGCGGGACTGGGGTATTTCTCGTCAGCGTTACTGGGGAGCACCCATTCCGGTAATCCATTGTGATTCCTGTGGTATTGTTCCGGTTCCCAATGACCAACTCCCTGTGGTTCTTCCGGGTACCGAGAGTGAAGAAGGTAACCATGCTCCACTTCATCAACAGGAGCCCTTTTACACCACCATTTGCCCCACTTGCGGGAAACCTGCCAAGCGTGAAACTGATACCATGGACACCTTTGTTGAATCGTCATGGTACTTTATCAGGTATACAAATCCGCATTTTACCGATGGTCCCATTGATAAAGAAGCCGCCAAGTACTGGTCTCCGGTTGACCAATATATTGGCGGGGTGGAGCACGCCATTTTACACCTGCTGTACTCTCGCTTTTTTACCAAGGTGCTCCGTGATCTTGGATATGTAACCATTGATGAACCTTTTACCAACCTGCTCACCCAGGGGATGGTAATCAAAGATGGATCCAAAATGTCCAAATCCAAGGGCAATGTGGTTGATCCAAATGAACTTATTCAACAATACGGAGCAGATACGGTCAGACTGTTCTCCCTTTTTGCAGCGCCTCCAGAGCGTGACCTGGAGTGGAATGCGCAAGGTGTTGAAGGTGCGTCCCGCTTTCTTAACCGGGTCTATCGTTTAGTCACTCAAAACCAATCAGCTTTTGAAGGGTCTAGTTGTATTGCAGTCGAGGATCTCAATTCAGCTTCCCGTGACCTGCATCGTAAAACCCATCAAACCATTAAACGGGTAACCGAGAGCATTGAAACCAATTTTCATTTCAACACAGCCATTTCAGCAATCATGGAGCTCGTGAATACCACCACCAGCGGTCTTGGCGGCAAAGAACCGGTGGCCCCACCAGTGGTCAAGCAAGCCTTAGAGACGACGCTTGTTCTGCTTTTCCCCATGGTCCCTCATTTTTGCGAGGAATTGTGGCAAGGTTCAGGCCATGGTGCACCCATTGCCAAGGCAACCTGGCCCAAGTTTGATCAGGAGGCAGCTAAAGAAGACGAGCTGACCATAGTGGTCCAAATTAATGGAAAGGTACGAGCTAAACTACTCGTACCAGCAGATATCAGCGATGAAGCAATTGAACAACTTGCTTTAAGCGATGAACGCGTTTTAAAATTTACTGCAAATAAACAACCTAAGAAAATTATTGTGGTAAAGAAGAAACTTGTTAACATTGTTATTTAATCAGCTTTTTCTCATACCGGCCTTTACCATCAGTAGAGGAGACAACCGATGATCAAAAAGACCAAGGGATGGGTTGCAGTTGGAGTTACATTACTTTTTCTCTGTGGCTGCAGTGCATATTATTTCCCGCATGTTTACGATGGCCCCCACAAATCCATCTATGCTCCAACCTGGAAAAACAGAACAAACAAGCTTGGCCTTGATGCTGACATCTACCAGACGCTGTCCGGTTGGTTCCAGAAGTCTGCAGCAATAACCCTGACCAAGCACAAAGAAAACGCTGACATAATCTTGGCTGGTGAAATTATCTCTATCAGCTTGCCAAGCATCTCTTGGGACGGTGAATCCAACGCCAAAGACATCAAAGTCCGCCTTACAGTGCGTTATGTGTTAAAAGATGTGCAATCAGGTGCAATTGTATGGGAAGTCCCTCGTCAAACCTGGACCGAAAACTATAACGCATCAACGGTCAATGCCACCAGAGAAGATCAAGCACTGGATAAAATAGTCGATGACCTGGCAGAAGCCATTTATCTGGGCGTTCTGAAGCAGCTTCGTAAACAAAACCGCATGCCTCAAAAGTCGACTAATTAAGATTTCGGCCTTACCAAAAGGGCGTTTCTGGCACGTTCAGGAGTGCCCTTTTGTTTTTTTCTTATGGATACATCTTTAAACGCAGTCATCGCTCCAAAAATTGGCACACTCCAACTCAGCTCACCCTTTGTACTAGCACCTTTAGCCGGATACACGGATCTGGCGTTCCGTATTCTTTGCAGAGAACTGGGTGCTTCCCTCTGTTTTTCTGAGATGGTGAGCTGCCATGGGCTTGTGTATCAACAAAAAAATACCCTGGTACTGCTCAATACGGTTGCAGAGGAGCGTCCCGTAGGTATTCAGCTTTTTGGCTCTGATCCAGAGGTGATGGGTAAAGCAGCAGCCCTGGTGTCTAACTACCCTATCGATGTAATCGATATTAACATGGGTTGCCCGGTACGCAAGGTCATCAAAAAAGGCGCGGGTTCAGCATTGATGAAGACACCTGAATTAGCCCACCAGATTATCACCACGGTTTGCGCCCACACCACACTGCCAGTAACTGTAAAATTCAGGAGTGGCTGGACCCATGAGAATATTACCGCTGTCCAGTTCGGACAGATGGCGGAAGCTGCCGGTGCTTCAGCCATTACGGTTCATGCCCGTACCTGGTCACAGGGCTTTGGAGGATATGCTGATTGGGACGTTGTACAACAGGTGAAAGAGGCGGTTTCTATTCCGGTCTTTGGTAACGGTGACGTGCTTTCTTACCAGCAAGGGATACAGCGGATGGAAGAAACCGGATGCGACGGAATAATGGTGGGACGTGGTGCTTTAGGCAATCCTTGGGTATTTGCACCCAAAGGACGCCCCCAGACCTTAGCTGGGCGCCTGGGACAGCTTGTCCGGCACATGGAGCTCTCCAGCCTGCACCTGCCTGCTGAAAAGATGCTTTTTCGGATCAAAAACCACGCTGGCAGGTATTGTGCTGAACTGCCAGGAGCAGCACGCATCCGAAAGGCTATATACGATTGCAACGATATGGACGAATTGCTGTTACTTGTACAAACGGAAAGTACGACTGCTGCCCTTTAGAGACTGTCCTCACTCACCCTGCGCTTCTGGCGTACCCTGAAACTGCTCCATGTGCTGTATTTTTTGATACAGGGCAACCGATATTGCCTGGGCCTGGTTAAGTTCCTCTCCACTCATATCTGCCATAAGAGCATTACGCCCTATCCTTGCAGAGGTATTGCCACCTGATGCTGCAAGCGAGTACCATGCATACCCCACAGCTCGATCAATGGCTGTTCCAAAACCATTGGCATACATCATCCCCACATTGGCCTGGGCCAGGGTGTCCCCCTGATATGCTGCGTGTAAATAGAGCTGTAATGCCTTCTTTAAATCCTGTTCACCATCCAGGCCGTTATAATATATAAAAGCCAGGTCAGTAAGTGCAGCGAGATTACCCTGTTCAGCGGCAGGATCTAACCACTTCTTAGCTTCCACGTAACTCTGCGGGACCCCGTTTCCACGTAGATACATACTTCCTATAACCTGCATGGATTCTGCTGAACTTTTTCCTTGTTGCGCGGCTTTAAGGAGCCACTTAAGCGCTGCGCGTTCGTCCTGTTCACCCCCCAGACCTTTATATAACATGCCACCTAAAACAAATTGCGCTTCAGCATCTCCTCGTAATGCGGCAGCCTTATACATGTTCAAGGCCTTGGTATAATTGCGTGGTTTGCCTGCACCGTGATAATATTTATATGCCTCAGCCTTGAACCTGGCAGCTTTTTCATCAACTTCAGCAAAACCTGCCCCAGTTTGCAGAAGACATAGCAACAGCCCACTTAAAAAAAAGAAAACAAGCGTTCTCACCGTATTGATTTTATTCCTGTATAAAAAACTCACGTGGAATTCCTGATTCATGATACGCGCCTATTTGCTGCTTGCGCAAAAAACAGTGCAGGGGTAAGGTACTCTTTCATTATCAACGTGTTGATTAGCATTTGCCTTCCTTGCCAACTTTATGTGTATTGATCTCCATACTCACTCCATCTACTCTGACGGGAGCAACACCCCGGAAGAGCTTATCCAGTTAGCCCAGGGAAATGGTATAACAGCGCTTTCCTTGACTGATCACGATACCATGCAAGGTGTTAGTGAACTTGTTGCTCTTGGGAAAAAATATCATACAAACATTATAACGGGTGTGGAAATAAGTGCCCGCTATAATTCACAGAGTCTTCATATACTTGGTTATGGTATTAACCCAAATAATGCAACATTTACCCAGTGGTTGGCACGTTTACAAGATGGTCGAGAGCAAAGAAACCTGAAGATACTCCACTCGCTGCAGGATTTCGGGATTGATATCACCCAGGAAGAGGTGGACAAGGTGTCCATGACAGGACTTGCAGGCAGACCGCATTTTGCCCGTTTACTTATTGAAAAAGGCGTAGTCAAAACTTTTAATGATGCCTTTCGCATCTATCTTGGAAAAGGCCAAAAAGCATGGCACAGCAGATTCTGTTACAGTGCCATCGAAACCATAAAGACCATCCATGAAGCAGGCGGTATAGCAGTACTTGCTCATCCTGGAGTAATTGATCATGAGCATAAACGCCAACCAGCCATTATCAGGGAACTCGCCCTGTACGGACTGGACGGGATTGAGGTAATCTACCCTACGCACAGCAAAAAGTTCCAAAAAACGCTTTTAGATCTGGCTGAAAAGCATCATTTACTGGTAACTGGTGGGAGCGATTACCACGGTGTGACCAGACCAGCAAACAGGTTGGCTGGTTTGGGCGGATCAATCTGTCCACCAGAATCACTGCTGCCAGCCATACTGAAAAAAATAGCAGAATACCAATAACGAACTCCACAAACGAGCTTTTTATGCATACCATTCTAGTTGTTGATGACGAACCGAATTATCAAATTGTCCTTTCTGAACTTTTAAAAGACGAAGGATACGAGGTTTTTACTGCAGACAGTGGAGTAACAGGGGTTCCAGTTGTCCATAACTCAGACCTTGACCTAGTCATTTCTGATATGAAGATGCCTGGTATGGATGGCATCGAGTTCCTGGCCAAAATAAAAGAGTATAACCGAGAACTTCCTGTGATCCTCATCACCGCTTTTGCTGAGGTGGAAAAGGCGGTAGAGGCCATGCGGCTGGGTGCTTTTACCTACCTTGCCAAACCCTTCTCCAACGAACAACTCCTTGCCAGTGTAAGTAAAGCGATTGAGCATTACGGCCTGATTCGTGAGATAAGACGACTCCGTGATGAGGCAACTCCCAAGTCTGGTTTTGGTGGTATGATTGGGAAAAACCCGTCAATGCGGGCTGTGTACCAACTCATCGAAAAGGTGGCCCCTACCCCTTCTTCTGTACTTATTACCGGGGAATCAGGTACAGGAAAAGAACTGGTTGCACGTGCCATTCATAACCGCTCCCAACGAAAGGATGCACCTTTTATTTCGGTGAACTGCGCTGCGCTTTCTGAACACCTGCTGGAAAGCGAACTGTTTGGGCATGAAAAAGGTGCGTTCACTGATGCCGTAGCCATGCGTAAGGGCCGCTTTGAGCTTGCTGATACCGGCACTCTTTTTCTTGATGAAATCGGAGAAATGCCGCCGCAATTGCAAGCAAAACTGCTGCGCGTGTTGCAGGAAAAAGAATTTGAGCGGGTGGGCGGCAGTCTAACCCAGAAGGTTGACGTTCGAATCCTTGCCGCCACCAACAAAGATTTAAAGGACGAGGTGGAGCATGGCAACTTTCGAGAAGACCTGTACTACCGCCTTAATGTAATCCACATCAGTCTGACTCCCTTACGGGAGCGGGTGGATGACATTCCTGCTCTGGTTGCGCATTTTATAGAAAAAAACAGTACAATTCTTGGGAGACAACTGGACATATCTGGAGAAGCACTCAGGCTGCTCGTCACACTCCCCTGGGAAGGTAACGTACGCGAACTGGAAAACACCATTGAGCGGGCAGCGATCCTCTGCTCAGACGATAAGATTGAAGCAGAGGATGTTCAGCCAGATTCAAGTCAGCTCCACGATGCACAGGAGTGGAGTACCGGACTTGAGTTGAACCAATTCATCCCGGAAAACCTCAGTCTTGCTGAGATTTTAAACGGGATTGAAGAAAAGCTGGTCCGCCAGGCTCTGGAAGAATCCGGCAATGTCCAGGCACGGGCCGCCGAACAGCTTGGGATTACCAAAAGTCTGCTCCAGTACAAGATGAAAAAATATAAGATTAAAAAGAAGAAAAAATAGTCCCCATTAACAGTGCTTACAGACTAACTTCGGTAGTGGCAGGTCTGGCCCGGTACCACCCCAGTTAAGCTTGTTACGCAAAATGGTAAAATAGCTTTTCAGCGGCGAGCTGATAAGCCTGAGCGGTTTACTGGCTCGCTGGACCAGAAGGTAATCATCTTCAGTAATCTTCCATGTCAATCCACCATCCACTATAACCTTTACCTCCCCTGCTGGAGCCAGGAGCTGACTGGTTATTTTTGTATATGGTGCCAGTAAAACAGGCCTCGATTCCAACATGAACGGGCAAATTGGTGTTACCAGGATGGTGTCCAGTTCGGCGTGTGCTATGGGACCACCAGCAGAGAGATTATACGCAGTGGAACCCGTGGCAGTGGAAAAAATAAGTCCGTCTGCACGGTAAGTTGTGATGTATTCACGATCAGCCCAGCAACGTAATCTGACCATGTGCTCAGTACTGCCCTTGACAATGACCACCTCGTTAAGCGCATAGGTTGGCTCACTTTTAGCCCCATCATCACCATGTACCACAGAGGCACTCAGCATGGAACGCTCTTCAACCCGGTAATCGCCGGCCAAAACAGTTTCCAGGGAATAGTACATTTCATCGGCTGCAACCTCAGTTAAAAAACCCAGATTACCCAAGTTGATTCCTAAAACAGGTATATCAAGGGTACTTGCATGTTTGGCAACATGGAGCAAGGTTCCATCACCACCGAGGACAACCATCATATCCATATCTGTATCTGGCTGGGCATTAAGTCTAACCTCAATTCCACGGTCATTAAACCAGGACTGGAGTTGTTTCCCTTTTTCCTCCACATCAGGGCTGTCTGCCCTGGTAACAATGCCAACGAGTCTGATATTCACGATCCCAACTCCTGTGACCTTTGCGTAGCACCATGAACAGCCGCCATCAATGCGGAACGTATACCGTGTTGCTCAAGCTGCTGAATCCCATGAATAGTCGTACCTCCTGGCGAGGTAACCATTGCTTTTAAAGCAGAAGCATTCTCATTGCTTTCCAGACCAAGCTTGGCTGATCCATAGACGGTCTGCAGTACGAGTTGCTGAGCAACAGGACGTGGTAATCCGGCCAGCACTCCCCCATCAATAAGCCCGTCTATAATGGTAAAGATATATCCTGGCCCACTGCCGCTGAGTCCTGTTACAGCGTCTAATTGGGGCTCAGGAACCTCAACACATATCCCTATGGCAGAAAAAATATTGTTGGCGATCTTTCGGTCATCTTCCAAACACTGTTCATTCAGACTGATAGCCGTGGCTCCGGCAAGTACAAGTGCCGGGGTGTTTGGCATGGCACGAATAATTTTACAGGGTGCATTAATGAGCTTTTCCATCACTCCAATTGGAATTCCTGCCATAATTGAGATAACCAGGTGCTCTGATGAAATACCTGTATATTGACGTAACACTGCATCACAAACCTGCGGTTTTACTGCCAGAATCAAGGTTAAGCAGAGATCACAAAGTTGTTGAGGAGAGGCAGCATGCTCCACCCCGTAGGTCTTTGTTAGGTATTCCGTCCGACCAGGGTCTGGGTCAATAATAAGAATATCTTCAGGTGAAAAAAGATGTGCAGCAAGCATGCCTCTTATAAGGGCTTCTGCCATTTGCCCGCCGCCAACGAGGCCAATACGGTGTTTTTCTTTCATAATACCTTTGGAAGTTATACATGATATAAATAAAAAAGACCGCCGATAATCGGCGGTCTTCAATACGCTATGAGTACAGTATGAATCTCAATCAGGCGAGACAAACAGGCTGACGGGAGCTTGTCTCTGTCCCAGGAACAAAAAGTGGTGAAAGCCTTCCTCGAGCAGACTTAGTCGTTGTAACAACCTTGCGAAGCAGCATATCACCTTTTTTCTCGAACTTCACATATTCCCAGCAATCAGGGTGTTGCGCAATGGTTTGCATCAGAGCTAAATGTACACCATGTCCGGAACGATCAGCGGTCACATGTCCCAGCACTGGCGCACCTAAAAGAGCAAGATCACCAATGAGATCAAGAACCTTGTGGCGAATAAACTCATCATCAAAACGAAGCCCGTCTTCATTTAAAATAGAACGTCTATCCCAATGAATGGCGATGGTATTGTCAAGGTTTCCACCAAGTGCCAGTCCATTTTGCCATAAATACTCCACCTGTTCTACAAAACCAAAGGTCCGCGCAGAAGCAATTTCCTTTGCAAAGCGATCCTGATTCACATCCAGGGAGTATGTCTGTTCATTAATCAGTTCATTATCAAAATGAATCCGACCAGTTACCTTGAATCCATCATAAGGCTCAATGCGGATGGTTTTATCTCCTTCTGTATACTCAATGGGCTTGGTAATACGTAATATTTTTCTTAATGCTCGCTGCTTAACCTTACCGCTTCTTTTCAACAGATGCATAAAAGGTTTGGCACTACCGTCCATTATGGGTACTTCGTGAGAGTCAATATCAACCTCCACATTATCGATTCCATAACCACGCAGAGCAGCCATGAGATGCTCCGTGGTGGAAATACGAGCATCACCATCACCAATGGTGGTAGCAAGAGTGGTATCAACAACATTTTCAACTCGCGCTGGAATATGTGGTTTACCCTCGATGTCTGAACGTAAGAAACGGATACCACTGTTTGCTGCTGCAGGCTTAAGGGTGAGATTTACGGTACGGCCGGTGTGTAATCCCACTCCGCAACAACTGACAGTGCGTTTTAAGGTATATTGATGCGGCTCAATAAATGATGCCATGATCCATCCTGTATAGATAATTCAACAAGTGCGTTTTTGCCTTATCGTTTTTATGCAAAATGCAATCCACATGGAAGCTAAAAAACTTCACACACCAGAAACATCTCATTAACTCTTTATATTCAAACAGTTAAGTTACAATACAATCGAGCTCAAGCGGAGATGGCCATATGGACAGGTGTGTCAATTTGAACACACTTTCTTTGACCAGGAAAAAATGTTGCAATTCCGACACAGGTGAAATCTGTGCAATAACCACTGGTTACTCTAGAAGAGATTGAAGTATATGCTGGTCAAATGAAGCATCCATCTGACTGTCCATCTGTACGACGTAGATGGGTAAAGCAAGGTGTGTATCTCTGAGCTTAACCATATCCTTCTCTGTAGTAATTATCCCATCTGCCTGATATTTACGCGCCTGCTTCTGAATGTTGCCAATGACCTTATCAGTATAAGGAACGTGGTCTGGGAAAGTAAGAAAATGAGCAAGGTTAGCCTTTACCTCCTTAAGGGTATTGTGAAAACTTTTTGGCCTGGCTATCCCTGAAACCCCGATAAGGTTTAACGCTTGCAGTTCAAGAGTGGCTATTTTCTCAAACGAACCATCCTCTTTAAGAAGGACAACCTGTCTTACTGTGTATCTGCTGTAATCAACTCTTTTACCTGCAAACCGTTGTTCAAGTAACGCTCCAAACTGATGGGCACGCTCTTCATTGTCAGGGGTTACCCCAGTGATTAAAAAACTGGTAGCCCGGTGGAGTGCTTTTACCGGTTCGCGCAAGTCACCTCCAGGGAAAATTCGAGAGTTTCCTGCCAAAACGTCAGCGTTAAAGAGTGCAAGATTAACCTCTCTCTTGATCCTCATGTGCTGAAAGCCATCATCCAGCACCAATACATCAGCTCCCATGGTAACGGCCTTTTCCGCAGGAATCTTGCGAACCACACCAGTTAACACTGGAACTCCGGGAAGTGTTTCAGCGAGAAAACGGGGCTCATCACCTGCTACCACAGCATCTAAGAGCAGTGATTTTCCATCAGATACCACATTCACAGGCGATCTGCTCTTACCTCCATAACCCCTGCTGATAATTGCCGGGAAATACCCCTGTTGCACTAAAAACCTTGCTATATACTGGACAGTTGGGGTCTTTCCTGTGCCACCCATGGTTAGATTCCCCACACTGACAACGGGAACCCCCATTGCATACTGCTTAAACCAGCCTTTTTTATACCCCATTTCTCTAAGGTGCATGGCATAACTGTAAATGGGTGAAAAAGGGCGTCCCAGGGCGTACAATACATCTTTGGTATCCATTTTTTCCATTGAGTCTCTTAAAGGTACTATCTGAGTATGAGGTGAAGAAGCTCCTGCTCGCTACATAAAAAACACAAAGAAGTTAATCGGTTACCACCGCTCATGTAATCTATTTTACTCGTCAACCCATAAAGCAGGGGCAGCAGGCGAACCAATAAACTGCTCGCATCACCCCTTCTGTTTTTATTTTTAGTGCAACTTTCGTGGTGAATGGGGTAAGAAAGAGCGTGATTGCTACGAGTGCTCATCAACACAACTCAAATAACTCTAACCAGAGGAGGAAGGTCAAGTGATTTTCTCTAAACGTACATTAGCCCTTATTGCTGCTACCTTTTTAACAGCAGGGACAGCCATGAATGCACATGCTGCTGATACAATTAAGATTGGCGTCGGCGGCGCCCACAGCGGTGACCTGGCATCATACGGTATCCCAACCATGCAAGCAGCCAAGTTGGTAGCAAAGGTCATTAATGAGCATGGTGGTATCAATGGGGCAAAAATAGAAATCTTAGCTGAAGACGATGTATGTAAACCTGAAGTTGCCACCAACACTGCAACTAAACTGGTTTCTGAAAAAGTAGATGTCGTAATCGGCCACATTTGTTCTGGCGCCACCAAAGCAGCGCTCCCGATTTACCGCGATGCAAATATCATTGTAATGTCACCATCAGCAACCAACCCAGAGCTTACCCAATCAGGTGAGTTTCCCAACTTTTATCGTACCATTGCATCTGACGATGCCCAGGCACGCACCATGGTAGATTTTACCACAAATGTACTCCATGCTAAAAAAGTTGCCGTTGTCCATGATAAAGGTGACTACGGAAAAGGTCTTGCTGAATTCGTCAAAGCATTTGTCGAAAAAGCAGGTAAGATGGAAGTTGTCCTCTTTGAAGGCGTTACCCCAGGGGCCGTAGATTATTCTGCAGTCGTTCAAAAAATTAAACGCAGCCGTGCCGATGTTGTTATCTACGGTGGGTATCATCCAGAAGCTTCTAAAATTGTCAGCCAAATGCGCAAAAAACGCATGAAGACGCAATTTATCGGCCCTGACGGCGTTAAAGATGCCACCTTCATTAAAGTTGCTGGTGATAAGGCAGAGGGTGTTTATGCCACCGGCCCTGCTGATGTTTCCAAAAACCCTTTAACCAAAAAATATCATGACATGTTTGAGGCTGCCGAAGGTACTCAGCCAGGAGCATTCTTTGATAACGCTATTTCAGCAGCACTTGCCCTGACCAATGCCATGGCCAAGGCCGGTACAGATTCTGCTGCTATTGCCAAGGTACTGCATACCGAAACAGCAGATACCCCATTTGGTGCGGTCAAATTTGATGAAACCGGCGAGCCCATTGGAATCGGATTTGTTGTTTATCAGGTAAAAAATGGTAAGTACGTTCAGGTTCAATAATCCTTTTACCTAACGTCTTCAATGCCTGGTGCTGGATGCAGCACCAGGCATTTTTGCGTAAATCTAACCTAAACCGACACAGATTACCCCAGCCAGACACCGTATAACCATATACGGAATCTCTTATGGAATATTTTATAGAACTTTTATTTAGTGGACTGACCCGCGGATCCATTTACGCCTTAATCGCTCTTGGCTATACCATGGTGTACGGCATCATTGGGCTGATTAACTTTGCCCATGGCGAAATCTATATGATTGGTGCTTTTACAGCGCTCATTGTCTCTACCATCCTGACCATCTATGGGTTTCCACTCTTTGCTATTTTTATCCTTGCTGCAATAGCTGCAGTGACCTGGGCATCTGCGTACGGGTACACAATAGAGCGACTGGCATACAGACCCCTTCGTAATGCTCCCCGTCTCTCACCACTTATTTCTGCTATCGGGATGTCCATTTTTCTGCAGAACTATGTGCTCCTGGCTCAGACTTCAGATTTTCAACCTTTTCCGGAACTTATCCCGGAATTTGCATTTATGGAGCCTTATGCACATATAGTAGGATCTTCTGATATGGCGATTCTGGTTGTTTCTGCCATTGTCATGGTCTTACTGACCTTTATGATCAAATTTACCCGCACCGGAAAAGCCATGCGTGCCACTGCCCAAGACAGGGAAATGGCCATGCTGGTGGGAATCAACGTTGATAATATTATTTCAATTACCTTTATCACAGGTTCTGCCCTTGCTGCCATTGGCGGGCTGCTCATTGCTTCTCATATCGGGCAAATCAACTTTTACATTGGTTTTATAGCAGGTATTAAGGCTTTTACCGCTGCTGTACTTGGCGGCATTGGCTCTATTCCTGGTGCTGTGCTGGGCAGCTTTATTTTAGGGTTAACCGAAGCATTTGCCACAGGCTATGTATCTAGCGACTACGAAGATGTTTTCGCATTCAGCTTGCTCGTGCTCATCCTCATTTTTAAACCTGCTGGTTTGCTCGGCAAAGCGACCATAGAAAAAGTCTAAATGTACCTGCAGGCTGGTATAATTTTACAAACAATTACGCATCTATCTCCATGCTTTCATTGAAAGATTTTAAAAACGGGTTAATCGTTTCACTGTGGTTTGTTTTTCTGACCTTTCCCTTGCTGGTGGTTAAAATCAACCCCGTTGAACATACAGTTCTCTGGCGCTGGAATAATATGTTGCTTATTGCTGGAGCAAGCTTTTTTGTTTACCTGGCATCACGCTTTCTCCTTGCCCGTAAGCACCATAAACAGAAACAGATTAAACTTGGGTTACAGGAAGAAAAAATAGCGCCCATCCTCAAACTGTTCTCTCAGCCAAAATTCTACATCCCTTTAGCCGTTGCGGTATTACTTTTTCTTCTCATTTTTCCCTATTTATTTTCCACCTATCAGGTCAACATCATGATCACGGCACTCATGTATGTTGTTTTGGGCCTTGGGTTAAATATTGTGGTGGGAGTAGCTGGTTTGCTTGACCTGGGGTATGTCGCTTTTTATGCTGTTGGTGCATACGCCTATGCCCTGCTTAACATGCATTTTGATCTTGGATTCTGGATCGTTTTACCCATAGGTGGTCTACTCGGAGCGCTTTTTGGCTTGTTACTTGGTTTTCCTGTACTCCGACTGCGCGGCGACTACCTTGCTATTGTTACCCTTGGTTTTGGTGAAATCATCAGACTGGTGCTGGAAAACTGGGGTGCATTTTCCCAGGGACCAAGTGGTATCTCCAATATTGATCGGCCAGCTTTATTTGGTATAGAATTATCGTTGAATGCCTCAATCAACTACATGTATTATCTCACCATTATCATGGTGATTTTCACTATTTTTGTGGTCAACCGGCTCCAGGATTCACGTATTGGACGCGCCTGGTTTGCCTTAAAAGAGGATGAGATTGCCTGCCAGGCCATGGGGATTGACAAGATGAAAACCAAACTCACAGCTTTCGCCCTAGGCGCAACCTGGGCAGGCATGGCCGGGGTTATGTTTGCAGCGAAAACCACCTTTATTAACCCTGCCAGTTTTACCTTCCTGGAATCGGCGATCATTTTGTGTATTGTGGTTCTTGGAGGAATGGGTTCAATTCCGGGAGTTATAATTGGCGCCCTGGTACTCATCCTGCTTCCCGAGTATCTACGTGCTTTTTCAGATTACCGGATGCTTGTTTTTGGCGCTGTACTCGTTGTTATGATGGTGTTCAGGCCACAGGGACTTTTTGCCATTACACGACGCACCTACTCAGTAAATAAATAAACCTATTTAGATTAATACATGGAACCTATTCTAGATGTACAAAATCTCACCATGGATTTTGGTGGGATCCGCGCACTGGATCATTTAAACATTAAGGTCAAATCCGGTGAAATTGCTGCCCTTATAGGACCCAATGGCGCAGGTAAAACAACTTTTTTTAACTGCATCACAGGTATCTACAAACCAACCAAGGGGGATATCCTGCTCAATCGGCCTGGAAAAAAGGTAAAGAAGCTGAATGGTCTCAAACCCAATAAGGTGACTGAACAAGGACTTGCCCGTACCTTCCAGAACATTCGCCTTTTTCCCAACATGACTGTGCTGGAAAACGTCATGATTGGCAGGCATTGCAGGACAAAATCTAAAATCCTGGGAGCCATCTTCAGAGATCCAAGAACACGCAAAGAAGAGCGGGAAATAGTCGATTACAGCTATACCATTCTGGAAAAGATTGGTTTAGAAAAACACGCTGATGAGTATGCCAAAAACCTCCCTTATGGTGCGCAAAGACGGCTTGAGATTGCAAGAGCCCTGGCAACTGACCCTTTAATGCTGCTCCTTGATGAACCTGCAGCCGGCATGAACCCTCAGGAAACACTAGAGCTGGATGAGCTCATTACCAGGATTAAAGACGAAGGGTTAGCCATTTTGCTTATAGAACACGACATGAAGTTGGTTATGAATATTTCCGATTATATCTTTGTTGTTGATTACGGAAAAAAAATTGCGGAGGGAACGCCTGAAGAGGTAAGGAAAAATCCTGCTGTGATCAAGGCATATCTTGGAGAGGACGTGGACAATGCTTGAGTTACGTAACGTTGATACCTATTACGGCAATATCCAGGCACTCCACCAGATAAATCTGACGGTTGAAGAAGGAGAAATTATCACCTTAATTGGTGCAAATGGTGCTGGAAAATCAACCACCTTGATGTCAATCAGTGGCATTACGCCACCCCGTACGGGTGAAGTGATTTTTAAAGGGCAACCGATACATGAGCTTTCGGCTGATAAGATTGTCCGTTTAGGGTTGTGTCAGGTTCCAGAAGGAAGGCATATTTTCCCTGACCTCACCGTGGCTGAAAATCTGGACATGGGCGCCTTTCTGCGCAGCGATAAACACGGCATTGAAAAGGACCGTGAATACCTCTATTCATTATTTCCCATCCTCAAAAAACGTCGCAACCAGCCAGGAGGAAATCTCTCTGGTGGAGAGCAGCAAATGCTGGCTATTTCCCGAGCATTGATGGCCCGACCGCAGCTGCTTCTTCTTGATGAGCCTTCAATGGGGCTTGCACCGCTGATCACCAAACAGATATTTGAGATTATTGAACAGATCAACAAGGAACAGAACACAACCATTTTTCTGGTAGAGCAAAATGCCAACCTGGCTCTAAAAATTGCTGATCGTGGGTACGTTCTTGAAAATGGAAAGATCATCATGCACGATGATGCAGATAAACTGCTCATTAATAAAGACGTGCAAAAAGCGTATCTGGGTATATAAACTTTCTGGGCTCAATTTTCCAAACTCAACATATTGTTATTAAGAGAGTTATAAAAGTGATAAAAGTTGGTGTAATCGGAGTGGGCTATTTAGGCCGCTTCCATGCAATGAAATATGCTGCCATGGATCATGTTACACTGGTTGGTGTTGCTGACCTAAATGAGCAACAGGTCAACAAGGTAGCCAAAGAGTGTAGTTGCACACCATACACGGATTACACAGAGTTGCTCCCTTTGGTGGACGCGGTTTCCATTGTTGTCCCAACCAGCCTCCATCATGCAGTAGCAAAAGCGTGTCTTAGCAGAAAAATTGATGTGATGGTGGAAAAGCCATTCACGGTTACCCTTGATGAAGCTGATGAACTCATTGAACTGGCTGCTCAAAATGGGTGTATTCTGCAGGTAGGCCATCTTGAGCGCTTCAATCCAGCAGTAACAGCTATGCAGCCCCTGCTCAACCACCCATTGTTCATTGAAGCACACCGTTTATCAGTGTTCAAGGACAGAGGGACAGACGTGGACGTTGTGCTGGATCTGATGATCCATGATATTGATATTATTTTATCAATTGTTCAATCGCCTATCCAGTCCATCCACACGGTTGGTGCCCCAGTGATGACTCAACTCACTGACATTGCCAATGCCCGGTTGATCTTTGAAAACGGATGCACTGCAAACATTACAGTGAGCAGAATATCCATGGACAACATGCGCCGCATGCGCATTTTCCAGCCCGGTCGGTACCTGTCTGTGGATTTTGGAAAAAAGGAAGTCATGTCCATTGAGCTGAAAAGCAAAGATATGGCCCCCTTTCCCCAGCCAGACATTAAAAAGTATGGATTCAGTGAGCAGGATGCCCTGGAACAGGAGTTACTTGATTTTGTTCGTCATGTGGGCAATCGATCCAAACCAATGGTGTCCGGGGTGGAAGGTCGTATGGCTCTTGATGTAGCGCTGCAGGTTGTGGAACATATTCAAACCAACAAAGAGCAAATTGAGCAACTCCTTATTCAGGAAGGCTGTCCTCCCCTGTAACTTTCCCGTTTACTTTTTCCATTGCCAAACGCTTCCATGCAACCACCCCATATCATGATATCTGCCGGAGAAGCCTCAGGCGATATGCACGGTGCCAACGTTGTACAAGCCCTCAAAGAGCTGGTGCCGGGAGTTACTTTCAGCGGCATGGGAGGTAAGGAGCTGGAAGCTGCCGGGGTCAAAGTGCTTTTTGATGCAGCAAAAATTGCTGTTGTCGGTATTGTTGAAGTTATAAGTCATCTTAAGGATATCATCAATGCTCGCCGTGCTCTGGTGGAAGAAATGCAGCGGATCAGGCCTGCGCTGCTGATCCTTATCGACTTTCCAGATTTCAACCTGCTCTTAGCTGCCAAGGCAAAAAAACTTGGCATACCGGTTTTCTACTACATCAGTCCTCAAATCTGGGCATGGCGCTCCAGCCGGATGCAAAAGATTGGTCGTTTATCCAAACGGGTTGCAACCATCCTTCCTTTTGAACCAGGGTACTATGCCAAACATGGCTACCAGGTAGATTTCGTTGGTCACCCGCTGCTTGACACCGTTACGCCCTCTTTATCAAGAAGGGAGTTTCTCGCTCACTACGATATACCCACTGACAATCACCTTATCGGCATTATCCCAGGCAGTAGAACCAGGGAAATCAAAAATCTGTTAGCTGATTTTCTTGCTGCAGCTGAACTGATCAAGGCAAAGAGTGGCCGTCCCTGCACCTTTCTCCTTCCTAAGGCTTCAACCATTTCAACCGAACTGCTTAACCAGCATGGGCTTAGCCAGGCTGCGCAACGTATTGACATTCGACTTATTTCTTCCAATCGTTACAGCCTCATGGCTGCATGCAATGGCGCAATTGCTGCTTCTGGTACGGTCACATTGGAACTTGCCATTGTGGAGACCCCAACAGTGGTTGCCTACAAACTGGCTCCCATCACCTACTGTTTGGGCAGACTCCTGGTGAGAAACCTGCGTTTTTTCTCCTTGGTAAATCTCATCGCTGACCGGGAAATCATCCCGGAGTTACTGCAGGATGAGGTCACTCCTCAACGCCTTGCTGATGAACTCATGGACTTGCTTGAAAAAGAGCAACACGATCAGTCCATCACAAAAGCGTTTAGCGCGTTAAAGGCTACCCTTGGCGGCCCTGGAGCCTCCAAGCGTGCTGCTGCCATTGCTTTGGAGATTATCAATGAGGGAAAATGAAGCACAATGTGCACAAGCACCCATCGAGATTCCCATAGACGGAACCCTGGATTTACACACCTTTTCTCCCAAGGATATCAAGTATCTTATTCCAGATTACCTGGAAGCATGCCTGGAAAAGCAAATCTCTACTGTCCGAATTATACATGGGAAAGGCACAGGAACCCTACGCAGGACAACCCATGCCATTTTAGACAGGTTGCCCTATGTGGCCAACTATACACTGGCCGATGAAACCGGAGGGTCGTGGGGAGCTACACTGGTTGTTCTGGTTCTGGAGCAGCCTTCATCTGCTTAACCAGACCATATTCTCCAGCCAGAGTTCGTACAGAAAGCATAAAGGTTGAGGGCATGGGCAAGGCACGCTCTTCTTGTAAAATACCCAATGCTTTTGCCATCAAAAGCGAGGAAATAGAGTGAACCCCTTCCTGATTGTCACAGATGGCCTGCATCCGCAGCGCATCAGTTAAAAAGGGACACAACGTGTTCAGCCGCTCTGCAATACCGCGTAATTCCTGTTCCACCAACTCACGGTTTTCTGCCCCATACGCTGTGACAGTAGCATCAGCAGGCTCAGTACCAAACAGGTTGTTGACCACCGCACCTGCCAACCGTTGCGCATCTTTTTCAGGCACTGTCTGACGGGCACGAATATCATCAACCAACTGTTTGTAGAAAACCATCTGCACCATGGTGATGGCCTCCCGCATAACAGGAAGCACTTTGTTGTCAATCTGAAGCGGTTCGGGTTGCTGGAACTGATCAGTACTCATAAGACTATCTTTACGGCCTCATGCTGGGCAAACTGGTTATGGAGCGTTAAGCGTTGTTCTTCCGATAACACAATGAGTTCTAACTTCATACTGACATAACGACCACCAGAGCTTGCATTACCTTGTGTGAGGATGTACTGTTCATCTTCAAGGATATCAGCCACAAGGGCTGTGATGGCGTTGCAATCAAACCCGATAATTGTATACTGCCATGGGCAGGGGTACTCAATTTTCGGTTTCTTGGCCTGACTGTCTATGGGAGTAAATTTCTTTTTCATAGCACAGCCTATATACCCGAGCCAAGAGAGCAAAACAACAGGAAAAAACGTAAAGGAATGTAATCACGATGCTCATTTTATCCCCATCAAAAGGCCAGGATTTTGAAACAAGACAACCGCTCAAAGTACACACAGAGCCTCTATTTCTTGATAAATCCATGGAACTTATCAAGCTCTTGCGCGGGTATTCTGTGGATGAGCTACGTGAACTTATGCAGATAAGTGAAAAAATTGCTCGACTGAATGTGGACAGGTACCAGGCCTTTACCCTGCCCTTTTCCATGGACAATGCCAAGTCAGCGTTCTTTGCCTTTACAGGAGATGTCTATCAGGGGATTCAGGCAGCAGACTACAACGATGATGATGTTGCCTTTGCTCAAAAGAACGTCCGTATCCTATCGGGTCTCTATGGGTGCCTTAAGCCGTTTGACCTGATTCAACCTTACCGGTTGGAAATGAAAACAAAACTGACCAACCAAAAGGGTGATACGCTGTATAAATTTTGGGGAACGCAGGTGGCTGAGGCTATTAATGAAGCGGCTCTCCAATCTGAAGCACCTTACCTGTTTAACCTGGCCTCTAACGAGTATTCCAAGGTGATTCCCAAAAAGTCCATTACTGTTCCATTTATTGATATCGTTTTTCAGGAAGAAAAAGAGGGGAAGCTGCGTACAGTGGCTGTTTTTGCTAAACGAGCACGCGGAACCATGGCCAACTACATTGTGCAAAATCGTGTAACCACCCCTGAAGACATTAAAGCGTTTGATAAAAATGGGTATCAATACTCAGCAGAGCTTTCAACGGACAAGCGCTTTGTTTTTACCCGTCCTCAACCGTAACGTGGACTGATGTAAATTTAAACCACCTTCTCTATTCTACTACCCATAAGGCAAGGTGCGCTGATCGTTAAGGTTCCACAGGGTGCATCCGAAGTTTATGGAATCACTTAACACGTCGCACTCTCTTTTTTCGTGAACGTCTCTTTTCTTGTGCGTTTTTTTCGTATTGATCAAAA
>PDQK01000038.1 GCA_002746685.1 Desulfobulbus propionicus | reverse complement strand
CGTCTTTGCTTTTTCATAATTCCTCACTGTAATCAATTGAGGAGCTATTCTTCAATATACAACTTAACTTCTGGTCCTAATTATGGGGACCACCTCTTTCATAAGGCATTCTCTTCAGAAAGCTTGGTGTTATTCGTTTCAAAATTGTAAGCGGTCTCAGGGTGCCCAAGTTTGGACAAGCACAATTTTTCGCTGCACAAGAATACAGCAGAGGTGATGACTCCCCTTCATCTCTAGCGAACACCAATTGTTTTACAAACGATGTGCCAAAACAAAAAAGGCCATAACATCTTATTTTAACAAGGTATAAGCAAAAGTACGCCTTGTTTATGTATCACAATTATGTAAAGTTAATTAAAATTTATTACATTTTTGTGAAAAAAGCGTTGGTGACGTTCGACAAAAAACGTGAGTAAAGTTGTTTGGTAGGAACAAAAAATTTGCTATGATGCAACTATAATAACTATTCAACTACCTTAGTCATAGAAAAACTATCCCTTCCGCTGGATCGGGAGTAACAGGTCAACCAATATGAGCAGCGAGCGAAGAAACTACATCAGGCCAGAATCATTAAATCTGCTGGACTACTTAGTGGTCGACCAACAGGGACGCCAGGGGGAATACTCCATGGCAAGAACGCTTAATGTAAGTGAGGGTGGGATACTGATGGAAACTCACATCCCTTTGCCCCAAGGACAACAGGTGATGATCACCCTGGGGCTGCAAGAAGAACTGGTCAACATCATGGGCAAGATTATTTACACGACCTTTGACTCAAAAAGACACCAAAATGGGGTTGAATTTTTCCATCTGGCAGATAGCGACCGGGCTATTCTCAATAAATATGTACAGGCATTTCACCAATACTATCGTGAAAAAGAGGACGCAGCAAAATAACCTGTTGACTGAACTCATTCTACAACAGCCCCTTGCTCCAGTCTTGCAAGGGGCTGTTTTTACTTTTCGCCCCTGCCGTACACATCGTCAAATCTGACAATATCATCCTCCCCAAGATAACTGCCTATCTGCACCTCAATAAGCTCCAGGGGAATCACTCCGGGATTTTCCAAGCGGTGCTTCGTCCCACACGGAATATAGGTTGACTGATCCTCCAGCAACAGGAGTGTCTCTTCCCCGTTAACGACCCTAGCTGTCCCGGAAACCACCACCCAATGCTCATGCCGGTGATGATGCTTCTGCAACGAGAGCTTTGCTCCTGGATTCACGGTTATTCGTTTTATCTGAAACCGATCATGGAGCTCCAAGGTAGTGTATGAACCCCATGGCCGATACACGGTTTTATGAATTTGAAACTCACCTCGTTGTTCTTTTTTGAGCTGAGTAACCACCTTTTTTACATCCTGGGAGCGGTCCATGGGAGCAACCAACACCGCGTCAGCCGTTTTCACAACCATGGTGTCCTTTAAACCCACGGCAGCAACCAACGAATCTTCAGAGCGCACCAGGGAATTTTCCACATCTTCTAAAATGACATCCCCAATAGCAACGTTTCCGTTTTCATCTTTTGGGGCAACCTCCCACAACGCTCGCCAGGAACCGATATCACTCCACCCTATATCCGCCTTCACTACCGCTGCATTGGAAGTTTTTTCCATGAGTGCGTAGTCAATGGAATCTGCAGGGCAGCTCATCATGGTGTCTTTGTCAAAACGGAAGAAAACGCCGTCAAATGTGCCCTTTTCAACAGCCCCTCTCATACACTTGACAATTTCAGGAGCAAATTGCTGGAGTTCATCCACCATCCCCTTACCTGAAAAAGCAAACATCCCGCTATTCCACAGGTAATTCCCCTGGGCTATATACTCTTGAGCCTTTTCCAGGTCTGGCTTTTCTACAAATTGTTCAACCGTATTGTCTGTACCTTGCGCAATATACCCATAGCCTGTTTCAGGCTGGTCCGGGACAATACCAAACGTAACCAGCTTTCCCTGCAGGGCCAGTTCTGACGCCTGAAGCACAGCATCGCTAAACGCCTGGGGCTCAGTGATGAGGTGATCAGCGGGGAGGACCAACAACACGTCTTCAGGGTTCCCATGTTGGGCAACAAAATGAGCAGCTCCACAAATGGCAGGAGCCGTATTTTTCCCGATCGGCTCAAGCAGCAGGTGAAATTCTTTAAACCGCCCAAGCTCTTCGATTTGTGTTTTGGTCATGAAACGGTGTTCTTCACCCACCACCACAATGGGTACAGCAGCACCGGCGATTTCTGCCACCCGGTTCAGGGTTGTCTGGAGCAGAGAGAGCTCGCCGGTAAAATTAATAACCTGCTTGGGATAGAGCTCTCGGGAAAGCGGCCACAGCCTGGAGCCTGTTCCACCGGCAAGAATGATAGGTTGAATTGCCATGTATTACCTCTGTTCAAATACTATTCCTGGATAAGATTTAACAATTTTGTAGTTTTTTGCTCAAGCAGCGCCGCATCTCCACGTGTTTCCACGTTTAAACGAAGCACAGGCTCGGTATTGGATTTCCTGACATTAAACCGATAAGCGGGATAGCTGATGGAAATGCCATCAATATACTCTTTCTCCCCATCGTCAAACTCAGCTTCAATACGGCGAAGCACCTCGTCTGGATCTTCCACCGTTGAGTTAATCTCCCCGCTGACAGGATACGAAGCCATTGCCTCATCCACCATACTGGAAAGTTTTGAACCGGTTGAGCACATTAACTCGCAAACAAGCAACCAGGGCAGCATACCGGAGTCGCAATAGCCAAACTCGCGAAAGTAATGGTGGGCCGACATCTCACCACCATAAATACCGTCATGCTTGCGCATGTTTTCCTTGATGAAGGCATGTCCAGTGCGGGTCATGAGTGGATGTCCACCGGCTGCCTTTACCCGATCTATGGTATTCCAGGTCAACCTTGGATCGTGCAATATGGTGGAGCCTGGGGAGTGCTCCAAAATCGCCTCTGCCAACAACCCGACAATATAATAACCCTCTATAAATCTTCCATTTTCATCATAAAGGAAACAGCGGTCAAAATCACCGTCCCAGGCGATCCCCAGATCAGCATTATGCTGCTGAACAGCTTCAGCAGTCACCGCTCTTTTTTCATGAAGTAATGGATTAGGAACACCATTGGGAAAAGTGCCATCCGGCGTATCATGAATTTTAATAAAGGTAAAGGGGAGCTCTTTTTCCAGCAGATCTATCACAGGACCAGCACAGCCATTGCCAGGATTCGCCACGATTGTGAGTGGCTTCAACTTATGTAGACCAATCGAAGATATGAGATGCTTTATATAGGCTGATTTATCCTGAGCCAACTCATATTTTCCAGATTGAGCAGCATATTTTTCCTCAAGCTGCTTGATCCACTGCTGATCAACCACCTTTTCTCCAATATCGAGTAATCCACTGTCCCCAGATACAGGTCGGGCCTCTCGCTGAACCAGCTTCATTCCATTATACCCTGCCGGGTTATGGCTGGCCGTGATCATGATGCCACCATCAACCCCCTGATCCGCTTGGCTGAAAACAGCGTGATACACTTCTTCTGTTCCACACAGCCCGATGTCAATTACATCCACCCCCTGGTCAAGCACTGCTGCACACAAGGCTTTAGCCAACTTTGGGCTGGACAGCCGCATATCCCGGCCAACAACAATTTTTCGGGGTAAAAACTGCTCCACATAGGCCACCCCAATTCGGCCAGCCATTTCTTCGTCCAACTCTTCCGGAACCTTGCCACGGATGTCGTACGCTGTAAAACAAGAGGGTATTGTTGCCAAAAGCGTCACCTTATGTATATTTTTGAAAGAAACTCTACAATACAGTCTGTAGCATCAAATAACGTGCTCAACAATGTAAACATCAATAGAGTATCATAATTTACGGACTACCAGCAACTGAATGTTGGCTAGCTCAAGTTTGAGGGTGTAATTTTATTTTCCCTATCATTACAAAATATTACCAGTGTGTCGCCTTCGACTCTGGCATTACATTTTTTTATTTTGCCGCAATGGTCGTTTTAACGGACTTGTCAGGATGCATTGAACACCAGGAATTGCATATATTTTTTTCTGATTCAAAGTTCAAGCGGCGATATGAAACAGAAGAAGAGCTTACAACCCCACTCTATGAGGAAATTGGGCGGCTAAAGATGGACATAGCATAAATAGGGGACATCTATGATAAGTAAAGTCAAGTGGAAAACGGAGATTTCCTGTGTACCCAGATCGACGAACTCAATTTTTCTTTTCGTAGTTCGTT
>PDQK01000022.1 GCA_002746685.1 Desulfobulbus propionicus | reverse complement strand
TTCAACAGGAGGTTTGAGCTTCATACAATGGTGGATCGTCTGGCGTATGTTGCCATGCGCACACCACCGATGCCTCAGCGCCTCCTAAAGCTGGCTGAAATTCGTTGGTAATCACGTTGTTTTTTGTCTTCCCGGATCATCTTTCAGGGTTAAATCTTAAATGTATCCACAATTTTCCTGAGCTGGGCGGCAAGGTCAGACAATTCCCCGGCATTCCTGTGAACCTGTGCAGCGGATGCGGACATTTTGTCTGCGATCCCGTTGACCTCGGCGGTGTCCCCGGATATTTCCACTGTGGCAGTCGAGTTCCGGCTTATGGCATCGTTGACATCCTGAATGCCCTGTGACGCCTGGGCGATATTGCCAGCGATTTCATTGGTGGCTGCAGACTGCTCCTCCACAGCAGTGGTAATGGTTATGACAATATCGTTCACCTGACCAATGATGTCGGATATTTCTCCGATGCCGTTGACCGCATCATTGATGACATTCTGTATGGAAGTAACCTGATTCTTAATGTCCTGGGTGGCCTTGGCGGTCTGGTTAGCCAGCTCCTTGATCTCTCCGGCCACAACGGCAAAGCCTTTACCGGCCTCTCCGGCACGGGCCGCCTCGATGGTGGCGTTTAATGCCAGCAGGTTGGTCTGTTCGGAAATATCACTGATGGTTTCGGTGACATTGCCGATGTCTGTGGCTGCCGTTCCCAGCGCCTTCATCTGGCTTGCGGTTTCTTCGGCACGGCCAACAGCATTTTCGGTGATGGATCGTGCGTTCTCAGAATTATTCGCAATTTCACGGATGGTGGATGCCATTTCATCGGCAGATGCGGCAACCATATTGATATTGGCAGCGGCCTCTTCCATGGTGGATGCGGAAGAGAGGGCATCGGCAGACATCGTTTCAACGGCCGCCGAAACAGTGGCGGATTTGTCTGTTGTCAGTTTGGCATTATCAGACAAGTCTCCTGCAATGGCCAGCAGGCCGGAAGAAGAGGTATTCACACCCAGGGATCTTTCGGCCAGTTCCTTGATGATGTTCTGCAGTTTTTCTATAAAGGTGTTAAACCGGCTGGAAAGCATTCCGAGTTCATCCCTGGAATGGACAGGCAGGCGCATGGTCAGATCCCCTTCTCCCTCAGCAATGTCGGCGAGACTGTCGATCACCCGGTTCAGGGGACGGGTAACCAGGGAATGTGAAAGATAAAAAACAACACCAAAAAGGATGAGCATGGAGACAAGACCCATGAAGATACTGGTGTTTCTCAAGGATACGGCATCTTTAAGAATTGTTTTCATGGGAATGCTTACCCCCATGCTCCAGGGAGTAGTGGTGCCTTCCACGTTAATGGGCACCATGAACTGGAGGGAGGTTTTATTCCCTTTTTTTGACGTGCTAATTCTTTTAAAGACTTTTCCTTCCTGGATGGCTTGCATCATGGCGGATGCAACTTCCGGTTCATCCAGATCCCTGACAGTTTTTCCCACAATTTCCTTGCGGGGGTGGGCAACGAGACTCCCGTCATTGGCGATAATAAAACCGTAGCCGGTCTCCAGGGGGGTGACAGTTTCGTTGAGCTTGGCAAACGCATCCAGGCTAAAGTCCATGCCCGCCAGACCCAGAAATTTTCCCTGGTGTTTGATGGGGACATAGAGGGATGCCATCCGTACATCCTTACCGGCCACCTGGTATACATAGGGATTGGTCAGGATTGCCTTACCGGTATCCCGGGGAACCTGATACCAGGGCTCGGCGTCGAAGTTAACCACGGGTTGCACCTCAATGGGGCCGTTTCCCCTGTGCCAGTATGGAACAAACCGGCCAGTGGCGTCATGGCCAAAGGCATTTTTGTACTGGTCATCCTTCCCATCCAGAGCATCGGGTTCCCAGAGGGTGACGATGCCGATACTCTCCGGGTTCCGTTTAAGGGTTTGTTTCAGGATCTCATTCATGTCGTCCCGGGACGGCGTATTGTTACTGTTTTTCATGCCTTCAAATACATGGGCCACAGTGCGGGCTACATCCATGACCTGATTCATTTCCGACTGAATCTTTCCAGCGTATTGAACAGCTATCTCCTGAGCGGTTTTTTCTGCATTTTGTTGTGCCATGGCAGTGGCATTCATCGTGATATACGTGAGCGTTACCGCGTAGGACACCAGCACAACCAGACACACCGAGATGAGCATCTTGGTTCTCAAACCCAAATCTTTAAACATCAGGTTTCTCCTTTTGCTTATGGACGTGTTTGACTTCAAATTCTATAACTGGATAATTTGAAGTATACATGAAGATGACTGTCAAAACAATAGAGAAGGGTGATGTAGCTATTCTATGACCGATGCGGCCGTTTTTTTTGAGTTGCAGGCTTCCCAGAATGAGTTTCGATCTGATTGTTGTTTTTTATCCCGCCGTGATGCTCAGTGCTCAACCAGGATTCTTGTTCTTTTCGGTCGCACTTATGCGGAAAAGCCCTCAATCTTCAGCTTGTTTTCTGTATTATCGTTCTGTTACGCTACGTTATCCAACAACTCCAATTGGTTAGGACGTTTCTTGTCATTTTTACGCCGACATCCCGCCATCTCAATGAGCAATGGAGCAATCGTCGTAAACGACACACACCCCAATAGTGCATGCTGACTGCGAACCCTCGCATTCTCCAAACCTTCCCGTTTTTTCATAAGATTGAAAGGTCGTTCGCAGTTTTTCCATATATCTATAGCCTCTTTCTCCTCTTCACAATCAATTGGTATTCTCTGGAAATGACCATTATCAAAAGCAACGATACGGTACCCTGGACACAGAGTGGCCCGTGGACATTGGCCAGGTTCTGCTCCACATTTGTACTTATGGCCTTCATTTGTCAGACCTTGGCGTATCATTGGAATTTCACAAAAATCATCACAGGTGACTGAAAGCGTATCAGGGGCAACATTAGTCGGCAGGGACGTTCCAGAAGATACCGGGGTAATAAGATGAACTCCTCTCTTTGCTAACAAAGAACCATCATTGTCATTATAGGCTTCATCTGCTGTAATGAGCTTCATCTCAATACCCAGCGCCTGCGCCAGACCAACCAACGGCTTCAGATATTGGCTGTCATGATGGTTAGCCGGTGCAAGCAAAGATAGAAGAGGAAAGCTATGACCTGTTGACGGGGTAATAGCTGTCAGGGTATGTATGCGATATCCTATCACATATTTTGACAATTCATTGTGTTACATTGCCTTTTTCCTTCTTAGAGGAAGTTTCTATTTAAGCATATGTTTTTATTAGATGTTTCGCATTCTTTTCAGCGCCTTTTATTACTAACAAAATAATGGAGAAACCAGTGACACCAGGGAGATCGTGGATTTTCCAATTGAAGAACCTCTTGACGCGCGACACTAAAGCGTGACATATTGCTGTTGTGCGTTAATGTCGCGCGTCACAAGAAAACTGTCATACTCTCCATTTCAAGGTTGATTTGTATGTCTCGTACTGTACCTAAAGAAGAATTAAACCTGATCGAGCGGGTTATTTCAAAGTACCCGGAAGGCGTTGGGATTTCAGCGCTTGAAACAGCTCTTGCCAACCATCAACTCCACATCAATCGTCGCACATTACAGCGGCGTTTAAAAAAACTCCAGGACGAGAACCGTGTCATTACTGAAGGTGAGAGTATTGCCCTTGTATATAAGTCTGTGCATGACTCCACAGGTTTCAAGCCAGATATTGAAGTGATCGGCAATGACCTGGAATTATCCGATCAAATTCCTGTTTCAAAAGAGGGGGGGATTATACGCAGCTTAGCCCGACAGCCGTTGAGCCAACGGAAACCCATAGGGTATCAGCGTGTGTTTCTTGAAGAGTATGAGCCTGGGGCTACCTTTTACCTCTCGAAGTCTTTACGGGACCAGTTTCATGAGATGGGGCGTACCCCTGTGGGAGAACGTCCTGCAGGAACTTATGCTCGAGAGATTCTGAATCGGTTATTGATTGACCTTTCCTGGGCCTCTTCCCGTCTGGAAGGCAATACCTACAATCGCCTTGACACTGAAAACCTGATCGAATTCGGGCAAGCTGCAGAGGGTAAAGACCTGCTGGAAACCCAGATGATACTCAACCATAAGGCAGCCATCGAAATGCTCATCGAAAATGCTGACCAGATCGGGTTTAATCAATACACTTTTCTCAACCTGCACGCTATTCTATCTGAAAACCTGCTCCCTGATGAAGATGCCTCTGGGCGATTACGCCGTAGACCTGTCGATATTTCAGGGTCAGTTTTTTATCCGCTGGCAATGCCTCAGGTGCTGGAGGAGTATTTTCATCTACTCCTGCAAAAAGCTGAAGCTATTGATGATCCTTTTGAACAGGCTTTTTTCATGATGGTGCAATTGCCCTATCTCCAACCTTTTGAGGATGTCAACAAGCGTGTTTCGCGCCTCGGAGCAAATATTTCATTTATCCAGAATAATTTGTGTCCGCTTTCATTTATTGACGTACCGGATACAACCTATGTGGAGGGTATTCTGGGAGTGTATGAGTTTAATCAGGTGGATCTGCTTCGAGATGTATTTACCTGGGCTTATGAACGTTCATGTCAACGTTACCTCGCAATTACACAAACCGTAGCTGAGCCGGATCCGTTGCGTATAAGGTATCGAGAGCACCTGGTTGCTACGGTGCAGGCAATTGTTCGTGGTGGAAAAGTCCCATCCGCAGAAAATATTGAGCAACTGACGGATGAATTACTACCTGAAACTGATAAGAAAGCCGTTAATAAGATGGTGCTTGATGCTCTCAATGGTTTGCACGAAGGAAATGTAGCCAGGTATCGGCTGAAATTATCAGAATTGCAAACATGGAAAACAATCCGTGACCAGCACAGGTAAACATCAAGAAACCAAAAAACGGAAAAAAACAGCGTGTACTTAAGACACTCATCCAAGAACGTCAGGAGTGGAGTGGTATAGAAAAAGTAGACACTGAAAACGTGCGAATTATACTATGCACCTGGGAAGTGTCACTATGGAAAACAAAGCCAAGAAGAGATATACAAAAGAATTGAAGAAAGAGGCGGTTAATCTCGTAGAAAGAGAAGGTTATACAAATACAGAAGCAGCAAAAAGCCTTGGTGTGAGTGAAGTGGCAATAAGGCAATGGAAGAAACTGTTTGGCTCGGGTCAAAATGGTATAACTTGAAAAAAGATCCGGAAATAAAGCACTTAAAGAAGGAAAATGAACGATTACGCATGGAGTCCGACATCACATACATTTGGAACTCTACAGACTGGCTTTATCTTGCTGTAGTTATAAATCCATATAATCGAGAAATTGTCGGCTGGTCTATAAATGAACGGATTAACTGGCACCTTGTTATCAGGGCGACCCGAATGGCTATTTGGCAAAAGAAACCAGCAAAAGGATTGATTTTTCATTCAGATCGCGGCAGTCAATATTGCAGCAATGACTTTAAATCCTATATTCAATGGTCGCATGAAAAAATTGTCTACTTTGACTTGACCATTCCAGAGAGACATGGTCTCATTTTTTGAACTACCACTTATAAGCTTTTAGA
The DNA here is from genome assembly GCA_002746685.1 of Desulfobulbus propionicus. Classification (GTDB taxonomy): domain Bacteria; phylum Desulfobacterota; class Desulfobulbia; order Desulfobulbales; family Desulfobulbaceae; genus Desulfogranum; species Desulfogranum propionicus_C. Next base: position 24,894 of record PDQK01000022.1, on the reverse strand, counting down.
TTCATTCCATAGCTCCAGTGAAGCATTCCGTTCCCTCCCCCGCACCCGACGGCAAAACTGAAACGGGAACCACTGCCAGCAGCCTCCTTTTCTCTTTTTGCACATTCCCTGAAAACAACAGCTGACTTTCCCGTAAATCCGTTTTACACTTCGTTGGTACCAACTCCACTTTTTTTATCATCATGAGGTCTCCATGCCCACTCTTGAACCATCCCAAACCATTCAATCAGATGCGCTGAAAGCCAACCTCCAGGAAACCTCCAGTGAGGTGGTCATCAACAAAAAATATCTGCCGCTTCTGGAGATGATCGCCACCTACAAGGGGCTGGCAACCAAGATTGAGCATCTGATGTACGAGATCAGTCATCCCTATCGCAACTGGCGGATGTTGATCCCTGAGCTGAGGGCTTTTGTGCTCAAGAATATGCACCATTACAAAAAGCACGAACAGGGGCCAGAAGCCTTTTCCCTTTTTACCTCGATTTTCTTTGAAGCGCTGGAAGATTCCAACAAAGATGAGCAGATGGTTTCTCGTATAATCGAAGCCATGATTGCCTATACCAACAAGGTGTTGGGTGCCCTTGATACCACGACCTTGCTGGTTTATGAGGACGCCCTCAATGCCTTTTTCCATGCGCTGCATGAGCTTAACGAAACGCAACCCCAGGTGATGATGTTCATTGTTCAAGGGCACCATCCTATCCGTAAGGTTGCCGCAAGGTTGCTGACTCTGTGGCAGCAGATGGAGGAAAAACAGTTTGATCTTGGTGAGCTGGCAGGGCTTGTCCAAACCATTTTGGCGTGCAATTACGCGTATTGGCTGGGGGAGGATGACCCGCTGCCATGGTTTGAAGAACGGTGCGGTGAGTATGTCAAGGATTGGCACGGTGGTGAGTATCTGGTTGCCATTTCCCATGGCCGCATTCGTGAACATCTGGAACGGCTCAAAGCAATTGATGTCGAGGATGATCCTGCAACTGGGCTGGCAACCATGGCGGAACTGCCCAATCACATGGATATTGTGCGGTTATACCGTTCCATTCCTGATCATCTGGTCAAAGATTTTACTGAAGGGGAAGATCTGCAGTCCATTGAAAATCGCAAGCTGCTCTTTCTTTTCCGCATCATGGAGACAGATGGCCTGCGCCTCATCCACGAGGAGACCTTGCGTGAAATCAACCGTTCCCTGGTTCAACTGATTCGGAATCAGAGCTTTGAAGAAATTGAGCGCTTTTTTATCACCACCTTTGAGCTCCTCAAGGCCAATGTCCGTCGCTACCCCCACACCTCCCTGCAATGCATCCAGGTGATTGGCAATGAGGTCTTCAAGCGGGGGAACTCACGCCTGGTTGAGGCTTTTTTGTGGGCAGCGGTCAGGTTCGGTTTTCAGTATGCCAGCGTTCGCGGGGTTGATGAGGATTGGCAGCCCATAGCCAACCCTGCCCACCTGACCAATATTCGCATCTGGCTCAACCTGATTCAGCAGGAACCCAAATGGTGTTCAACCCTGTTTTCAGCGTTGATCATCAATATTCGTCTCTCCAGTATCTGCGTCAAGGATACAGACCTGTTCCAGCGCGACATTACCGACCTGCTCAACCATCCCATCGAGCCCATTTACAACTTGGCCAAGCAATTTACCAAGCTGATGCCCGTCTTTTTCAATGAGATTGGCGCCGAGGGCGAGCTGCGCGATGTCTCCACCGAGCTTGATGAGATCCATAGGCGCAAAGATGTGCTCATTCATTTTTTACGTAAGCAGGCCCATGTGGAGTCGAGCAATTTGATTGTTGGGTTTATCGAAGGGATTTTTACGTTTTGGATCACCCTGGATAAAAGCTGCCTGGAGGAGTTTTTACCTCCTGAACTCTTAGCCACAATCCCTACCCATGGCCCATTTGTTGATGATCAGCACCTTTTAGCAGGTCGAATCCAGGAGCAGCTCAAGTTTAGCCGCATGAACCAGATTCTTGAGTGGGATGATGAGCAGCGTGATGTGTTTCTGGCTCAGCAGACTGATCTGGCCGAACATGAGCGACGTCGTTTCACGCTTCTGGTCAAGATGTATAAGCTGCTTCACCAGAAGTATAACTTGAGCCTGCCAGAGTTGAAGCTCCAGCTCCAACACGCGATCCACAACGGCTTTCCAGAGCTGGCAAAGCTGGTTGAGGTCCTGGAAAAAGATGATCCTTTTGAGTGTTTGGATGCGCTGCTTGATCAACTGGAAAATATGCAGCGGATTATCCTCAGTGATGAGCAGTTTGAGCCCAAGGAGGAAATCTATTACAAACGCCACATTGCCGTAGATATTCCGTCGGTTTATGGCCGTTACAGCGAGCGTAAATTTGACGCACTGGGCCTTACCTTCCGGCTGGAGAGCCTGGCCAATATATACCTTGAGCGGCTCTTTGAAACGGTGAACCTTTCTTTTATTACCCAGGCCACTTTTATCCATATTCTTAAATGCTTACGGTTTTTCTCACGGGCCCTGGAAATTGATGGTATCAACAGTCGCAGGCTCGAAACCTATACCAGCCTGCTCGCCTCATCCATCGGCATCAAGCGGTTTTCCTACACCCAGCATCTGGATATTATGCGCGGGCTTTCTGAAGGGGTGAAAGATATTATATACGCCTACTACACCAATATTCACCAAAATAACCTTTCCATCATAGTGCCCCAGGTGGGTAAGGCAAATTTGCTGGAGAAGTATCATTCGCTGTGGGATGAAGAGAATATCCCTGAAACAGTGCTGCGTATTTCCGAATCCTTTTTCCGTGAGCTGATCGCCACGGCCTTTGGCCTTCAGCATCTGGATAACTTTGTCTCCAAGATCATCCAGACCCTGGAAGCACAAAAAGATATCCTGGATGAGGGTACCCTGGACCTGCTCATGACGTATAATCCGGAAAAGGCAATCAGTTCGCTCCATGACGAAAATAAACAGACCCACAACCTGATTCATCTGGGGAATAAGGGGTTCAATCTGGTCGTTCTCTCCAGGGATGGCAAGCCAGTGCCACCGGCCTTTACCATCACCACCGAGATTTTTCGTTGTTACCAGGCGGTGCGCAAGTTTGACCGTGCCAGGGACGAGTTTATGCGTCGGGTACGGGCCTCTATCACAGAGATCGAGCAGCTCACTAACACTGTTTTTGGCGGCAATGACAGGCCCTTGCTGCTCTCTGTTCGTTCAGGTTCAGCTATCTCCATGCCCGGCATGATGACGACCATCCACAATGTGGGCACCAACGAAGAATTGGTGGAGGAGTACGTGGTCAATCACCCGGATAAAGCCTTTTTTGCCTGGGATAACTACCGCCGTTTTATCCAATCCTGGGGTATGTCCCATGGCATGGAACGGGAAGATTTTCAGGAGCTGATGAACGAGCATAAGCAGCTCCATAATGTGCGGCTCAAGCGGGAGTTTAGCGCAGAAGCCATGCACCAGCTTGCCCTCAACTATCAGCAGGCCCTTCGAATGCGCGGTTACGGCATGCCCGAGGATCCATGGCTCCAGCTCATCGCGGCGGTGGAAGTGGTACTCGACTCATGGAACACCCACAAGGCCAAAGAGTACCGCAGCCTCATGCACGTTTCCGATGACTGGGGAACAGCAGTGATTGTCCAGTCCATGGTGTATGGAAATATCAGCCCACAGGCAGGAAGCGGGGTGTTGTTTACGGCCCATCCGTACCGTAAGGTGCGCCGGGTGGCTCTGTGGGGGGATTATGCACCGGGCGATCAGGGCGAGGATATTGTCTCCGGTCTGGTAACCAGCTTTCCCATATCTGTTGAGCAGTCGGAGATCGATGGCAGGAAGGAGAAGAATAGCCTGGAAGTGAGCTTTCCCAAAATTTATCAGCGGTTGCTGGAAATCAGCCGTGAGCTGGTCTACGACAAGGGGTGGAATCCCCAGGAGATTGAGTTTACCTTTGAAGGCCCCAACCCAGAGGACCTGTATATTCTCCAGACCAGGGATATGATCACCATCAAGAAGAAAGAGCATCTCAACGTCTTTGTGGATAGCGATGTTGCGCACAAAGAGATTCTCACCAAGGGGATTGGAGTGTCGGGTTCGGCCATGTCTGGGCGGGCCGTGTTCAGCGTGGCAAATATCAACCAGCTGCGCAGGGAAGATGAAAAAGCGCAGCTCATCCTCTTGCGTCAGGATACCGTTCCGGAAGATATCCGCCAGATTTCCATGGCGGATGGGGTCATCACCTCCCGCGGCGGGCAGACCTCACACGCCTCGGTGGTGGCGACCAGGCTGGAGAAAACCTGCGTGGTCGGATGCCGTGATATGCAGGTCTATGAAGCAGAAGAGTATGCAGAAATACACGGGGTAAGGATTAACTTTGGCGATCCCATCAGCATTGATGGCCGTCACGGCTTGCTCATCCAGGGAAACCATCCTCTTCGGGAAGAGATTCACATCCTGCCACTCTAGACAAATGTTGAGGGTGCTGTTCTTTTTCTGTGAAGGCGGTACTTCCTTTACCCTTCTTGCACCGTTGTAAAAATAAACCCATGTAAAAAGATGACTTCAGCGCCAACTTCTCCCTTTAGCTTACCCAATATTCGTCTTTTCCTCCTGTTTCGGGTGCTTTTTAACGCACGTTTCTATTACCCGGTGTTTACCATTCTGTTTCTGGACTATGGGCTGACCATTGAACAGTTTGCTCTGCTCAATACGGTGTGGGCATTTACCATCGTGCTCGCTGAAGTGCCGTTGGGAGTTGTGGCAGACCTGATTGGCAGAAAAAGGCTGCTTGTGGGTACCGCGTTATTTATGATCATGGAGATGGCCTTGATCGCCTGTGTTTCGCTGGGTAATGGCATGATTGTTTTTTCCGCCTTTTTGCTTAACCGTATTATCAGTGGGCTTGCAGAAGCCATGGCCAGTGGAGCGGATGAGGCCATGGCCTATGATACTCTGGTGGAGGCCGGGCTTGAGGATGAGTGGGCAAAAGTGCTGGATCTGCAGATGCGGGCGCAGAATTTTGGTTACATGTTTGCCATGACCCTGGGAGCGGCTATTTACGATCCAGGCATGGTGAATGGTTTTCTCCACCTGCTGGGGGTTGACCTGAATCTGTCCCAGCAAGTGACCATGCGGTTTCCTGTGTTCATGACACTGATTCTTGGGGTTCTGGCCTGGGCCACCACCGTGCGGATGCGCGACCCTCAAATACATGGCCAAGGTGGAGAGCAGCAGCAAGAACCGTTAAGCCCAATGGAAATCCTGCACATGATTTTACGGGCCGGAGGATGGATTCTGCGTACCCCCATGGCCATGGCTGTTATCTTGTTTGCCATGAGCTTTGATCATATCCTGCGTATGATCGTGACCATGACCAGCCAATACTACCGGCTTATTGGCCTGCCGGAAGCCAGCTTTGGGCTTATTGGTTCAGGGGTGGCGGTGCTGGGACTTTTGGTACCGCGGGTTGCACGGGCAATGTGCGATCACTACTCGCCGGGGAAGAATCTGGCGATTCTCACCCTCTTGTCACTGGGAACCCTGTTCCTGTTGCCGCTGTTTATCCCTGTTTATGGTTTGCTCCCCATGATGTTTGTTTTTATAGGGATGATGCTGACCTCCTTTTTCACCAGCTTTTATCTTAACCAGATAACCGATTCTGATCAGCGGGCAACAGTGCTGAGTTTTAAGGGGCTGGCCTTTAATGCGGCGTATGGTTTAATCGGGATATTCTATGCTGTGCTCATACAGCAACTGCGAGTACAGCAGAGTGGTTTACAGCCAGGGTGGACAGCGGAGCTGGTGGAGAACCAGGCGTTCAAGCTTTCCATTGGCTGGTTCCCCTGGTACATGATCGCCGTGCTGGTGATGGTCGCCTGTATCTGCCTGCCACGCCTGATGAAAGGCAAACAGGAAGTATAATCCGAGTCGGTGCCAGTTCAGTATTCCTTTTACTGATTTTTGGATGATTGGATGAGAGCAAAGAAAAGGGGGAGCAGATGGCAAAAGCAACTGATCCCCCTTGTGTGAAAGCTTAGAGCATGTGGTGTTTAGGGCTCAACCTTATGCATGTACACATCCTGTTGTGGGTACGGAAAGGAGATGCCTTTTTCATCAAAGGTAAGCTTGATATTTTCTGTAAGATCTAGTCGTACATTCCAGTAATCTTTGGTTTTGACCCATGGGCGCACAATCAGGTTGACGCTGGAATCTGCAAGCTCAGCAACTGCAATGGTGGTGGCAGGCTCTTTCAGAATACGGCTGTCAGCGTTTACCAGCTGCTCAAGGGTGGCTTTTGCTTCACGGATATCATCGTCATAGCCGATTCCCACAACCATGTCGATACGACGGGTGGGCTCAGCGTTAACGTTGGTGATCACGTCAGAGGTGATTGCAGAGTTGGGAACAATGATCTTCTGGTTGTCCGGGCTCATGATGATGGTGCTGAAAATGTCCACCTGATGTACCTTACCGGTCACCCCGCCAGCAGTAACCACATCACCCACCTTAAATGGTCCAAACAGGATCAGCATAACGCCTGAGGCAAAATTTGACAGCGAGTCTTTCAAGGCCAGACCAATAGCCAAACCAGCGGCACCAAAAATGGCAACAAAGGAGGTGGTCTTAATTCCAACCTGGTCAGCCGCAGCAATGACCACCGCAGCAAGCAACGCATAATACACCAGTTTACTTAAAAAACGTGCCAGGGTTTCATCAATTTTGCCTTTTGTCATGGCCTTTCGAGCGATGGAAGAGAACCACATGGCCAGCCAGCGACCAATAATCAAAATGATGATGGAGATGATAATACCTGGGCCATGGTTTATCAGCCAGTCCTTGCCCATGTTCATCAATTCGAGATATTTATCCGGGTCAAGTACCTCCTCTGGATTGGTCAGGTCGATAACTTTTTGGGGCTTTTCAACTTGAGCTGCCGCCTCAGTGGCTTTGTCCGCAGGGGCAGCTTCTTCAGCCGCCTGTAGGGTGGCAACAAACATAACACTTACCAGTAGCAGGATGGTGAGACGGATATTTTTTTTGAACATGTTTCCTCCAATGAGTAAAAGATTACGTATGTCAGTTGATTGCAATTGGTTATGCAACGTTTTTTCTTCAATAAACACTGAACTTATACCACATACTCGTATGTTTTTGCGCTCTTTTTTTACGCTCTCATAGCTTGAAAATAATAAAAAAATGGTAAGCACCGCTAAAGAACTTGGGGGTGAAAGAGGAATGAAAAAAATGAGTGTTCACTGTGCAATGAATTACGTATAAGGTACGGTTTTTAATGCTATCTGACAGGTAGAGGTGTACAATAATCTTGACTTTGATTGGGAACGTCCTATTTTCATGCTATTTCAAATTCTTACATCTTATTTACTTAGCCACCATTATCTATGGACACATCAACAGAACCTCCCTCCCGGGAAGGCGGTTTTCTTCATTGGATAAAGTCTTTCTCGCCCTTTAAAGGCGCACCCGATACTACCGAAGAGCTGGAAAGCGAGATTCAGGAGCTGCTTGAAGAGGGGGAAGAGCAGGGGCTTATTACCCGTCAGGAAGAGCGGCTTATCAGCTCGATTTTCGGTTTCCGCGAGACCCTTGCCTCAGAGATCATGACCCCCTCTGCTGAAATCGTCAGTGCAGAGGAAGGGGCCACGGTAGAAGAATTGGTTCACACCGTCAATGAGGAAGGGTATACCCGGCTCCCCATCTACCGTGAAAATCAGGATCAGGTGGTTGGCGTGCTCCACGCAAAGGATCTGCTGAAGATCTATGGAAGAGGGGAGTCCGGCAGCACGGCGATCCAGGCCTATTTGCATCCTCCTCTGTTTGTGCAGGAGTCCAAGCCCATAACCGAGTTGCTGCGCGATTTCCAGACCAAAAAAAACCACATGGCTATTGTGGTGGATGAGTTTGGCGGGGTACGCGGATTGATCACCTTGGAGGACGTGCTTGAAGAGATTGTCGGCGAGATCGATGACGAGCATGACCAGGAAGAGAGTGAACTGCGGGTGGTGGATGAAAAAACCATCATCGTTGATGCCAAGATAGATATTGAAGAGGTTGAGGCGCATTATGGCGTGAATCTCCCTGAAGGGCCTTATGAGTCGGTGGGTGGGTTTATTATCCACAGGCTTGGTACGATTCCTGATGTTGGGGTAAAGGTTGAGTTTCCTCCTCTGCTGTTCAGGGTTCTTGGGGCTGATAAACGGCGCATTAAAAGTATTCGGATCACCAGCAAGGACGTTGCCAGTCAGGATGAGTAAGCTTTCCACCTTACGGATTGCAGCCAGCAGCCTTGCTACCACCGTATTGCTCTCTCTGGCAATGCCCGGCCATGTAGCGTGGTGGCCGTTACTGTTTGTTGCTTTTACACCACTGTTGTATCTCTGCCTGTATCTACCGCCCAAGCAAAGTGCACTGGCCGGGCTGGGGAGTGGATTTCTTTATCACCTCGTGCTCCTCTACTGGATTGTCATCGTACTGGGCCGTTATGGTGGCCTGCCCCTGTTCATCTCTGTTGTTGCTCTGGCGCTGCTTGCGCTGTACATGAGCTGCTACTGGGGACTGTTCTGCTTTTTACTCAGCGTTTTTGGAGGACGCTCATGGCAGCGTGAACGCTCCATAGCCACGCTGGTGTGGATAGCTCCGGTGCTTTGGGTGGGGCTGGAATATGCACGTGGAATGCTTTTCAGCGGCTTTCCCTGGATGGACATTGGCTACGGACTGTACAAGGTGCCTCAGATGATTCAGGCTGCTGATCTGGGCGGGCATCACGTCATCAGCTTCGTGCTGGTCCTCAGCAATGCTATGGTGCTGGCGATCATCGACCGGCAGCGTAAAGACGTCCGCTGGAATGTACACCTGGAAAGACGGTTACTGCTGTTTGCCGGAGCCTTTTTGATTTTTCTTTTCGGGTACTCCTTTCTTCGTTATGACATTGTAACCCAGGCTGTTAAACGAGGCATGGATGCTGAAATAGCGGTGGTTCAGGGCAATATTGATCAGGCAGAAAAGTGGAGCTTGGAGAAGAAACAGCGAACCGTTACCAACTATGTAACGCTTTCTGAAAGTAAGCTCGGTAATCGTACCACGGAACTCGTTGTGTGGCCTGAAACAGCCCTGCCCTTTTACCTCCAGCACGACCCGCTGGCAAAAAATATCCACCAGTTTGTCACCGCGAATAACACCTGGCTGCTCACCGGGGCACCCTTTTATACGATAAAAAAAGTCCACAGTGATGGACGTCGGGATATGGCGTATTTTAACGCAGCAGTCCTCATTGATAACAGTGGCAGAGTGGCAGGTCGATACAACAAACAACACCTGGTGCCCTTTGGGGAATATGTCCCCTTTAAAGCGTATCTTCCCTTTCTCGCTCCTCTTGTGGTGTCGGCTGGAAATTTTACTCCAGGGACCACCACCGCTCCACTGACCCTGGGCAGGATAAAAATGGGGATGTTGATTTGCTATGAATCCATCTTTCCTGATATTACCAGAAACAGCGTTAGCGAGGGGGCTAACCTGCTCATAAACCTGACCAATGATGCCTGGTATGGGCGCTCCAGCGCTCCCCATCAATCCATGGCCATGTCGGTGTTCCGTGCCGTGGAAACGAAGCGCTCCCTGGTGCGTGCTGCAAATACTGGAATCAGCGGCTTTATTGACCCTGTGGGGAATGTGGTGGCCCAGACCGAACTTTTTGAACCTGCTGCAGTAACGCGTAAGGTCACCTTATGGGAAGAACAAACGGTTTTTACCCGCTCGGGCTATATGTTTGGAGCATGTTGTCTCTGCCTGGCTGGTGCGCTGTTGTTTTTTTGGAGAAAAGAGGTGTAGAAAACCTGCGATATTTCGCTTTCCCCCCTTGAGACTTGCGGCGTATCTGTTTAGTATGGGCCATTTCTTGGAAACAACATCATACGTTTGAATATACATATAGAGGTGAGTTATGCCAGAAATCAGCGAATCAGCCGATTCCAGACAGTTGCTCAACGAGCTTAAGGGCAAAATGCTTGCCCTGAAGGAGCATCTTTGACTTAGAGGCCAAGAAAGAACAGGTTGAACTGCTGGAACGCCAGACCCTTTCCCCGGATTTCTGGAATGATCAGGCTACAGCCAAGAAGGTGCAGCGTCAGCTGGGGCAGCTACAGGATGTGATTGGCTCCTGGGAAAGGAGCTACGGTGATTTGGAAGATACCGAAATGCTCCTTGACATGGCCGTTGAAGAAGATGACCTGGACACCTATCATGAGGTGGTTAGCACTCTGGATAGCCTGAAAAACGCCATTGATTTGGTGGAACTTGAATGCATGTTCAGCGGCGAGCATGATGGCGGAAATGCCATTATTACCATCCATGCCGGAGCTGGCGGGACCGAGGCCCAGGATTGGGTTGGCATGCTGCTGAGAATGTACCTTCGCTGGGCGGAAGATAAGGGCTTTAAAAACGATATTCTCGATGTGCTCCCTGGAGATGAGGCAGGTACCAAAAGCGTTACGCTTCTGATGAAGGGGAAGTATGCCTATGGCTATATGCGCTCAGAGATCGGGATCCACCGCCTGGTACGCATTTCACCCTTTGATGCCAGCGGCAGGCGCCACACCTCCTTTGCCTCGGTCATGGTTCTTCCGGAACTGGATGATGATGTGGAGGTGACCATTCAGGACAAGGATATCCGCATTGATACCTATCGCGCCAGTGGTGCAGGCGGCCAGCACGTGAATAAGACCGACTCTGCCATTCGGATCACCCATCTGGAGAGCGGAATCGTGGTGCAGTGTCAAAGTGAGCGTTCCCAACACCGTAACAAGGACATGGCCATGAAGATGCTTATGGCTCGCTTGATGGAACGGGAACGGCAAGAACAGGCAAAAGAGCAGGAGAATCTCCAGGGGGATAAGAAGGAAATTGCCTGGGGTTCACAGATTCGCTCTTATGTGCTCCAGCCCTATCGGTTGATAAAGGATCACCGCACCAACGTCGAAGAAGGTAACGTGGATGCGGTGCTGGATGGCAAACTGGATACCTTCATTAAGGCCTACCTGCTGTGGCAGCCGTCGTAATGGGGTGCTGCTGAACAGTGACATCTTACGCTGGGGATACGTTTTTACATGTACGCTGATAAGGTAGACCAACAGGAGACTTGGGTGAAATGACGTTCACAATCCGGCAGCAACAAGAAGAACTGGAGCAGCAGACGCTTTCTCCCCATGCCTGTCTGAGTGCTCAAACCAGGGGCCGTTTTTCGCCCGAGCGAGTGGATCAGGCTTGTGATTTACGCACTGCCTTTCAGCAGGATCGTGACCGGATTTTGCACTCTAAGACCTTTCGGCGGCTCAAGCATAAAACCCAGGTATTTCTTGCGCCTGCCGGCGACCATTACCGCACCCGGCTCACCCATGTGCTGGAGGTCTCGCAGATTGCACGGACCATGGCGGTGTGTTTGCGGCTCAATGAGTACCTTACAGAAGCTATTGCCCTGGGGCACGATCTCGGACACACCCCCTTTGGTCATGCCGGCGAGTACAGCTTAAATAAGCTGCATCCCACGGGGTTTAAGCATTATAACCAGAGTCTGCGGATTGTTGACTTTTTGGAAAATGATGGGCAAGGCTTAAATTTGACCTGGGAAGTGCGTAACGGCATTGTTAAACATTCAAAAGGGTACGGCGATATTCTCCCTGTGGGCTCAAAATCGCTGGCCGCAACTCTGGAAGGGCAGTTGGTGCGGGTGGCGGATATCATGGCCTACATCAACCACGATCTTGATGATGCCATCCGGGCAGAGATGGTCAAAGGGCTTGATGTGCCTGCTTCGCTGCGAGAAGTGCTTGGAGAACGTTCATCCCAACGGATTAATGCCATGGTTGGTGATCTGGTCAAGACCACCAGAGAATATGATGATGGGCATCTCCATCTCAGTGAGATGATGACCGAGACCATTACCCGGATGCGATCCTTCCTGTACGATAACGTGTATCGTAACTGGCGGGTTCATAGAGAGTTTGAAAAGGCCCAGCGTATTATTCGCGACCTGTATGTCTACTTTTTAGAGCATGAGTTTCCTGTCCATGGCTCTGGAGCCTTTTGTCCATTGCGGCAGGAGATATCAGGCCAGGTGGAGGAAACCAAACGCCACCGTGAGGTGTGTGATTTTATCGCTGGTATGACTGACAGGTACGCTTTAGGGTTGTACTCCCAGATTTTCATGCCTAAACCGTGGTCTATTTTGTAACCGGTTCAGGCTTTTTTTATGTGAACATTTTAGAATTGAGCTCCGGTATCATTGCCGGTACGGAAAACATGGAAAACCAAACACCACAACACAACGAGAAGTATGACCTGCCCAAAGGGTACGAGTTTGATGAAGTAGAGCAGCGATGGTACCGCCGCTGGCTGGAAGAGAAAAGCTTTGCCGCTGCAATGGAGGAGGAGAAGGACGCTTTTTCTATCGTTATCCCGCCGCCAAATGTTACCGGAGTGCTCCATATCGGGCACGCGCTCAACAATACCTTGCAGGACATTTTGGTGCGTTATCACCGCATGAAGGGGGATAACACCCTGTGGGTTCCAGGAACCGATCATGCAGGTATTGCTACCCAGAACGTGGTGGAGCGTCAGCTTGCCAGCGAAAATCTGACCCGTCATGATCTGGGACGGGAAAAATTCATCGAGCGGGTCTGGCAATGGCGTGAAGAAAAGGGCGGCACCATTATTAATCAGCTCAAACGCATGGGGGCCTCCTGCGATTGGGACCGCGAGCGTTTTACCATGGATGAGGGGCTTTCCAAGGCGGTTCGCGAGGTTTTTGTCCGGCTGTACAAGGAAGGGCTTATCTACAAAGGCGATTATATCGTCAACTGGTGCCCCCGCTGCCATACTGCGCTTGCCGATGATGAGGTGGAGCACGATCCAACCGATGGGAAGCTCTACCACGTCCGCTACCCATACGCCGATGGCTCAGGCCATGTGGTGGTGGCAACCACCCGCCCGGAAACCATGCTGGGCGATACCGCTGTTGCGGTTCATCCAGAAGATGAGCGTTACCAGGGGTTGGAGAATATTGGTATTGAGCTGCCCTTAACCGGACGGATACTACCGGTGGTGCTGGATCACCATGTTCAGCGTGAGTTTGGTACCGGAGCCTTGAAGGTTACCCCGGCCCACGACCGCGATGACTACGAGATCGGCCTGCGGCATGACCTGGAACGGATCAAGGTCATGGACGATAAAGGCATAATGAACGAGGAAGCTGGCAAGTACCAAGGGCTGGATCGATTTGAATGCCGCGAAAGAATTGTCGCGGATCTCAAGGAGCAGGGGTATCTGGTCCAGATCGAAGAGTACCAGCATGCAGTGGGGAAATGCTACCGTTGCGCCACCGTGGTGGAGCCCACCACCTCCAAGCAGTGGTTTGTCTCTGTCCGTCCCCTGGCAGATAAGGCGGTTGAGGCGGTGCAGGATGGGCGGATGAAGATTTACCCGCCCACCTGGGATAAAACCTTTTATTCATGGATGGAAAATATCCGCGACTGGTGTATCTCCCGCCAGATCTGGTGGGGGCATCGTATCCCGGCCTGGACCTGTGAACAGTGTGACGAGATCATCGTTGATGTGGACGATCCGGCTGCCTGTCCCAAGTGCGGCAGTGAAAAGCTCAGCCAGGAAACCGATGTGCTGGATACCTGGTTCAGCTCAGCGCTGTGGCCATTTTCCACCCTGGGCTGGCCTGAGAAAACCAGGGAACTGCAAACTTTCTATCCCACCTCAATCCTGATCACCAGCTTTGATATCCTCTTTTTCTGGGTGGCCAGGATGATGATGATGGGCCTTCATTTCATGGACGAGGTTCCTTTCCACCACATCTACCTTCACGCCCTGGTACGGGATAAGAACGGTAAAAAAATGTCCAAGTCCACCGGTAACGTGATCGACCCGCTGGTGATGATCAAGCAGTACGGCACCGACGCCTTCCGCTTCACGCTCACCGCCTTTGCTGCCCAGGGCCGTGAAATACGTATGGATGAGGAGCGGGTTGAGGGATATCGCAGGTTTATCAACAAGCTGTGGAATGCGGCTCGCTTTGCTCAGATGCATATCAAGGAAGATGACCCGGCCATTATAGCCGTGGCTGAGCAGCCGGAACAGCTTGATCTGGCCCATCGCTGGATTTTAAGCCGTACCAACGAGACCATCAAAGAGGTTCGCAACGCTCTGGATGGCTACAATTTCAATGATGTGGCCTCCACCATCTATCAGTTTATCTGGCATGAGTTCTGTGACTGGTACCTGGAATGGATTAAGGCTGACCTGTATGGTGATGATCCGGTTCGGGTCCGCAATGCCAGGGGCGTGCTGCTGGTGGTGCTGGAGAATATCCTTAAATTGATGCATCCGGTTTCTCCGTTTGTGACCGAAGAAATCTGGAGCCAGCTCCCAGGTCAGCGTTCCTCCATCATGACTGCCAGTTTTCCCGAGGAAAAAGCCATTTGGGAGAACAAAGCTGCTGAGCAGGATATGGAGCTGATCATGGATGTGATCTCCGGGCTGCGTACCATCCGCACCGAGGCTGAGCTGCACCCAACTGCCAAGGTTGAAGCAACGGTTATCTGTGCTGACGACCATAAACGTGAAGTGTTGGCAAATTTTCATGCTGGCATTGCAGCTATGGTCAGGGCAAAAACGGTGACCATTGCCCCTGAGGGAGCGGTTCCTGATGACGCAGGCCACGCCATGACCCAGGGGGTGGAACTGGTTATCCCGCTCACCGGGCTTATTGATGTGCAGGCAGAACTTGAAAAGCTGACCCGCGAAAAGGAGAAGCTTGAAAAAGAGCTTAAGCGGGTGCAGGGCAAACTGGGCAACAAAAAATTCCTTGATAATGCACCTGTTGCCATTGTTGAAAAGGAAAAGGGAATTGAGGCTGAGCTGCTCGGACGCCTTGAGAAGAATCAGGAGTCAACCACCAGGCTGCAGAAGCTGAGCTGATATGGACACCTTCTTGCTTGATCCTGTGCTGGATGGTTTCCTGCGTGAAGACCTGGAGCACGGTGATATAACCACAGACGCCATTTTTACCGCCAAAGACAGAGCCCGTGCATTTTTTATTGCCCGGGAGCCCATGGTGGTTGCCGGTTTGGAAAAGGTGGCCTGCCGCGTTTTTTCCATGCTGGACGAGCGGATTACAACAGGCCGGATGTTTCCTGACGGGAAACGGGCGGACAAGGGGGATATCCTACTGGAAATAGAGGGGCCAACAAGGGTACTGCTTCGTGGTGAGCGGGTTGCCTTGAACCTGGTTCAGCGGTTATCCGGCATTGCCACCATGACGGCGGCCTTTGTTGAGCAGGTAGAAGGGCTGCCAGTGAAGATCACCGATACACGTAAGACCACGCCTGGTTTGCGGATGCTGGAAAAGTATGCGGTTCGGGTGGGTGGAGGCACCAACCATCGTTTTAGTTTAAGCGATGGGGTGATGATCAAGGATAATCATATCGCTGCCTGTGGCTCCATCACCGAGGCTGTTGAGCGGGTGCGCAGGCAGACGCCCCACACCATTCAGATCGAGGTGGAGACCGACACGCTGGAGCAGGTTGAAGAATGTTTAGCCTGCAAGGTTGGGGTGATAATGCTCGATAACATGGATTTGCCAACCATGCGTGAGGCGGTTGAGCGTATTCATGGTCGCGCTATTGTTGAAGCTTCCGGGGGCGTGAATCTGGAGACCGTGAGAGGGATCGCTGAGACCGGGGTGGATGTGATATCCATAGGCGGGTTGACCCATTCGGCAAAGGCAGTGGATATAGGAATGGACTGGAGCTAAGGCTTTTTAACGGCTGTAATAAGCACTCCATTTTTAACCAGCAAACCGAGTCTGCATTACTCTAGATGCCTTGCTTTTCTGCTCAAATTTGAAGCATTGCTGAAAACCTTGGTGCTGTTGTAATCGAACATGAAAAAACGCCTATTTGTTGCTCTTGATCTTCCTGAGCAGGTCGCTGCTCGGGTGGAGCCTTTGTGTAGTGGCTTACCTGGTGCTCGCTGGGTGGATGCTATGCAGCTGCATCTTACCCTGTGTTTTATCGGTGAGGTGGAGGGGAGCGTTTTTCTCGATATTGTAGAAACACTTGATGAGATAGAGCTTGAACCGTTTTTCTTGCAGCTTGATGGACTGGGGTTCTTTCCACCACGACAAAAGCCACGGGTGTTGTGGATTGGGGTTGCACCAAACGAGCAACTCCAACGGTTGCAGCAGAAAATGTATAATCGTTTAACCGGCATTGGACTGGAGCTGGAGAAGCGCAAATTCAGCCCCCATATCACCATTGCCCGGTTACGGGATACGTCTTCAAGCAAGCTGGCAGCTTACCTTGAAGGAAATGCCATGTTTTGCGCTGAACCGTTTATGGTTAGGCAGTTTACCCTCTATTCCAGTATATTGCGGCATCAGGGTGCGGTGCATATTGTTGAGCAGGAGTATAGGTTGCTGGCTGGATAACAGTTCAACCAGAGGGCGCAAAAAAGGGCCACAGCAAATACTGTGACCCTTTTTCAAATCTGGAGGCGACGAGCGGAATCGAACCGCTGAATAATGGTTTTGCAGACCACTGCCTTACCGCTTGGCTACGTCGCCAGATAATGTAGCGGCATCTTATACCACAGTTGAAAAATTTGACAAGAGGAAAACGAAAAAATGGGGACGACACTGAGGGCATTGGTGCAGGATCACGAAGAGGAACTGCAGGAGCTGCAGGAACGGATAGGGTATACCTTCCGCGACCTGCAACTCCTGCAGCTCTCTCTCGTCCACAGCTCCTTTGCCTTTGAACGGTTGGATGACAAGAAACATAATGAAACCCAGGAGTTTTTAGGGGATGCGGTGCTTGATCTCACCGTGGGGTATATCCTGTTTACCTCCTTTCCAGATATGCGGGAAGGTGAGCTGACCCGCATTCGATCCGGGCTGGTCAATGAATCAGGGCTTGCTGAAATGGCCCGCGAAATGAAAATGCCTCTCACGGGCGAGAAAAACCTTCCATTCTTTCCTGCGCCTATGAAGCCCTGGTCGGGGCTCTTTTTCTTGATGGCGGGTATGACGAAGCACTGCGGTTTGTAAAACGGTTTTTCATGCCCCACATCGCCAAAGACCGTGCCAATCTCATCATTGCTGATGCCAAAAGCTCGCTGCAGGAGTTTTTGCAGGATAAACATAATGAAGGCCCGGAATATCTGCTTAAAAATGAGGAAGGCCCGGCCCATGCGCGCATCTTTACCATAGCGGCCTGCTTTCAGGGAGAAGAGCTGGGCATGGGTACCGCAACGAGCAAGAAAGAGGCCGAGCAGCAGGCAGCACGGGCAGCACTTGGAAAACTCAAGCAGGAGGCTGGAGAGAGCGAGTAATCACTCGTTTTTCTCTCCTCACCCATGGCACAGATTGTCCCCATTTTTATCCCCCATGAGGGGTGTCGCCACAGTTGCAGTTTTTGCAACCAGCATGCCATCAGTGGTGCCGCCCAGCGGCGGGTCAGGGCGGCTCAGGTAGCCCTTGAGATTGAAACATGGCTGGAACGTTTTACCCGCGTCCCGGATGAACAGGTCGAGGTTGCTTTTTATGGCGGGAGTTTTACTGGGTTGAGCAAAGAGCGTCAGCTGGAACTGCTTGGTGCGGTGACCCCCTTTCTAACAAGCGGCAAGGTGCATCATGTTCGCCTTTCCACCCGGCCTGATTACATTGACCAGGAGCGTATTGATCTGCTCAAAGCACACCAGGTACAAATAGTGGAGCTTGGGGTACAATCCCTGGATGACCATGTGCTTGGATTAGCTGGGCGGGGGCATACCGCCCGTGATGTCAAGACCAGTGTGCAGCTGCTCCAGGCAAATGGTATGCAGGTGGGCATGCAGCTTATGCTGGGACTTCCTGGTCAAAGCTTCAGCTCCCTGCGCAAAACAGTCCAGCAAACCATTGCGCGTAAACCTGATTGCGTTCGCATGTACCCTGTGCTGGTCGTAACAGGAAGTGCGCTTGAAAAAGCCTATCGCAATGGGAGCTATACCCCGCTTTCGCTTTCCAAGGCGGTACTCCAGGCCGCCTATATGAAAAAACGCTTTGATCAACATGGGATCCAGGTTATACGCATGGGACTGCAGCCAGCCGAATCCTTGACGCAAACCCTTGTGGCAGGACCGTATCATCCATCCTTTGGGGAAATGGTGTTGTCACGGTTGATGCTTAAGCAGGTGCGGCAGTTGCTTGCAGGCCATACAGAACCGGTGCAGTTGTTCATTCACCCCAGGGATATGTCCATTTTTCGCGGCATGCGCTCAGCTAACATGTACCGACTTGCAGAACTGGGCTTGCTGGAGAGCTTTGAGCTGCAAACAGATGAAACCATACCGCGCTGCACCGTCAGGGTAGCGGCGCACGCATAGAGTTACATAGAGAACATGCTCAGTATTAACGAACTCGAACTTCAGTACGGGAGCAAACATATCTTTCGCAATGTGGCTGCCCAGGTTCATGGAGGCGATCACATTGGACTGGTGGGAGTGAACGGGACCGGTAAATCCACCCTGCTCAAGATCATGTGCGGGCTTCAGGAGACTGATCCGGGCATTGTTTCCCGCGCTTCCTGGTTTTCCATCGCCTACCTGCCCCAGGAAGTCACTCTGGAGCTGGAAAACCGAACCTTGTTTGAAGAGGCAGAGACCGCCTTTACCGAGGTGTTGGCCCAGCAACAGGAGCTGGAGCAGGTCAGTGAACAGTTAGCTGTGGTTGATCCGGAAAGTGAGGAGATGGAGCATCTGCTCACCCGGCAGGGAGAGTTGCAGCATGCCCTGGAAGGGTGTGATGTGTTTCGGATTCGACCGCAGATAGAACGTATTTTGAGCGGGCTTGGATTTAAGCCAGACGATTTTGACAAACCGGCAGCAAGCTTTTCCGGTGGCTGGATTATGCGGCTCTTGCTGGCGAAATTGCTGCTCCGCAAACCATCGCTGCTGCTCTTGGATGAGCCCACCAACCACCTTGACCTGGACTCTCTTACCTGGCTGGAGAATTTTCTGCAGCACTATGCCGGTGCCTTTATCATTATCTCCCATGATCGGACCTTTCTTGACCGGTTGACCTCCATTACCTGGGAGCTGAGCCTGGGGCGGCTCACCGTTTATAAGGGCAACTACTCCCATTATTTGGTGGAAAAAGAGCAGCGGTTGGAGCTTGAGCGGGCTGCCTACAATAATCAGCAGGCCATGATCCGCCAGACCGAGCGTTTTATCACCAGATTTCGTTCCAAATCCACCAAGGCACGTCAGGTGCAGAGCCGGGTCAAGCAGCTCGAAAAGATGGAAATGATCGAGCTTTCAGAGACTGATCGTTCCATTGCATTTTCCTTTCCCCCGGCAGCGCCCTCAGGTCGGGATGTGATGCACCTTGATGGGGTGAATAAAGCCTTTGGTTCCAGGCAGGTGTTTCGTGATGTGGGGTTGCAGCTGCAACGGGGTGATAAGCTGGCCGTGGTTGGGGTGAACGGCGCGGGAAAGACCACCTTGCTTAAAATTTTAGCTGGGGTTGAGTCCGCTGAGGGTGAGATTAAGCTTGGCCATAATGTGATCTTGACCTACTTTGGGCAGCATCAGGCCCAGGAGCTTTCCGGTGAACTCACTATTCTTGACACGGTCTATCATGCTGCCCACGACATGACGATAACCCAGGTACGTTCCCTGCTCGGTACCTTTCTGTTCACCGGTGATGAGGTGGAAAAGCAGGTTCAGGTGCTTTCCGGCGGGGAAAAATCACGGGTGGCGCTGGCTAAAATGTTGGTACGCCCTGCAAATCTGATGCTGCTCGATGAGCCCACCAACCATCTGGACATCAGCTCCCAAGAGGTGCTCCAGGAGGCCATGGCCCAGTACGAGGGCACCATTATTGTGGTCTCCCATAACCGTTTTTTCGTCAACTCCTTTGTCAATAAGGTGTTGGAAATTCGGGATGGCCGTGCGACCATCTACCAGGGGAATGTGGATGATTACCTGGAGATGCGTGCAAAAGAGGAGCAGGCACAGGTTGCAGGGCAGTCCGTAGCGGGGGAGAAGAAAAGTGGAGCTGATGGTGATGGCAAGCGCAGAGACAAGAAAGAAGATCGTCGTCAGCGGGCCAGGGAGCGAGAACTGCTCAATAAAAAGCTGGACCCCTGGAAAAAGAAGAACACGGAAGCAGAACAGCAGATTGAAGAACTGGAAGAGCGCAAAGGCAAGCTGGAGGAGCTGATGGCTGATCCTGATCTCTACAGTGATCAGGAGTCCTGGGCTGCCACCAGTAAAGAGTATGCCCAGGTGGAGCGGCATCTTGAACGGGCCTATGTTAAGTGGGAAGAGGCGCAGGCGGCCATAGAAGAAATCGAACAAAACCTGTAACAACTGCTCCCAGGCACCCCTGAAAGCAGTTGTAACAATAAAGGCTCAATACAGCAGGCAGTACTGTATTGTGCAGAACAGTAACATTGAGGAAAAGATATGAATAAGCGAATAGTTACAATTCTTGTTGTGGTTATGTTGGCTGCCGGTGCCGGTGTGTATGGGATGAAATTTTTCAGGTCAGGTGAGCAGGTTTCATACGCAGCCTATCTCCCGCAGGACACCATTGCCACCATCAGCTTGACTCATCTTAAAGAGTTGAAAGCAACCTTTGCCACTTCACCGCTGGGCAAGTTTTTAGCCAAGGATACCATGGCAGCAATCCTGGATGAATTACAAGCTCAGCCAGAGACCATCACAAACTATAACAAGGCTTATGATGATGTGGCAGAAGTAATGCATAATCCCGCCTTCCTCTCCGTATTTGGTGATGATACTTCCCTGGGGATCTTGCCGCCCAACGTCGCTGCCCTTGATGCAACTCCAGAAGAGGAAGTGAAACGCTCGCTGGTGGTCTTTGCCACAACAGCAGCCTCTGGTGCTTTGGAGTCCTTTGCCAAGCTGGTGGTCAGTGATTCGGTGTCCACAGAGCAGGTGGAAGGGAAAAAGCTGACCAAAATCCGAGTGGATGAGCAGGTCACCATTTACGGAGTTGCTGACAGCGGTACCGTGCTGCTTTCCTATAATCCTCAGACCCTTGTGCGTTGCTTACAGATAAAAGAGAGTGGGCAGACCCTGGCAACGACAAGCGCTTTTCAAGCTGCTGAAGCTTTCTGGCAGAAAGGGCAGGCCGGGACGGTGTACAGCCGGAGTTTTGTCAACCCTGTGTCCCTTCAGAAGTTGTTTGAGGGTGCTGAAGCAACTGAGGCCAAAGACATCGCCGCCTATCTCAATGGATTTACCTTTATTGCCTCTCTCAGCTTTGCTCAGGGGGATACCCTTTACAGCGACTCCAAGGCCGGTTTTGTCAAGGAGCAGCTCCATGAGTGGATCAAGGCTGCAATAGATGATCAGGTGGATGCAAACAACACGCTTCACCTGCTCACAGAGTCCAGTCTGCTGTATGACTGGTCCTCCGCCCTTTCCCCTGAAATGATGCTCTCCTCCTTTAAGGCAGGAGATGCCAAGCAGGCCGAGGAGCTTGACCTGATGATGCAGCAAAACCTGGGGGTTAGCCTGGAAGAACTTTTTTCAGCCATTGGGCCTCAGTATGGCTTTCTCATTCAGGACATTGTTAATACCGGAGTTTTCCCTGTTCCCAAAATGGTCGCCTTTGTAGAGGCTCGTGATAGACAGAAAATGCACATGATTTTTGATGCTCTGCGTAAACAGATCAATCACAGTGGTTTTACCCAGGAGCAGCAGCTGGATGCAGGTGGACAAACGGTGTACTATTGGTCGCTGCTGCCCGGCGAGGCAACCCAGCTCTCCATGATGCTGACCGAAAATATGCTCTATGTTGCCAATGGCAGTTCAGCGCTGAAAGACATTGCATTAAGTGGCAGCCCCCATGATAAACTCTCACCTGCAGTGGCAGCAAAGTTAGGCAAGGCGTTCTCTGCGCAGGTTGAAGCAGGTGGCTTTGGAACCCTGATGCTCTATCCTGCCCAGCTGGCTCAAGATCTGCAAGAAGTTGCCCAGTGGCTCTTCAACACCCTTTCAGCAACCCAGGGCGTCAGCGCTTTTCGGTTAGGCCAGGAAATACTCAAGCTCATGGAAGCCTATGAGGTGCTGGGGGTGACTTCCAGCTTAAACGATGAGAGTGCAGAGTCTCAGTTCATTTTGAAAAAACTGCCACAATCAGGTGACGCACAGGAATAATTGGACTCACCGGAATACCATGAGGTGGGCAAGGTGGAAAAAGCTCTTGCCTATCAGGCTGTATTCAGGGTAATGATGGTGTTTTGCGGCTTGGGTAACAGCTTTTTTGTGCAAGGAGGAGCAGTGTCGTGCAAAAAAGCTGTTTTTATGAGGGATGAAAAAGGAGGAGCATGTGGTTTTTGACAGCGATAAACAGCAATGGCTTTCCGGTAACGAAGCAATAGCACAAGGCGCCTGGGAAGCAGGTATCACGGTTGCTTCCGGGTATCCGGGAACACCTTCCACCGAGATAATGGGCAACTTTGCCCGCTACGAAGGGGTGTATGCAGAATGGGCACCCAATGAAAAGGTGGGGCTTGAAGTGGCAATTGGTGCCTCCTTTGCGGGTTCACGAGCTTTAGCAACCATGAAGCATGTGGGGCTTAACGTTGCTGCTGACCCATTGTTTACCGCAGCCTATACTGGTGTTCGCGGTGGATTGGTTATTGTGAATGCCGATGACCCGCAGATGCACAGTTCACAAAATGAGCAGGACAACCGCAACTATGCTTTTGCAGCCAAGGTGCCCATGCTGGAGCCATCAGACCCGGCAGAAGCAAAAGCCATGGTTGGCAGGGCCGTTGAACTCAGTGAGCAGCTTGATACACCGGTTATGATGCGCATTACCACCAGGATTGCCCATGTCAAGGGCGTGGTGGAAAAGGGCGAGCGGGTTGCAATTCCTGAGTCATCCATTGAGAAGATGCCAGCCAAGATGGTTATGCTCCCCGGCAATGCCCGGGTACGTCGGGTTGCTGTGGAAAAGCGCATGGCCGCAGCGAGAGAAGTGGCTGAAACCTTACCTGAGAACAGGATTGAAGAGGGTGAAGGCAGGCGTGGCTTTATCTGTGCCGGAACATCGTATAACTGCGTAAAAGAAGCCTTTCCAGACGTACCGGTACTCAAGCTTGGTATGGTGTGGCCGCTGCCTGAAAAGATGATCCGCACCTTTGCAGAATCTGTGGATGAGCTGATCATCGTGGAAGAGCTGGACCCATTTCTGGAAACGCACATCAAAGCCATGGGTATTGAGTGTCATGGTGAGGATATCATTCCTAACCAGGGTGAGCTGAACTCGTTCATCGTTCAGACCGCAGTTGACCCCGAGTCCAGGCCGGAGCTGTTTGAACCGCAGGAGCTGCCCATGCGGCCACCAAATATGTGTGCCGGATGTCCCCACCGTGGCCTGTTTTACAGCCTTTCCAAGATGAAAAACGTGTTTGTTTCCGGTGATATCGGTTGTTATACCCTGGGCTTTCTGCCACCACTTTCTGCCATGGATGCCTGCGTGTGTATGGGTGCTTCGGTGAGCATGGCCCATGGTATGTCCAAGGCGCTGGGCGAGAAAGGGCAGGGCAAGGTGGTTTCCGTCATTGGTGACTCTACCTTCATGCACTCTGGTATCACCGGGTTGCTCAACACCGTGTATAACGATTCGTATGCTTCGGTCATCATTCTGGACAACCGCATCACTGCCATGACAGGGCATCAGAACAACCCTGCATCTGGCCGCGGAATTACCGGTGAACCGGCCAATACAATTGATTTTGAGCAACTGTGTACAGCCCTCGGGGTGAAGCGGGTTGTGACCATTAATCCAAATGATGTCAATGAGACCCGCAGGGTGCTCAAAGAAGAAATTGCCTCACCTGATGCGTCTGTCATCATCAGTCGGGCGCCATGTATCCTGCTGCCCGAAGAAGTGAAACGGAAAAAGCCCGCCTTTTACACCAGGCTGGAAAACTGTGTCGGCTGTACTGCCTGTGTGCAGATGGGGTGCCCGGCCATCAGTTGGCATCCCATCACTCCTGAGCAGGCTGTGGAGATGGGCTACCGCGAGAAACAACGCGGGTATGCCGAGATTGCCGAGGTGCAGTGTAATGGATGCGGCCAGTGTGCTGCGGTGTGTACGTTTGATGCAATTACCGGAAGGGAGGTGGCATAATGAAGCAAAGTGGAAGCATTCTCTTTTCTGGTGTGGGTGGGCAGGGGATTCTGCTTGCAAGTGAGCTGACCGCCTATGCCCAGCTGTCTCAAGGGTTTGATGTAAAAAAGAGCGAGGTGCATGGGATGGCCCAACGTGGTGGCTCTGTTGAGGCGCATCTTAAATATGGTGAGCGGGTCTATTCGCCACTGATCAACCCTGGTGCAGCTGATATTTTGGTGGCTTTTGAGATCCTGGAAGCAGTGCGGTATCTGCCGTATCTGCATAAGGACAGTGCTGTGGTGGTAAACACCCAGAAGATTCTGCCCCCGGCAGTGGCTCTTGGTAAGGCATCCTATCCAGAAAATATTTTAAAAGAGCTGACTGACCGTCAGATTAACGTGGTACCCATTGACGCCTTTGCGGTAGCCGAAGAGGTTGGTGAACTGCGCACCGTTAATGTGGCCATGGTTGGTGCCATGTCCATCTTCCTGGCTGTAAGCCCTGAGGTGTTTTTGAATGTCATTGACACCAGGGTGAAAGAAGCGTTCAGGGAGGTGAACAAGAAGGCGTTTCAAGCTGGACGGGCCGCTGTATACAACACCTAGTATAACATTCTCAATATAACGTTACAGCTGCAGCTATCCATGTTACAATCAGCAAGATAATTAACAGCGGAGGTAACATGGATTCTCGCAGAGTA
>PDQK01000052.1 GCA_002746685.1 Desulfobulbus propionicus | reverse complement strand
CACCCAGTATTTTTGTGAGAAACTGGTTGATCTTGAGGGGATATGATGACGCTCTCCCCCTTTTATCAGGATCTTGTTGCCGGCTTAAACAGCGGCCTGGTGATGAGTATTGCCCTTATTGTGCCGTCCGCCTGCGGCGGGGTCTTTATCGGCATCTCTGCCGGGGCACTGCGGGTATATGGCAGTAAGCCGATACGGCGGCTGGGAGACGGCTATGCCGCGCTTTTTCGCGGCACCCCTCTTGTTATCCAGCTTTTTGTGCTCTATTACGGCCTGCCCCACCTGGGGATCCGTTTCAGTCCTTACGGGGCGGCGGTGACCGGTTTTATCCTCTGTTCCGGCGCGTATCAGTCGGAATATGTACGGGGCGCGCTTCTCTCCATTCGCCAGGGGCAGTATCTGGGCGCGCAGGCGCTTGGCTTTACCGTTTTCAGGACGGTGGTGTGGATTATTATCCCCCAGGCGTTCCGCCGGGCGCTGCACGGCTGCGGCAACGAGATCATCTACCTGATAAAATACTCCTCCCTTGCCTATGTGGTGACCTGTATGGAGCTGACCGGGGAGGGGAACAGGGTGGCAACAGAGTATTTCCGTTTTACCGAGGTTTTTCTTGTTGTCGGCTGTTACTACCTTGCCCTCGTCTCCTGCGCGATGTTCTGTCTGCGGCGGCTGGAGAGGTGGCTTGAGATTCCCGGTTTTGGCTATGTTCAGGAGTAGCTTTCTCTCAGGATTTTTTGAGATAGAGAAAATTGTAAGCAAATGCAGAAACTTTTGTGAAAAATTGATAGAATAACAGAACGTGAAACACGGAAAACTGCGGCATGCGAATCTGCCCCGGGAACCGGGTTTGGGAAATATGCCTGATTTTGCGGTTTTCTGGTGGGAAACGGGAGTATGGTGGAACGCAGGATATTTCAGAAACCTAAAGGAGGAGCGCTTCAATGATCATTGTGATTCCAAAAGAGTGTGATGTCTCTGAGCATCGTGTTGCCGCTGTCCCTGCAAGTGTCGAAAA
>PDQK01000051.1 GCA_002746685.1 Desulfobulbus propionicus | reverse complement strand
CTGTACGTTTTTTAATCTTATAATATAGATTGAAGGGTCTGTCGGGCGGGAGCTGATGGTATGGCTGCTGTAATCGTTTCAACTAACCAAAGGAGGCGCGTATGGCTGTGAAGGTACTGATCAGAAGAAAAGTGTCCGCAGAGAATCAACAGGAACTCTCCGCATTACTCAGAGGGCTCAGAACATTAACCACCAACAGAGAGGGGTATATTTCAGGCGAGTCCTTTACGCGTCTGGATAGACCAGGAGAAAGTCTTGTTATCAGCACATGGCAGACAGCAGAGGACTGGAAGCAATGGCTGCAGGCTCCAGAGAGAAAGGCACTCCAGGAAAAGATCGACGCATTGATTGGCGAAGAGACGGTATATGAGCTGTTTGAACATGTCTAATGGGAGATGGACAGGGAGCTGAAAAAGAATGCATTCAGGAGGTAAGAGCGGGGTGTTGTCGGAACAGGACAATACCCCGTTTATTGGTTGAGTAACAGTTTGGGCTGCTAATTAACGACTAAACAAGAACAAAAAATATTTTTTCATTGCCTTGAATTACCTTATATTATCATAAAACATCTGTTTAATCGTTATGTTGTCGATTTTATATCAGGAGAAAATATATGAGTAGTGAATCGCAGGTAAAAAACACTGGTTTACGGGGGGTTACTGTTGCAGATTCCGCCATCAGCTTTATTGATGGTGATAAAGGGGTGCTGATTTATCGCGGTTATCGCATAGAAGATCTGGCAGATCAATCCTCTTTTATGGAAACAGCGTATCTTCTGCTTAACGGGATATTGCCGGCAACGGATGAAATAGAAGTGTTCAGCCGGCAGGTCAAGGCGGCCAGAGAGCTGCCGGGCTTTGTTATTGATGCGATGAAAAGGTTTCCTGCCTGCGCCAAACCGATGGATGTACTCCAGGCGGTAGTCCCGATGTTAGCGATGGAACAGGAGTACGATGATATGCTGGACCGGGAACTCTATATCGCTCGTGCAATCAATTTGATTGCCAAAATGCCGACTATTACCGCCGCCTGGCAT
>PDQK01000006.1 GCA_002746685.1 Desulfobulbus propionicus | reverse complement strand
TTTCTACTACAAGCTGACCATTTGTTGCCAAATCTCAATAATTGGGCAGCCTGAGTTCCTCTTTTTTCCTTCAAAAGAAGCAAAAGGGACACAAAAAGGTATAGCTCCGCCATTAGCCTGTCCTTGAACGTTAGAGTTTATCCTCTAAGAGGCAAGCTGGCCAATCGAGTGAGAATCTGATCCCAAAGATGTTTATGTGGATAACCAGTTGCCAGGGCAGAAGTGGTAACGTGTGATATCTGCGGTGTCGAACTGAGCAAGACTCCCTGTCAGGGACACGAGAGGCGTACCAAAATCGATAGTGTTTTCGAGAAGGTCGTCGAGCATATTGATGCAGAAATAAAGCAATGTCCCAATTGCGAGGCCACGGTCTTTGTGGGTCCCACCTGTTACGTGAACTTACGTTTATTGTTGACTCAAACCAATATCGGTGGGCTCGCAACATGAAAAAGCTGTTGCCCCAGACGTGCCATACCGTGGCCAGTCGTGAAGAAAAATGCCTCACCGATAAGGAATACGCCAACGTACAAAAACGCTATCGCAATATTCTCACCAGGGGAAGCAAGGAATTACCTGAGATTCCACCCAAGCCAAAGGGAAAGCGTGGCAGGTTGGCAAAATCGAACGCACATAATCTTTGGGAGAGACTGAAGAAGCATGAAGCCTCGGTTTTGCTTTTTGCACAACAGGGACATGTGCCGTTCACTAACAACAGGGCCGAAAGGGATCTCCGTATGGCTAAAGTGAAACAAAAGGTATCAGGCTGTTTCCGGAAGCAACAATATGCCCATGCATATTGTCGGATATCGAGTTATTTGCGAACCATGGCTGCCAGAGGTGTCAATCCGCTGGTTACAATTCAAATGGCTTTAACAAAACAAAATGTACCCCGCGAGTAATCGTAGGGGGAGAGTAGTTACATGGTATCTTCTTAAATTCAACTGAGGCCCGGTGTCCTGAGCTTTTTGTGAGGATCCTTTTGTCCGAAAGTTCATGAAATAGAGAAACAACAAGGTGAGAGAATGACAACCACGCTGGAACTGGAACAAAAAAATGAGGTCGCAATACTTCAACTGAGTAACGGTGCAACCAATGCAATTTCGCCGCTTCTTGTTGAAGAGTGTCTCTCGCTGATCGGCCAGGTGCGCGAAAATGTACGGGCCGTGATTTTATGCGGAAATTCAAAGTTTTTCTCCATCGGCCTGTCCTTGCCAGACCTGCTCCCCTTAGAGCGAAAAGCAATGGAGGATTTCTGGCACAGCTTTAATACGTTGGTTTTTACTCTCTATACCTTACCCATGCCCGTAATTTCGGCCATTGGGGGCCATGCGGTTGCTGGCGGTACTATTCTGTCCCTGGCAACGGATCTGAGGCTTGCCGCTGCTGGTAAGGCTAAAATGGGGCTTAATGAAATTTCTCTGGGCATCCCTGTTCCGTTGCTTGCTGATATGCTGCTCAAGCAGGTTGTTGGTCAGCGCCAGGCCATGCAGATGATGTATAGCGGCGGTCTGATGGGAGTTGATGCAGCACATGCCATTGGGCTGGTGGATGAGGTCCACCCGCAAGACAAGCTGTTTGATGCTGCGGTGGAAAAAGCTGCCCAAATGGCAGAACACAGTGCTCCTGCGTTTCAGCGCATAAAGATGGGATATATCGAAGAGGTTGTGGAGCGTTTCAGGCAGAAGCAGGAAGCCTACGATGCTGCCTTTCTTGATATCTGGTTCAGTCAGCCGATACAGGAAAAGCTCAAAGAGGCAGCCAAAAATTTTTAATCAAGAGACACCTCATTACAACAATACTACCCAAAAACATGCTCCGGGTGCAGCTCGTGCTGCCCTTTAATGTGCCTGATGGAGCCGGAGATGGCCCGGATCACGATGCTGTGGGTGGTTACCCCGCCTGAGCGGTCAAAATGAACCCCCTCAAGAAAGGTGCCTGAGGTGATGCCAGTGGCCGCAAAAAACGCGTCATTGGACTGAATCAGATCATCAAGGGAAAGAATTCGTCCTGGCTGATATTCTGTACTGTCAGCCAGGGCCTGCTTTTCCTCTGCAAGCTGTGGGGCTGCCATCCCCTGCATGCCGCCTCCCAGCGCTTTTACCGCTGCAGCACTGATAACCCCTTCCGGAGTGCCACCAATCCCCATGAGCACGTCAACCCCGGTACCAGGCACTGCCGCCATGAGCGCGCCCATCACATCACCGTCGGTGTGGAGCGCGATACGAGCTCCGGCATCCCGAATTTCTGTAATCAGTGTTTTGTGACGCGGCTTATCCAACACAAAAACAGTCAAGTCAGCAATTTTACGCTCCAGCGCTTCGGCAATGCGAGTTAAGTTAGTGTGAACCGGCGCTGTTATGTCGATGGCATCCCTGGCAGCTTTTTCAACCACAATTTTATCCATGTAGAGCGATGGGCCAGGGTTCCACATACTCCCTTCAGGAGAAGCAGCAATAACGGCGATGGAGTTGGGCCGACCGTAGGCAAGCAAGCTGGTACCTTCCACGGGGTCCACTGCGATATCCAGTCGTGGCGCATTCCCGTTGCCCACCTGCTCACCGTTATAGAGCATGGGAGCTTCATCTTTTTCCCCTTCGCCAATGATCACCACACCACTCATGTCCACGGTTTTAAGTACCGCCCGCATGGCATCCACAGCAGCACCGTCGCCCCCTTCCTTATCACCGGTGCCCATAAATGCAGCCGCTGAAAGTGCGGCAGCCTCGGTTACGCGAACAAGTTCCATCCCCAGATTGCGGTATATTGAGTTTGTCATGGCGAATTTTAGTTACTTGGTTAATGGTACTGGTTATGTTGCATCAATACGGCTGTTTTTGAACGCTCACGGATTCAGGTCAATAAACAGCATTTTTTAGCATTTCATTACCTACCAACTATATCGAGTTAAGCGCGTAAATTCCAATGTATATTTTAGAACGTAAACAGTTTGTTGCAGTGAGTCAGGAGAGGGCATGGGCATTTTTACAGCATCCAGCAAACTTAAACGATATCACTCCGCCTGATTTGCACTTCAAGATCATCACCGAGGTACCGGAGGTGATGTACTCAGGGCTTATCGTGGAATACCGTGTCAGTATCCCTTTTGCTGGAACCCATACCTGGGTGACTGAGATTAAGCATATCAGAGAAGGGGTTGCCTTTGTGGATGAGCAGCGGCTTGGGCCGTACCGGTTCTGGTATCATTATCATGAAATTCAGCCCCGGGAAAAAGGGGTGCTGCTCATTGATCGGGTCCATTATGAACCACCTTTTGGCTTTTTGGGAAAGCTGGTTCACTGGTTGTATATCAAAAAAACACTCAAGCGGATTTTTGACTATCGTGAACAGCAGCTGAGTAAGCTGCTGCATACACGAGAGTAACCACCTGTTTAAGGTGTTTTTTTCATGGACAAACCGATCCGTTTTCTGGGGATGTCAACCTCGACCACCCGGACCTGGACATGCTGCCGGACACTGACTATCTCATTGGGATCTCTAACAAATCTATCAGCAAGCTGGCTGATATGGACAAGGCCGTCCTGGTGGACGCCGATGTCTACAAAAGCGCCAAAGTTGGTCACGTTGGTCACGATTCCGGGGAGCAGCATTCCCGGCTCCAGATCGGTTAGAGCAGTAATCCCTTCTGCAAAGGAAAAGGCGGTGAAGGTGGTTCTCGGGTCCCTGCCGGGCTTATCCAGCTCCTTGAGGATGTCGGTTAAGGTGGGGAGGCCGACGGTGTCGCTGACGTATTTTTGTACATCTATCTGCTTGCGCAGTCCGCTGTTTTGAATCAACTCAGCAACGGTGCAACCCAGGTCACGCGCCATTTGATCAACCACACTGTACCGCTCAGGATGCACCGCAGAGTTATCCAGCGGATTCTTTCCACCCCTTACGCGTAAAAATCCTGCACACTGTTCAAATGCTTTTGCTCCAAGCCGTGGTACCTTGAGTAATTGCTTGCGGGAGAGAAAGCTGCCGTTTTCCTTCCTGTACGCAACAATATTTGCAGCCAGCCCAGGCCCTAAACCGGAGACATAGGTGAGCAGAGAAACGCTTGCCGTATTAACATCTACTCCCACGCTGTTCACGCAACGGACAACAACATCATCCAGCCCCTGCTTGAGCGCCTTTTGGTTCACATCATGCTGATACTGACCAACACCAATGGATTGTGGGTCCAGTTTCACCAGCTCTGCCAAAGGATCCTGCAGCCTGCGGCCAATGGAGACCGCACCACGGACGGTGATGTCATGATCAGGGAACTCCTCACGTGCAATTTCAGAAGCTGAGTAAATGGAAGCCCCACTCTCATCCACCATGGTAATAATGATCTCGCCTGGTAACCCAAGGCCACGGACAAAGGCTTCTGTTTCCCTGCTGGCAGTTCCGTTGCCAATGCCTATGGCATAAATGTTATACTGCTTACACAGGATGCGAATAGTTTTCCCCGCCTGTTCCTGCTGCTTTGTAGAGTGGGTGGGAAAAATGGTTGTATTATGGAGTAAGGTTCCATGACGATCAAGACAGACCAGCTTGGCGCCGGTACGAAAACCAGGGTCAAGGGCCATAACAGCGCGTTCTCCAAGGGGTGGAGCAAGGAGCAGCTCGTTGAGGTTGGTGCCAAACACCTCGATGGCTTCTGTATCAGCCTGCTCCTTTAAGGTGGTTTTGAGCTCATTTTCCAGGGATGGTGCCAAAAGCCGTTTATAACTGTCTTCAATGGCACGTTTTACCTGACGTGCGGACTCTCCTTGCTGATGGAGAAATATGGTGTAGAGTATTCCCAGAGCCCTGGCTTCATCAGGCCGAAAATGCAGTTTCAGTACTTTTTCCTGTTCGCCGCGCAACATGGCGAGCAGCCTGTGTCCAGGCAAAGTGCGTACGTTTTCGTCACGATCAAAATAATCCTTGAATTTTTGCCCTGCTTCCCGGTTTTTTTCGATAACCCTGGAAGACAGTACTGCCTCTTTGGCAAATAAATCCCTGAGTTGGTTCCTCGCCGCCCGATTCTCATTAAACCATTCAGCCAGAATATCCCTGGCACCACTGAGCACCTCTTCTATGGTATGCAACGCTTTATTAGGGCTGAGAAAATCCTCAGCTTTTAGATGGCTGGCCCCTTTTTCGAGCAAACTTTTAGCCAGAGGTTCCAGTCCTTTCTCCCTGGCAATGACGGCCCTGGTTTTGCGTTTTTGTTTAAACGGCAGGTAGATGTCTTCCAGCTCTGTCAGCGTCCCGGCACCTTCAATGGATGTTTTCAGTTCCGGGCTGAGCAGCTCACGACTATTAAGGGAGGTGAGAATGGCTGCTCTTCGTTTATTGAGCTCTTCCACCTGGATAAGTTTGTCCCGTATCTGGGTGACCTGCACCTCATCCAGGCCTCCTGTGACCTCTTTTCGGTATCTGCTGATAAAGGGGATGGTGGCTCCGTCTGCCAGTAAATCAGCCACTGCTGCTGTTTGACGCGGTGGAATACGCAGCTCATGTGCAATCTGGGGTATATGTTCCTGCATAAAGAAAATGAGTAAAGGTGAGTAAACAGGGTTGTTAAAAGGTGTGGAAAAAGAGAAGAAAATGGAGATTTACCTTGACCTCCTTGTGTTGTCAACGGGCAACGGATCGTGTATACTTTTTTTCCAGCCAAATAAAAGCCAGCCATCGGCTTATGACCAATTTCCCTCTTTTATCCGTGGTATCAGGTAACTATATGAAGCGACCTTTGAGTAAGAAAACGAAATTTATTTTTATTACAGGCGGTGTGCTTTCCTCGTTGGGAAAAGGGCTGGCCGCAGCCTCTATTGGTTCGCTGCTTGAGTCCCGTGGCATGACAGTCACCTTTCAGAAATTGGATCCCTATATTAACGTTGATCCGGGAACCATGAATCCGTTCCAGCACGGTGAGGTGTATGTCACCAATGATGGGGCTGAGACTGACCTGGATATGGGGCATTATGAGCGCTATACCAACGCGGTCATGAGCCAGAAAAATAACTACACCTCTGGCCGGATTTACTATTCGGTGATCATGAAGGAGCGCAGGGGCGAGTATCTGGGCGGAACGGTACAGGTTATTCCCCATATCACTGATGAGATAAAAGAGGCTGTGCTGCAGCTCGATGGGCTGGTGGACATCGCTTTAATCGAGATTGGTGGTACCGTTGGAGATATTGAAGGGTTACCCTTTATTGAGGCGATCCGGCAGCTGCGGACAGACCTGGGCAGAGAATATTCGCTTTTTCTCCACCTCACGCTGGTACCTTATCTGAAGTCGGCCGGCGAAGTAAAAACCAAACCAACCCAGCACTCGGTAAAAGAGCTGCTTGCCTCAGGTATTCAGCCGGATATCCTCATGTGTCGTACCGAGGAACCGCTGAGCAAGAACCTTAAGCGCAAAATTGCCCTCTTTTGCAATGTTGATCCAGACTGTGTTATCTCAGCAGTGGATGTGGATAATATCTATGAAGTACCGCTTAAGCTCCATGAAGAAGGAGTGGATGACCGCATTTTAGATAAGCTGGGTATCTGGACCGGAGCACCCAATGTGAAGCCGTGGAAAAACCTGGTGCATAAGATAAAAAACCCCAAGCACACGGTCACCATCGGTATTACTGGTAAGTACGTTGACCTCACCGAATCGTATAAAAGTTTGCACGAAGCGCTCATTCACGGCGGAATTGCCAACGACACCAAGGTAGAGCTGGCCTACATCAGCGCAGACGAGCTTGAAAGCGGGGATACTCTGGAGAGCCTGAAAAAATGCGATGGCATCCTGGTACCTGGCGGTTTTGGCAGCCGTGGAATGGAAGGGAAGATTCAGGCCATCACCTATGCCCGTGAAAACACGATCCCGTTTTTGGGCATCTGCCTTGGAATGCAGCTGGCGGTGGTAGAATTCTCCAGAAATATTGCCCAGATCGAAGATGCCCACTCGATTGAGTTTAACGACAAGACCAAAAACCCGGTGATCTATCTCATGACTGAGTGGTTTGATTTTAGAAGCGGTAACACCGAGCAGCGGGACGAAAACTCGGACATGGGGGGAACCCTCAGGCTGGGTGCCTACCCCTGCGTTTTGGCAAAAGATACCCATGCTGCCCAGGCATATGCCCAGCAAGAGATTAGTGAGCGCCATCGCCACAGATACGAGTTTAACAATGCGTACCGAGAGCAGCTTGAAGCAGCAGGATTGGTCGTCAGCGGGACCTCCCCTGATGATACTCTGGTGGAAATAGTGGAACTGCAGGATCATCCATGGTTCCTTGGCTGTCAGTTTCACCCCGAGTTCCAGTCTAAGCCCATGAAACCACACCCATTGTTTACAGCCTTTATTCAAGCTGCTTTGAACAACAAGAGCGAGGCATAGCATTTGACGATTATGAAAAACGTTACTTTTATCACCCCTGCCGGAGAACATATTCAGGTCGGAATTGACCAGCCTTTGTTACTGATGGCTGGACCGTGCGTGCTGGAGCCAGGTGATGTAGCCTGGGAAATTGCCACCGAAATGAAGGCCATCACCACCAGATTAGGGATTCCCTACGTGTTCAAGGCGTCTTTTGATAAGGCCAACCGTACCTCGTTGGACTCTTTTCGTGGCCCTGGGATTGAGCAGGGGTTACGCCAGTTGGGACGAATCCGCGAGGAACTGGGAGTCCCGGTTGTATCAGATATCCATGAGCCAGCCCATGCTGAGCGTGCTGCAGCATACCTGGACATCCTGCAAATCCCTGCCTTTCTCTGTCGCCAGACTGACCTGCTTGCAGCAGCAGCCAGAACCGGGAAGGTGGTGAATGTCAAAAAAGGCCAGTTTGTCAGCCCCTGGGACATGGAAAACGTGGTCAACAAGCTCCGTGGTAGTGGTTGTGATAAGGTGCTGCTCACAGAACGCGGTGCCAGCTTTGGGTATAATAACCTGGTCGTGGATATGCGTTCCCTGCCGGTCATGCGTTCTCTTGGTTGCCCGGTGATCTTTGATGCAACCCATTCGGTGCAGCTACCTGGTGGTGCCGGGACATCATCAGGAGGGCAGCGTGACTTCATCGGGCCGCTCACCCGGGCAGCAATGGGAGCCGGGATAGACGGCTTGTTCATGGAAGTGCATCCTGATCCTGATAAGGCGCTCTGCGATGGACCAAACTCCATGCCTCTTGATCAGGTGGAAGAGCTGCTCACCAACCTGCTCAACATTCGCAAAGCAGTAGCTGGAGTGATATAAATGAACAATGATTGCTGCTCTCCCCAGGCTTCTGGGGAATATCCATCGGATTGTCAACTCACTGAAGCCCTGCGTAACCGGGCCATGCAGAAAAATTTTCCCCTCAAGCGCAGCAAGGAGTGGACGGCTGCTCTGGAAAAGGCAAAAAAGGTCAAACTCCTGCTGCTTGATGTGGATGGCGTGCTCACCAGTGGTTCGCTTATCTACACCTCCAGTGGTGAAGAAACAAAATGCTTTAATACCCAGGATGGCCTTGGTATCAAGCTGCTCCAGGAGAGTGGGGTAGCGGTGGGCGTTATCACCGCGCGGACCTCAACCATCGTGGCCAGGCGTGCTGAAGAGTTGGGCTTGACCTACGTGTATCAGGGCAAGTTTGACAAGTTGAAGTCCTATGAGGAAATCCTCAAAGAGGCTGAGCTACGCCCCATGCATACCGCGTATATGGGTGACGACTGGATTGACCTGCCGCTCTTGAACCGGGTCGGTTTTGGAGCAGCTCCGGCAAACGCACGGGAAGAGATCGCCCTGCGGGCTGATTATGTAACCCAGCGCAAAGGCGGGCGGGGAGCTGTGCGTGAGGTGTGTGACCTGATCCTTGAGGCACAGGGAACGTATACAAAAATGTTTGCTCGTTTTGATAAGTGATTAAAAAACCACGCGATTTACTTTGGGCCATTCCCCTAGCCCTGTGTATCACCAGTCCTGTCTGGAAGCCCTATGTGGCTGATTTCCTCAAGCCACGGAGTGATTTTGCGTCAAATAAGGAGAGCGTCAAGGTTACAGCATCCCAGCATTTTCAAATGGAGCAGGTGACCATTACCCTTAACACAGAGGGCAAGCAGGAGTGGCTGATCCATTCTACTCATGCTCAAACCGGTGACACTGATCGTATCATTCTCATGGAGAATGTGGATGCCCAATACATTGGTAAGGAAAGGCAGCCTATGCATATCAACAGCAAGCAAGGCCAGTACCTTATTGATGATCGGCATCTTACCTTAACTGATGATGTGGTCATCACCAGGCCACAGAATAAGGAAGTGATGTACACTGACCTGTTGCAGTATTATGATATAACCAAAATGCTGATTAGCCCCGGCAAGGTTCAGTTACGCGGGCCAGATTTCAATCTTGAAGCTGGACGGATGGATTACGATCTGAGCGTTGACGGTTATGATTTTAGTGAGAGGGTCAATGTTGATTTGTAAGTAACGCTTCAGTCACATCCCATCTTTGAACGTTCATGGTTTCCCGCATAATTCGTAATAAATACAACCTAAACTCAGGTACCTTAGATGATAACAATTAATGAACATTACTTAAAACTACAGGCCTCCTACCTTTTCTCCAATATTACCAAGCGCGTTGCGGCCTTTCAGGAAAACAACCCTGATAAAGAGGTGATCAAGCTTGGTATCGGTGACGTGACCAATCCTTTGCCGGAAACCTGCATTAAGGCTTTTCACTCAGCTGTGGATGAGATGGCCACAAAGGCTGGATTTCGTGGCTATGGGCCAGAGCAAGGGTACGACTTTCTGCGTGAAGCTATCGCAAAAAATGATTTTGCAGCACGGAGTGCGGAAGTACATGCTGATGAAATTTTTGTCTCTGACGGGGCAAAATGCGATTCAGGAAATATCCAGGAACTTTTTTCGTTGGAGAGCAAGGTGGCCATTCCTGACCCGGTATACCCTGTATATCTGGACACCAACGTTATGGCTGGCCGTACCGGCGGCGCTGTCGATGGTCGCTATGAAGGGATAGTCTACCTGGATTCCACCAGGGAAAACAACTACGTCCCTGAACTGCCCGCTGAACCGGTTGATCTGATTTACCTGTGCTACCCTAACAACCCTACAGGTTCTACCATTTCCAAGGAGCAGCTCAAGCAGTGGGTTGACTATGCGCGGAGTAACAAGGCGTTGATCCTGTATGATGCCGCCTATGAAGCATTTATCCGGGACGAAAGCCTGCCCCATTCTATTTATGAGATTGAAGGCGCGCGTGAGGTGGCTATCGAACTCCGCAGTTTCTCCAAGACCGCAGGATTTACCGGTACCCGTTGCGCCTACACTGTTGTACCTAAGGAGTGTATGGCCTATGATGCAGATGGTGGAACCCATGCCCTGCATGGACTGTGGAACCGCCGTCACTGTACCAAGTTTAACGGTGTGAGCTACCCTGTGCAGCGGGCAGCTGAAGCAGTTTTTTCTGCCGCCGGAAAAGCTGAAACCAGGGCACTCATTGATGGGTACCTGGAAAACGCCAAGATTATTGGGAAGGCCATCAGTGAGCTTGGGTTTGACTATGTTGGTGGAGATAACTCCCCCTACATCTGGGTGTGGGGAGATCGTGATTCCTGGGATTTCTTTGATCTGTTGCTGGAAAAAGCCGGGGTGGTTTGTACCCCTGGTGCTGGCTTTGGTCGCTGCGGCCAGGGCTATATCAGGATTTCAGCCTTCAATTCACGGGAGAACGTGATGAAGGCCATGGAGAGAATCAGCTCTGCTTTATAAGTTGTACAACCGTATTGAAAATCTCATTTTTTTGGCGGCAGTTTGGTAATAAGCTGCCGCTTTTTTTATACTTTAGTGCTTAAAGCTCCAGCAGTCTTGCCCCATTTTTCCACAAGATTGCCTGGTAGAGTTCATCAGGCAGCTGGAGCTGCTGCAATTTTTCCACTGTCGCCTTTTGGTCAAGCCAGGGTGAGTCAGTACCAAAAAGGAGGTAGTCCTGGGGGTGAGCCAGCAGCAGGGCACGTACTTTTTCCGGCTCAAGAGCGTCCAGCACAAAGGATATCTCCATGTACAATGGCTTACCTACAAGGTGCTTTTCTGCCTCATCCCAATCATCCCAGCCACCGAAATGGGTAGCAATGAGTCGAAGTTGGGGAAATTGTTCCACAACGCTGAGAATTCGCTTAGGGTCGGTTCTGCGTATCCTGGGGTAAGCAATATCAAATCCGTTATGCACGACCAGCAGCAAGCCCAACTCTGCAATTTTTGCATAAAGTGGTGCTAATTCTGGATCATCAAGGAAATAATCCTGATAATAGGGATGCATCTTGATCCCTTTAAGTCCTGCAGCGTGAACCTGTTCAACCCGCTCTACCCGCTCAAGGTCTGCAGGATGAATGGAAGGAAAAGGGATAATGCGGGAGGAGCTTATGGAGAGCGACCAGTCAAGGATGGGTTGAAATTGTTCCGGCTTGGTCGCGATGGAGCAAATGACCGATTGCTCAATTCCAGCTCTATCCATGGACTGCAATAACCCCGCCACTGTCCCTTGTCGAAATGCCTTGATAGTACCGCTTGTTTCCAGCGCACTGATGGTAGATGCTGCAATCCGGTCTGGAAAGGCGTGGGTATGGAAATCAATAATAGGGTTCATTGGGAGCCTGGGACGTGAGGAGCAGAACTAAAAGGTAAACAATCGAACTCCAAGCTGAAGAATTGCCAGGGCATACAAACCGGCAATAACATCATCAAACATGATGCCGAGCCCGCCGTGGAGGTGTTTATCAAACCAGCCCACAGGAAAGGGTTTGAGAATATCAAACAGGCGAAAAAGTGCAAAGCCGGCAATAACCGGGATAGCATGGTGGGGCACCGCTGCAAGGGCGATAAGTTGTCCCACAATCTCGTCGATCACAACCAGGCCGGGATCCCCCCGGTCGACAATTTTCTCAGCCGCTCCGGCAGCTATGGTACCCAGCACAAACAGGGCCACCACGACCCACAGGTAAGGAGCTAAAGGCAGCCTGCACAACCCCAGCCATAAACCGACCCCAACCACTGAGCCCCAGGTACCGGGAGCTTTGGGAAGATATCCGCTGTATGCGCCAGTGGCGATAAACATGTACAAGCGATCCATGGTCTCTGCAGTGTTGTGTTTAGGTGAAGGTTGCCCCTGGCTCAATGGTCATCCCGTTTAAGCAGGCTTGAACGCTCATGCGCTTCTTGCCTTCGGGCTGGATTTCACCAATAAGGATGTACTGCTCACCAGTGGCAATGAGCAACCCCTGGTTATCTGCCCGGCATACTGTCCCCGGAGGTTCTGTGACAGCTCTGGTGATAAGTTGTGGGGCAAAAAAACGAAATCGTTTGTCTGCAAGGAAACTGTAGGCTGAAGGCCAGGGATCAAGCCCTCTGATCAAACAGTGGATCTCTGCAGCAGGTTTACTCCAGTCAATATGCCCCTGCTCTTTGGTGAGCATAGGAGCGTGAGTAGCAAGACTGTCCTCCTGGGGAACCGGTTGCAGCTCACCCTTTTTCAGCTTTTCAACAGCTTCTGTAAGCGCGGTTCCGCCTAAGGCTGCCAGTTTATCAAAAAGGGAACCCGCAGTATCCTGCTCTTCAACAGAAATGGCAACAGGGTAAAGGATGTCACCGGTGTCCATGCCCTTGTCCATCTGCATGATGGTTACCCCGCTTTCCTCCTCCCCGTTAATCACAGCCCACTGGATGGGAGCAGCACCCCGATACTTGGGCAGCAGCGATCCATGGACGTTTATTGCCCCCATGGGGGGAAGCTCAAGAATGGATTCGGGGAGTATTTTGCCATACGCCACAACCACGATGAGATCCGGTGCAAAGGACGCCAGCTGATCAAGAAACTCGCCAGTTTTCACCTTCTCTGGCTGCAGCACAGGTAAACCTGCTTCCACAGCAGCAACCTTAACCGGTGGTGACAGGAGTTTTCTGCCTCTCCCTTTTTTCCGATCAGGCTGACAAACAACCGCTACGACATTATCGGGTCCGTCTAGCAGAGCTTTTAGCGAGGGGACCGCAAAATCAGGGGTACCCATAAAGATAATATTTAAAGGATCGCTCATAATATGGAAATCTGGGGTTTGTAAGTATGAATGCACAATCTGGCAGGGTTACTCTCGGGCCAGTATCTTTTTCAGCTTCTTCTTATACAGTGTGCGCTTTAACGATGAGATACGATCAATATACAGCGTGCCGTTGAGGTGATCCACCTCATGTTGGATGATGCGGGCAAAGCGATCCTCGGCATCAAACTCCAGCGGGTTGCCTTCAGCGTCCTGGGCTGTAACATGGATTTTTTGAAACCGTTTTACCTTGGACTGGAATTCCCTGACACTCAAGCACCCTTCCTCATCCACAACGCTTCCTTCCCCGTCTGAAATGACCGGGTTAATCAGCGCCAGGGTCTCTTTCTTGTCCGGTTGGGTGGAACGGTCAATGACAACCACCTGGAGGGGCACCGCTATCTGATTAGCCGCCAGCCCAACGCCGGGAGCATCGAACATCGTGTCCAGCATATCTGCAATCAACGTTTGGAGCTCTTCATCAAACGCAGTTACTTTTTGTGCTTTTTCCCTGAGTACAGGGTGGGGATAGGTAATTATCTCACGGATAGCCATAACATTGCCAAAAATCTAAAGGAAATCCATTTCCTGCCAAACAGCCGGATATGGAGAAAAGGAGTATAATTATCCATTATGTAATCCTTTTGGAGCATTCTGTAAAGCAGAGCCGATTTTTCACCATTGCCCATTACTTCATGAGCTTGTTTTCCACCCGGGAATTGTGTAGGTTGGGAGCCGTTTATTCCCCACCCCAAAAGGAGCAATTGTGGACAAAGAACAACTGCAACAAGGCATAACCTTACTCTCCCAGCCGGTTTTACCGCTGGTGTCAATGGTTCAGTTCTTTTTGTTCACCGGTGATTTCGCCGCTGTTGGTGACATTCTCCGGGAACTGCCTGACCCCATTGAGACTGATTTTGCCTGTTACAAAGACCCTGCCGCATTGCTTGCACCTTATGAGGAGGACATAGCGCGTATTCTGCACGTCCAAAACGGAGCTGAACTGCCGTATAAGGTGGTCAACGAGGCCGGACAGGAAGTAGACAACATGACAGCAACTGCTGCAATTGTGACCCATACCATCCTGACCCGCGAGCTTGAGCAGATTAACTCCGCTTTATGTGCGCCGTGTAACTGCAGGTTATGTTGTGTCGGGCCTGAGCAGGACATGGAGCAGGAGTTTTTTGAAATTCCTCTCGGCAATGGTGAGCGGGAAGCGTTTAGCGTAGCAGTGATTGATAATGCAGCGTCACGGGGTGCTGATGCCATGGATGAATCACCCTTGCTTGTTGATGAGCAACCGTTTTATATGGCAGCAGCACCCGCAGCCATCCACTGGCAAAAAGGATGGAGTCTGATTCTGCCCAAGGGGAGCAGTTGTCCAAATTTGGAACTGGAGTCCGGGCGTTGTACTGTGTATCCAGTGCGACCACAAGTGTGCCGCAAGCCGCAGATTTTTCCCTACATTCTGGAGCCGGTTGTTGAACAGGATGGTACGCTTTCAGCACAAGCTATACGCAACACCATCCTTGCAGTGGTGGACTGCCCGTATGTTCAGGTACTTCAAGATGAGATTGCAGCCTATGCTGCAGCATGCGAGCTTGATCTCATATTTAAACAGAATAAAGGCTGAAAGTAATCAGTTGATAAGCAAAAGGAAGAGTTATGAGTTTTATTGAAATACTCTATGGAGTTATTGCCTACTGCATTGGGGCTATTCCCTTTGGTCTCGTTGTTTCCCGGGGAAGTGGTATTGATATCCGCAAGCAAGGGAGCAGAAACATTGGAGCCACCAATGTTGCTCGCCTGCTGGGAAAAAAGATGGGCGCTTTGACGCTTCTTTGTGATGTGCTCAAAGGCTTTTTTCCCATCCTCCTTGCTTCCCTGCTCATGAATGGAAAGCCAAATGCAGACCTGGTGATCCCTCTCTGCGGTGCTGCTGCCGTGGTTGGTCACATGTTTCCGGTGTATTTGAAGTTTAAGGGTGGTAAGGGGGTTGCCACAGGTCTGGGTGTTTTTCTTTTTCTTTCTCCCCTGGCAATCATAGGCTGCCTGGCTGTCTTTGTTGCGGCTGTCTATCTTTCCGGTTTTGTCTCTTTGGGTTCCTTGCTCGGATCAGCCTCCATTATTCTTTTTCTGTTGCTGCTCGGAGCCCCTGCCTGGAAACTCTATCTGGCGACCTTTATCGCTGTGCTCATTTGGGTCAAGCATCACCAGAATATCGGCCGTTTGCTCAGTGGAACAGAAAAGAGCTGGAAGAAGAAGGTCTGATTCATGCCCGGTAAACGTTGGCAAGCCATAGATAAGGCAAGAAAAACGCTGCAGCTTGGAGAAGAAGCCACCCTTGCTGAAATAAAGCAGGCATACAGAAGCTTAAGTAAGCGATTCCATCCTGACCATGCAGCTGGTGATCGTGAGCACAATCAGGAGAAAATGTATGCTATAACCGCTGCCTACGATCTGTTGATGGAGTATTGCAAGGACTATCGCTTTCCCTTGACCTCAGCGGCCCAGGCAGATCATGATCCTCATGACCCCGAAGATTGGTGGATGGAGCGATTTGGTGAGCATGCAATGTGGGGTGGAAAAACGAAACGTCATTTTTGAACGCTCCGCAGGACGGTTGGGCGAGCCTGATCTCTTGGCTTTGCTTCCTTTTTATATTGTATAACAATATATTATGAAGAATCAGGCTCTAAACCGTCACGGATTCAGGATACAGATTGAAATGGAGATGTAGAAATGCACATACATGAGATTGTACAACAATCTTCACCAGGGGTATCGCTTGAATTTTTTCCACCCAAGTCCAGGCAGGATTGGCCCAAGTTCCTCAACGTTGCCAGCAAGCTAAAGGTGCTTGATCCGCGTTTTGTTTCTGTGACCTATGGTGCCGGAGGTTCCACCCAGGATAATACCCTGGAGATTTGCCAGGAACTTATAGCCAACTGTGGGTATGAGGTGATGCCGCACCTCACCGGGGTTGCAGCTGATGTGGAGAAGATTAACGCTTTTCTGCAAGCCTTAGCTCCCATGGGGATTGATAACGTACTTGCACTGCGGGGTGACCGGCCAGGTAACTTTAGCGGCAGCGATGATGAACTGTTTACAGGGTTTCCCTATGCAGCTGATTTGGTGGCCCACGTGCGTAAGAACTTTCCCAGGCTTGCCATTGGGGTTGCAGGATTCCCAGAAGCACATATAGAAGCCCCTTCCATCGCTGCAGACCTGGAGGTGATGAAAAAGAAGGCAGATGCCGGCGCTGATTTTGTTGTGACCCAGCTGTATTTCGATAACCGGGTCTACTTTGATTACGTGGATCGGCTGAAGCAAAGAGGGGTCCAGATTCCTGTTATCCCAGGCGTACTCCCCATTCGGAGCCTGACCTCCCTGCGTTTTATTCTGGAGATGTGTAATGCCAGAGTACCTGGGCAGCTCATCAATGCGCTGGGAAAAGCCGATGCAGATGGCGGCAATAAGGCGGTGTATGAAATCGGGGTTGCTTATGCCAGAAAGCAGGTAAAGGAACTGCTTGACGGGGGAGCCCCTGGGGTTCACCTTTATACACTCAACCACGCAGATATGTGCCTTGAGGTAATGGACGGTCTACTGTAAAAGTGCGCACGATTATGTAATTGACCCAACAACAGGTAACTACTGTTGTCACGTGGTCATATCTACTTTTTCTGCTGACTGGCGATCAGCCCTGGGATATCCTGGAGCAGGCGATACAGCCTGCGGCCCTGTAAAATTGCTGAGGTGGTCAAGCCACAGATCAGCCCGATCCAGAATCCCTGCGGCCCCTGAGCCATTCCCAACACCCCCTTCATTCCCAGCATATAGCCAACCGGCAACCCGATTCCCCAGTAGGCCAGAATCATGAGCAGCATGGGTACTCTGGTGTCCTTGCACCCACGTAACGCCCCGGCACAGTTGACCTGAAGCGCATCAGGTATTTGGAAGATTGCCGCAAACAGGAGCAAAGCCGCTGCCAGCTGTTGGACGCTCCCGTCTGGAGTGTACATGGCAGCAATGGAACCAGCACACAGGGTAATGAAGATACAGGTCAGCAGGGAGCAGCTCAAAGCACTTGCAAGGCCAGTTTTAACCACTGTCAGCAACCGTTTTTGCTGGTTACGACCAATGGTAAATCCCACCCGGATGGTAAGCGCCATGGACAGGCTGTAGGGTATCATGAACAGCAGCGAGGTGAAGTTGAGCGCTATCTGGTGCGCTGCAACCACCTCAGCTCCAAGCTGGGAGATAATCAGCGCGATCACAGAGAAAATCGAGCATTCCACAAACAGTGCAAGTCCTATAGGCAACCCAAGAAAGAGCAAACCGCTTATTCCTTTAAAGAGCTTTTTTTGGGGTCGGGTTAACGCAACAATCGTAACCGTCTGTTTATTTCTTTGCAGCAGCACCGCGATAGCGGTAAGCATACCACACATGGAAAGGGTCGTGGCCCAGCCACACCCGACCCCACCCATGGCCGGAACTCCCAGTTTGCCGTAAACGAAAATGGTGTTGGCTACGATATTCACTGCCAGCCCTGCAAAACCAGCAAACATGGAGAACCACGTCCGGGAAAGGCCATCTCCACCGCTTCGCAAAGCAAGAAATGCTCCGGCTGCCGGAAACCCCCATGAGACAGCAAAGAGATACTGCTGAG
This sequence comes from Desulfobulbus propionicus, assembly GCA_002746685.1. GTDB lineage: Bacteria > Desulfobacterota > Desulfobulbia > Desulfobulbales > Desulfobulbaceae > Desulfogranum > Desulfogranum propionicus_C. The sequence continues at coordinate 8,280 of PDQK01000006.1, read as the reverse complement.
TTAAGGGTGCTACCTGTGGGTCAACGTGCATCCAGCTGAGGACCGGCCCACAGTGCTGCAGGAGGAGCAAAACCAGCAGTCCGACAACAATTCCGGTTACTATCCCCTGATGCATTGCCCCGGTTGCAGCACGCTGATCGCGCCTGCCGTGAGCCTGGGCAACCAGCGGGGTAACTGCTGAAAGCAATCCAACCATAAACAAAAAGCAGGGGAAAAAGAGCGACGCTCCCACAGCTACTGCGGCCAGATCAACAGAGCTTACCCGACCAGCCATGAGCGTATCGACAAATCCCATGGCGGTTTGGGAGAGCTGGGCCAGCACAATGGGGCCAGTAAGCCGGGCCAGCCTGCGGAACTCAAGGAGATAACGGTTTTTCATGAAAGTACTCAAAAGATAATGAGTTGACTTTTGGATGCCTTGATAATATCTACATTCCCGTGACTGGTTACAGGTTGCCTGATTGCCAAAGACAATGATTCGGAAAATGAAAAATTTTTAGCGTCAAAATCATGCGACTAGTTTACCATGGCATGTAATGAGTTGCTTGTGATTGCTTTTTATTTGAGGAGAAAAGAATGAAACGATACACTCTTGTGTTAGCCTGCTGTCTGGCATTGGTCAGCACAATTGCCAGCGCCCAAGAGCAGGAACTATCGGTTGTTGCTTTATCGGCCATTGAAGTGCTGGATATGCAGACAGCCCAAAAGCTTGCCTTGCAAGGTAACCCGGACATGGTGGCTGCCATGGCGCGGGTTGAGCAGGCAAAACATCGGGTTGAGCAGGCTGTGGCCGACTGGTGGCCCCGTGTGGATCTTTCTGCAGCAGGTGCGCATCAACGCTATTCAGACAATGAGGACGCATATAATCAGCTCCTCGCCTCACGCCTCTATGGCGGTAGTGCAGACGCAGACGTGGAGCAGTTTTCTCTGGGCTTACAGGCAACCTGGACCCTGTTTGATGGATTTTACCGCTCGTTTAATGCTAAGCGGGCCAGGTATGATCAGGCAGGCCAACAGGCAGCGCTGATCAATGCCAGAAGGCAACTTATACTGTCTGTGGCAGAAGCCTTTTTAAATGCCCAGCTTGCCCAGACTCACGTGGATATCGCCAAGGCTGATAAGGCCTTCTATACCCGCCAGCTTGAAGATGTACAAAACAGGTACGATGTTGGAGCTGGCGCCTGGGGTGACGTGCTCAACATCAAGGTGCAGATGAATGCAGCGGAAACCAACCTCATGCGGAGTCAACGGGAGTTTGAAGCCGCCGGATACGGGTTGGCGGCTTTAATTGGCGTGAAAGAGGCTACCTTCCCGGCAACGATGCGGCTGGAATCCCTGGACCGGGATTTTGCTATCACTGGTTTTGCTGAAGATATCGAGGGCCTTATTGACGTTGCTCTGGAGCTTCGACCAGATCTGCAGCAACTGGAATCAGGAGTACAGCAGGCTGAAGCTGGAACCGGCATGGCCAAGGTACCATTTTACCCAAAGGTGCAGCTGGCTGGAACGGTCAAGGGCGCCCGCCAGGATGATCCTGGGTTTGAGGGAGATGATTTTGGTAGCACTATTGCTGTTAATGTTGTGTGGAACCTGTTTTCCGGTGGCAGGGACCAAGCAAAACTTGCAGAAGCACAACAGGCAAAACGCGAAGCGCAATATAGGCTGGCCAATGTACGTAACCTGATTGCTGCTGAAGTTCGCCAGAATGTTGCCCAGGTGAAAGCTGCTGAAGAGCAGGTTCGCCTCCAGCGCGAAAGTGTGAAGCTGGTGGAAGAAAACCGTGAATTAGCAAAAAATGAGTATGAAGCAGGCGAGGCATCTCTGCTGCGCCTCAATGAAGCGCAACGCGATCTCACCGCCACCCATGGGCGCCTTGCTCAGTCGCTGGCCTTGTACCACAGGGCAAAAGAGCGGCTGGATGCTGCCACAGGACGGAATGTGGAACGTTTTACTCTGGACAATGAAGAGCAGTAGAGATGTCTGCAATAGGTGAACTGAAGCTGGTTGTTGATGCGTCAGCCATTGATGTAAACGGACATGTAAATAATGTCCGCTATGTTCAGTGGATGCAGGATGCGGCCATGGCCCATTCTGCATCCCTGGGATGGTCCTATGATCGGTATATATCCATCGGGGCAGCCTGGATCATCCGCTCACATTCCATCGAGTACTTTCATTCAAGCTATCTTGGCGATCAGCTTGTGGTGAACACCTGGATTGATCACATTAAAAAGTTTCGTTCAGTACGAAAATTCAAATTTTACCGGCCTGCCGATGACACAGTCATTGCCAGGGCAGAAACCCTGTTTATTTTCTGTAACCTGGAAACTGGCAGGCCCTGTTCCATCCCAACCGCAGTACAACAGGCCTATACGCCTGTCAGTGAAGAAAACGCCCCCTGATCTCCCTGCTTAATTCCCCATCAACTGTTTAAAATGAGCTTCGGTTATCTCCGGAACCCCATAATTACGGAACTGGACGATACCGTTTGCATCGGCCACGATGACGGTGGGCACCCCATGCACCATGTATTTTCTGGTGATCCTGTTTGATTTATCAAAAACCGATGGGTAGGCCATTTTGTTTTTTTTGATGAAAGATCGGGCACGGGCAATGGAGTCGTTGTACCCAATGTTTATGCCGATAAACTCCATCCCGCGATCTTTATACTGAGCCACTATTTGGTTAACTTTAGCAGCCTCGGTTTTACAGTTTGGGCACCATGAAGCCCAGAACACCAGCATAACCGGTTTTTTCCCGATAATACTGTTCATATCAATGGTATTGTCGTTCATATCTTGCTGTTTGAACGTTGCCAGTTTTTCACCGAGTTGTGTTGCAGATACAAGACCGGGAAGAAAAAAGAGCAGGAGTACGAGTGGCAGGAGCTTGAAACGGTTCATCATAGAGTCGTCCTTAGTGTTGATTTTAGTGTGTTAAATAAGCAGTGTTCCAGCTTTAATGAAGAAATATTCGGCCAAGATAATCATGATGATTCCCATGGCGATCTTGATCTTGTTCATCCAGTTACCGGATTTTGGGATAGCGGTCAGGATGCTTGAAAAGGTGCCCACTGCAATCAGCAGAGTCCCCATGCCAAAAGAGAAAATGAAAAGCAGGGCGGCTCCGGTCAACAGATTTTGGGTAGATGCCACATAGGCAAGCAGCACCCCAAGCACTGGTGCTGTACAGGGACCAGCCACAAAGGCTGAGAGCATCCCGGCTAAAAAGACACCGGCCACACCTTTTGACCTAGTTGTCACGTTATGGGAGAGGTAAGGAATGGAAAAGACCTCAAGCATCCCCAGCCCAAACAGTAAAATGATATTACCCACCACAACAAAGGTGATGGGGTGGCTGTTCACCGTGCCAAAAAAGTGCCCCGTGGCTGCGGCAAAGATGCCCAGGCCTGCATAGGTAATGGCCATGCCCAATACGTAAGCAAGAGAAAGCAGAAAGCCACGCCATTTTGAGCCACCAATATTGGAGTGACCCACTACTCCTGCTGTGATGGGAATCATGGGATAGATGCAGGGAGTAAGACTTGCCAGTAAACCACCCACATAGGCGATGGCCATTGAAAGCAGAAGAGAGGTCTGCAGAGCTGTTTCAAGCTGGCTGATAAATGATTCCATGGCACATTATCCTGCTCTTGGCTGTAGAGGTAGTTTTCAGTCTCAACCCTTCACAATAAGCTTTTGCAGGTAAAAGTAAAGAACGGAGAGGGGAACTTTGACTAAAGGGCGAGTGGCAAATGATCGTTATAACCAGACCGTCAGCGTGACAGCCTGGTTACATCCGGGAAGCAGGTGGTTGTAGATTATTTATCTGCACTGCGTTGTTGTAAGCCGATGAGTGCTGCCCCAATAGCATTACCCACTGCATAATGTTCTGGAAAGGTGACCGTTGTATGCAACCGCTTGGCAATATCCGGGAGAAATGAACGTGCCGCCGCACCAATGCCGATTATTGGGAGATGAAGGGAATAGGAAAGGGAGAAGAAGTCATTGCTGTTTGAACCGAGCAGCACTGCAGATTGCTCTTTTGACCATTTTTTGCGTACCAGATAGGTAAGGATAATATTTTCAATCGCTTGCTTGGTGGTATCAAGAACAGTTTGACAGAACATTTCAAGGCTGAGTCCGCATTGCTCTGCAAGTATTTTGGCTCCTGCGGTACTCATTTCCTTATCGCCAAGCGCAAGTTCACCGAACACATGCAGTGCATCGGTTGGGGTAAAACCCGTCAGGATGACCTGCTGATTGTACGCCATTTGCTCCAGTCGTTTTTCCAGCGCAATGCCCTGGATAGAGGTAGCCTCTGCAAGTTCAGTAGGCGTTGATGGCCCATTGGCAAGCAAATGAGCTAAGATGGGGTTATCACCAGGTAAGCTGTGCTCTTCATTTGCAGGCAGGACCAGATAACTGTTTTTTCCTGTATCCAGCCAGGTGGTTGGGGATGGGATATCAGAGGTCATTGCCAGAGGGAGAACCCGGTAAGGGTGGAGAGAGACACGTCCCCGATTATCACAATTCACGTGGCTGTCCCCACCACTGGCAGCAGTATACATATCTACTGCTTGTACATGGGTTGTCCATTTACCTATCTGGCATCCTTTATCGCTCATAATTGGAGCGCTGTCCCTAACCAGACATATATCTGTGGTTGTCCCACCGACATCAACAACTATGGCCTCCCGGGGGGTACTTTCTGCACCAAACATTGCTGTGGCTGCAGGCCCACTGGCCATGGTAATCGCTGCTTTTTCGATTGTTTCATCCAAAGTTGCCCCAGAAGCATTACCACAGATGATGGCAACCGGACACGATATATCAAGTGCCAGCATGGAACGCTGGATGGATGCCAGAAAGTTGACCATAAGCGGTTGCAGCTTGGCATGGAGGCAGGCCGTTGCTGATCGTTCATGCATGCCTGGGTGTGAGGAAATCCGATGTGAGCTAAAAACAGGTTTTTCAGGATCGATCAACGAGATTGCTTTTTCAACTACCAGCTCATGGGTAGGGTTGTGAATAGACATGCTGCCACAAACTGCGTAGCTTTCGACCTCATTTTTTATGCTCTGGAGCGTGTCAATTAATTCTTCCATATCAAGTGGCTGCGCTTCATCGCCGGTTATAGTGTGCCCACCTTTTAAAAATATATTTGCGACAATGGGAAGCTTGAAGTGGCGGACAGTGCCCAGCACGAATAAAGCAACTTTAGCTCCGCGCCCCTCCACAATGGCATTTGTTGCAAGAGTGGTGGAAACAGCCAGTCTGGTTATGGAAGATGGCTCTATAGCATTTTTCAGGAGTTGTGCCAGAGCTTCGCTTACGCCAATGCTGAGGTCGTTGTGTGTCGTGCGGACCTTTATCTGGTGGAGAACCTGCCTGGTATTGGTATCCATTAATACCGCGTCTGTGTACGTTCCGCCGGTGTCGATACCTATACAATATGTAGTTGTGTGCATGATAATGAGAAAAAATTGAAGTGGATATTTGTCTGCCCTAAAAACAGTGAGTAAGAGTAGATACCACTGTTTAAGCGGATAGGCAAGAAGCAGAAGGAGGGTAAAGGTGAGGCACAAAAAAAAGCCTGATCATAAAGACCAGGCTTAAAATTGGCTCCTCGGGAGGGACTCGAACCCCCGACAGGGTGGTTAACAGCCACCTGCTCTACCTGCTGAGCTACCGAGGAACAAATGTTCAGTGTTACATCAAATCAAATAATGACAGGGGTATTTAGCATGATAAGAATGCAGCGTCAAGTAAAAATTAAGCTTCATATTGATAAAATAGGCATGGGAGATGATTTTGTATGTGGCATCAGGCAGCTTTCAGAATATACAAAAAAACTGAGTAAAAATACTTGCATTTGTGCCCCAAGTGGAGTAGATAAGCTGAGCTTTCGATTAAGTAGAAAATAAAGCGTCGGGGCGTAGCGCAGCCTGGTTAGCGCGCCTGCCTTGGGAGCAGGAGGTCGTAGGTTCGAATCCTACCGCCCCGACCATTTATTTGTATAAAAGCCGGACAGTTACATGCTGTTCGGCTTTTTTTGTTTTAAAGGTAAAGGGGGCTTGCTGAGCAATATTTAGCAACATGATGAATAAGGTAAAAAATGTAAATGACCTCCAAAACCGAAGGTCGCGGGTTCGAATCCCGCCTCGCCTACCAGTGGAATACGGGTCTATTTAGAAAAATCGGCTTTTTTTTATGAGGTTAAGGAAGAAGCTGAGATTGTATTATTTATTACTCAATTATACGGATTTGGTGGAGTTGTTCGGCCCTGGATCGGGTCGGAAAAGAAAAGCCCCCGGCTCGATTGAGCTGGGACTTTGTTTAATTATAATATAAACTGTCAACCCTTAAACACCTTGTCAAGAGCCTTTTGAAATTGCCTCTCAGAAATGTCTTTGCAGAAATGTAAATCGTTGGCGGCGTAACCTGCCGCCACGTTGTTAAGCAAAGTTACTTCGTCCATCAGCTCATCTTCTTTCCCCTTATTGGTTATGCTCCAGCAGGCTTTTAATGCTTGGTCGTGATCATATCGTGTTGGTTTCAAGTTCAACTTAAATTTTTTTCCCATTTACCTTTACGAAGAGTCTGAATATAGTACGATAAAAAGACTGGAGATGCTTTGTGAATCTTACTGAAGATATTAGACCCATTACATATTTGAAAAATCAGGCAGCTGATGTTCTTAAGCAAATCAATGAGACTCAGAGACCAATGATTATTACTCAGAATGGAGAGCCCAGGGCTGTCCTGCAAGACCCTGTAAGTTATGAAAACATGCGTAACGCTATAAGTTTACTTAAGCTTATTTCGCAAGGTGAAGATGATATCAGGCAGGGGAAGGTTCGGTCTCAGGAAGATGTTTTTTCTGATCTTGAAAAAAGAGTTAGAGAAAATGCAAAAGAAGTATGAGGTTATCTGGGCGGAAACTGCTCAAAATGATCTTGCAAACATAATTGACTATATTGCCCAGGATAGTCCAAGTACTGCTTTGAAAATACTAGGTAAAATAAAAAAACGGGTATCAGGACTCGCTCTTTCTCCAGAGAGATGCAGAATTGTTCCAGAGTTGCACGACCAAGGTATAACTATCTATAGAGAAATGGTTATTGACCCTTGGCGTGTGCTGTATAAAATTTCAGGTTCAAAGGTATTTGTTTTGTCAGTACTTGATTCAAGAAGAAACCTGGAAGATATTCTTTTGAAGAGACTGACTCATTATATTATCTGATACCTGAGGATAGATATTAGCATCACAAGAATGCATGGCAATCGTTAGACGATTTTTAGACATTCTAATCGAAACAGACCCATCTATGACCGATTTACGCTCCGAACGTACGGGGAAATTTAGGCCGGTGAACCCTTACAGAAAGGGAAAAATCCACAGACAGGTAACGCGATGACAATCCCGGCAAAAACTGTTGGAAATTTAAAGCAGGCAAAGCTCTTGGCAATGAAGTAAATCACGGATAGTGAGTAATTTTTCATATTACCTGTAACGGAAAGGCAGTAGGTGGGCATCCTTATCTATCCTTTACATTTTCAATTAGTCGCTCATTAATTTTCAATTGGTCGAGACAAAACTTGCAATTAGTCGGCTATACGTTTACGATTAGCCGCTATGATACACCATACTCTATATCCTCGTTATCTTCGTGATCGTGTTGTAGAAGCCTTGACAGACACGCCTGTGGTGCTGATTCATGGGCCTCGTCAATGCGGCAAGACTACCTTGGCGCAGTTAGTCGGGGAGGAAGAAAACTTTACGTATTACACCTTTGATGACGATGTACAGCGTGCAGCAGCACAAAATGACCCTGTTGGTTATGTAGCTGACCTTCCAGAGCGGGTTATCCTTGATGAAGTACAACGGGTACCAGAGTTATTCACCTCTTTAAAAGCCGAAGTGGACAAGCGACGGGAACCTGGCCGCTTCATTCTGACCGGCTCAGCAAATGTACTGCTGGTACCCAGGTTGGGAGACTCGCTGGCCGGTCGTATGGAAATCCTCCGGCTACACCCTTTATCTCAAGCAGAGCTGGCCGGTAGAGACACTCATTTTCTGTCGTCACTTTTCAATGCCTCTTTTCAGGTAGAACAACCGGGTAAACGGTTAGGCGTGAAACTCGCTGAGCGAGTCGCATCCGGAGGTTATCCAGCAGCTCTCGCACGTGCGACATCACGAAGGCGAATGGCCTGGTATAGAGATTATGCCGATACGTTGATTCAGCGTGATATCCAGGACCTGGCACGTATCGGAGCA
>PDQK01000005.1 GCA_002746685.1 Desulfobulbus propionicus | reverse complement strand
CCAAAGATGCCCTCGCCAGCCCTCCCGAAAATTAACCATTCTCGTGTATCGCCTATGGGCTTCTCCAATGGCAAGAGCCAGTCCTTCTTCTGATTCTGGAACAGCGATAAGATGCACATGATTAGGCATGAGACAGTATCCCCAGATCCGGACATGATGCCGCTGGGTAAATTCTCCCATCAGATCAAGATATGTCTGATAGTCTGTGTCATGAAAAAATGTTTGCTGTCGCCTGTTGCCTCGCTGGGTAATATGGTGCGGGTAACCTGGAGCAACAACTCTCGCCATACGTGCCATAAAAAATGATTACTCTATCAGCAGGACTTTTGTCAATAATTAGGTATGGTGTCCCTGGAACTCTGGATAATTAGGTATGGTGTCCCTGGAACTCTGCCTGGAACTCTGCCTGGAACTCTGGTGTCCCTGGAACTCTGCCTGGAACTCTGCTGGAACTCTGCTGGAACTCTGGTGTCCCTGGAACTCATTAGTCCCTGGAACTCCCAGGTATGGTGTCCCTGGAACTCCCACTGGAACTCCCAGACAAGGAAAGTCTGGTCAAGCAGAGTAGGTTTTTTGAAAGAAATCTTGTACCGCTTCAGCAGTGCTTCATATGGGGGAGCCGCTGAAGAGGTGTGAAATTGTTAACACTGGTGTTTGTTCAAAAAGTCGAGCACGACTTCTTCCATGACCTCCAACTGGGTTTTTCCAGTCTGGTTAATCTGTATCCAGACACAACGTTGAAATGCGCGGTACAGGTGGGGTGGAACCAGCAGTTTGATTTCTTCCAGCTCCAGTTGGTGGTCTTTTTTGCTCTCACTCATGGAGGTGCAGCGTTGCCAGGTCCTGGTAGCGAAGTCCTGAACCGCCAAAAATATCCAGGGCCGACCCTACGGTGAAGTCAATAGTGCCATTTCCTGCTCTCCTGATGCGCTCAATATCCTCAGCAGTGGCAATGCCACCGGCGTAGGTTGTTGCAATGGGGGCGGCCTCAGCAATAATGGAGACCAGTCGTTCATCAATCCCCATACTCTTCCCTTCCACATCCACTGCGTGGATGAGGAACTCATCACAACTGGCGGCCAGATGCTCAAGTGTGGCAGGGTGAATGTGCAAGGAGGTAAATTTTTGCCACCTGTCAGTGACTACATAATACCTATCGTTTTGCCAGCGGCAGCTTAAATCAAGGACCAGCCGATTTTTTCCAACAGCATTGACAAGCTGTGCAAGTCTCTCTGTGTCCAGCTGACCATCATGAAAGACCCAAGAGGTAACTATGATGTGGGAAGCACCTGCATCCAGCCACGACCTGGCATTATCAACAGTTATGCCACCACCTACCTGCATCCCCCCAGGCCAGGCTTGTAAAGCGTCTCGGGCGGCCTCTTCACTTCCGGGGCCAAGCATGATCACGTGACCTCCTGTCAGGTTATCTGCCCGATACATAGAGGCATAATAAGCAGGTGGCTGCTCAGAAGAGAAATTGACAGTGGTTTGGGCAGCATTGTCGTCACAAAGCGTAGAGCCGACTATTTGTTTGACTTTGCCCTGGTGGAGGTCGATGCAGGGGCGGAATCGCATGTGAAAAAGGCAACCATTCTCAGGCAGCTGAAAGCAGTTGCAAGGTTGCAGTTGAATAAATCAGGATAAATGTACTTGTAAAGAGTTGTAAGCAGAAGAAAACCCAAAAGGCTGCCTGAGGGCAGCCTTTTGTACGTTATCTTAGTGTTTTTTAATCAACATCGTGGTCGGGTCAAGCTGTAACCCGTTGCCGGATTCAACGGACTCGCCACTGTTGCGGATGATTTCCAGATAAATGTTGGCATCAGATTCCGGCTTGAGCAGGATTATCGCATCAAACAGGTCATCAATTTCATGACATGGAGCTGGAACTCCGGTTGGAGAGAAGCGGTCATCACCACGATGGCTGACAGCTGAGAACCAGGACTGAAGGTTCATATTTTCAACCAGATCCTTGATGTCTTCCAGCACCTGGCGATCTGAGTTTTCAAAATCAAACCCGTCAACAATCAGGCAGTTGGGCTGAAAAATATTTTGCAGCACCAGGTCGTTAATCCGCTCTTCAAGGCGTGGTCTGCTAAACGCTGACTCGTTGAAGGTCATGATCATGCGGTTTTTGGCCACCTTTTCAACCAGCTCATAAGCATGGTCGATTTTTTGCTCTTCAATAACCACCTTTAAAATATCATCATACCATTGGCGGGTCTTGTCGATGGTTTCTCCAATGGATACATGAAGAACACTTTTACCATCTAAAATTGCACCCAGTGCCATCTGCACTAAAATAGCCGTTTTTCCAAGCCCGGCGCGTGCCATTACAAGGCCAAGCTGGTTGCGTTCTTCACCTGTGCTCAACGTGGTCAGTGGGTTCTGGCTAGCCAGTTGTTCAAATCCCATTATTCGTACCTCTTAGGGTTGTGTATCGTATTACAAAAAGAAGTTTCTTAACCGTTTTGGTTACCCTTTAGCCCTCTTTTTTCTGTTCTTCGAAAGCCTTGATCAGGTCATCGCTGATTGATTTAGGCACCTGCTTATAGTTGGCAAATTCCATGGTGAACTCAGCCTTTCCCTGGGTCAAGGAGCGCAGGGTGGTGGAGTAACCAAACATTTCAGAAAGTGGAATTTCCGCTTCAACAACAGTGTAGTTGCCTTCCTCAAAAGTACCAATGATCACACCGCGGCGCTGGTTCAGGCTGCCCATTACTGCACCCTGGAACTCGGAAGGCCCTTCAACGGCAACCTTCATGATCGGCTCCATGATAACCGGGCTGGCTTTAGCATATCCCTGCTTGAAACCTCCAATGGAGGCCATCTGAAACGCCACATCCGAGGAGTCAACAGCATGGTAGTTACCGTCGTTGATAACAACCCGGACACCGGTAATAGGAGACCCTGTAAGGGTACCTTTGGCCAGTGATTTTTGAAAGCCCTTATCACAGGAGCTGATGAATTCACGCGGAATGACCCCGCCTACGATCTCATCAACAAATTCGTATTCACCACTTTCGCTTGGCTCAAGGTAACCAGCCACCCGGCCAAATTGACCGGAACCACCGGTCTGCTTTTTATGGGTGTAATCAAATTCGGCACGTTGGAGAATGGTTTCACGGTAGGCAACCTGTGGAGCCCCGACTTCAACCTCAGCCTTGTACTCACGCTTCATCCGCTCAATGTACACTTCCAGGTGAAGCTCGCCCATACCTGAAATAATGGTTTCATTGGTCTCGTGGTCAACGTAGGTTTTGAAGGTGGGGTCTTCTTTGGTAAAACGATTAAGCGCCTTGGACATGTTGACCTGGGCTTTGTTATCAACCGGACTGATGGCCAGTGAGATAACCGGAGCAGGAACATGCATGGAGCTCATGGACCAGTTGATGCCTTCACTGCAGAAGGTGTCACCTGAGGCACAATCAATACCAAAGAGGGCGATAATGTCGCCTGAACCTGCTGATTCGATCTCTTCCATCTCGTCAGCGTGCATCCGTACCAGGCGGCCAACCTTAACCTTTTTGCCGGTCCGGGTGTTATAAATGGTATCACCCTTATTAAGGGTACCCTGGTAGGTCCTGATGTAGGTCAGCTGGCCATAACGGCCATCTTCCAGCTTAAAGGCCAACGCAACCATTTTATCTTTAGGATTGTTGGAAACCGGAATTTCCTTTTCCTCATCCTCCAGATCAAGAGCCAGGTTCTCGATGTCGGTTGGAGCAGGCAGGTAGTTGCCCACAGCGTCAAGTAACAGCTGGACGCCTTTATTCTTATAGGCAGAACCGATGAGTACTGGAGTCAGTTCCAGGGAAAGTGTCCCTTTGCGGATGGCATCGTGGATCATCTCTTCTGGGATCTCATCTTCTTCCAGCATGGCTTCCATCAGCTCATCAGAGAACATGGAAACCGCATCAAGCAGCTCTTCACGTTTTTCTGCAGCTTCATCCTGAAGGTCGGCTGGAATGTCTTCAATGCGGATGTTTTCACCCTGATCACCATCAAAGTAGACGGCTTTCATGGTAACCAGATCGACCATCCCTTCCATGTCGCTTTCAAGGCCAATGGGCAACTGCATCATGATGGCGTTAAGGTCAAGTTTATCGCGCAACTGATCGGTTACCCGGTACGGGTTGGCACCGGTTCGGTCACATTTATTGATAAATGCGATGCGTGGTACCTTGTAACGGGTCATCTGGCGGTTCACGGTGATGGACTGGGACTGTACGCCACCAACAGAACAGAGAATCAGCACCGCACCATCAAGAACACGCAGCGCACGTTCAACTTCAATGGTGAAGTCAACGTGACCTGGGGTATCAATGATGTTGATGTCGTAGTCTTTCCAGTTGCAGTAGGTCGCTGCAGACTGGATGGTGATGCCACGCTCTTTTTCCAGTTCCATGGAGTCCATGGTTGCCCCAACACCATCTTTGCCGCGTACTTCATGGATGGCGTGAATTCTTTGGGTATAGAAAAGAATCCGCTCTGTGAGGGTGGTCTTTCCAGAGTCAATATGGGCACTGATGCCGATGTTACGTACCTTGCTTAAATCTTTTTTCATTCTGCCTTCCTCGGTTGCTGCTTTCAGGCCGCTGAGTCAATGGTTTAAGAATTTTTATATAACTGCTCTCAGGTTGTCCGGATTTGGATAAGCGCGCTTGGTAGTTATAGGCTCTCTATCCGGACAATCGTGATCATTCTAAGGTGATCTGAGAGGAGTTACGTAAATAAAAAAGGAGTCACAGCTCTACTGCAACTCCTTGTTTTCGCCTTATAGGACTACAGGGTTAGGAGAAACCCTTAAAATACAAACGGGCCTTTTACAAGGCGCCGTTACCTCTCTAACAAATAATAGCCACAATTGATAGAAAAATATTTAATCTAACACGTGACAAGCGAAAAGTAAACAAAAACATAGCTTATTTTTGTTTTGTTCGCAAGATTGCCAGGTTAGCTTACTTTTTGGGTCTCTTTAGGGAGCGTGAGTACTATGGGAACAGCACATAAACCAAGGGCTGCACTGAGTGCATAGGTGTACTTGAGGCCAATATAATCGGCGATAACACCTATGATAACCACCACTGCTGAGCGAGCGAGAAAGGAAAGCATCATGTAAAAACCATTGGCAGTTGCCGGATTTTTCGTGGCATGTTCCTGAACCAGGGCCAGCATAACCGGAGTGGTGGAAAGCAGGGTAAATCCTACACAGAAGAGCGCTGCCAGTTGTAGCCAGGTGGTGTGCAGTATAATAAATAAAAACAAAAACGGCGGAGCACAGATGAGGGAAAAGAGCAACAGGTTACGGCGTCCAAAGGTATCGCTCAACGGGCCGCAAGTGAGCGCACCCAGTACTCCGGCAGATTCATAGATGGTCAGGCTGATGCCGGCAAGCCACAGGTTACCCGTGGTCTGGTTGATAAAGGTTGGTAAAAAGGCAGCAACTGATCCATGCATGAACCCTCTGAGCAAGAGGATGGACGTCAATGGTTTGAGAATATGCTTTGACTCCGTCCATGCAGCCTTCATGGATGGCGGCTGCTTGGATTTTTTCGGTTTAGGGATATCTTTGAGTCTGAAATACAAAAATATCGAAACAGCCACCCCAACCAGCATAACAGGATACATTCCTTCAAGTCCCATCATGGCCACTGCACCCACAGCAATAAGGGGGCCGACAGTTCTGGCAAGTTCACCACCGGTCATGAAAAAACTCATTCCAAGACCTTTTCGCTGCCCGGCATAGTGATAGATCAGCACTGGTGCTGGCACGTGGAATATGGAGGTACTCACTCCTGCTATGATAAAAAGGAGTATAAGCCAGCTATATGTGGGGGCCACCCCGATTAAGCTCATGGAGATGGCTGTTATGCCAGGTGCCAGAATAATAAAATAGCGAGTGGATACCTTGTCTACAAGGGTCCCAAGATAGGGGTTCAGCAAGGCTGGAATCTGCATGACGCTTGTAAGCAACCCGGCCTGAGTGAGTGAGAGGGAGAGCTTTTCAATGAGCAGCGGCAGCAGTGGGGCAAGAAAGCTGGTGTAAACGTCATGAACAAAGTGACAAAACGAGAGCAGCACCACTTTGGTGAGCTGAAAGGATTGATTTGGGTACTGGTTGGTTTCCTGGCTGGACATGACACACCCTGAATAATGAGCTACGGTTAAGATGGACGATTTACCGTATACCTGGAGAAAAAAAGGTCAATAAAAATCACAGACTGGTTAAAAAAAATGTAAAAGTATTCTCTTGCTGGCTGGTATAATTTTGCGAAAGGATACGCTGAGACCAGGTACCATGGTTGTGTCTACATCAACCAGGAATTGTAATAATCGTCTGGGGGGGGAGAGCGCAGGTCTTCCTGGCGTCAATCAAAAATCTCGATTGACGCCTGCACAGGCTTTGATTGCGCGTTTTACATCGAAGGAGGTATGTACTCAAACAGAAGGTTTAGCTGGCTAATGACCGCTTGGCAATCACTGCATTATAGAGCTCCTCTGCCTTGTACGAGCTGCGCACAAAGGGGGCCGAGGCCACCCCGCCAAAACCGAGCTTGAGTGCTTCCTGGCTGAGTTCGTCAAATTCTTCTGGGGGGAGAAATCGTTTCACTTCCAGGTGTTTTTTTGAAGGCTGCAGATACTGCCCCAGGGTGAGAATATCGCACTCCGAGTTCAGCAGGTCGTTAAAGGCTGTATGCAGCTCATGCCGCTGTTCTCCCAGCCCCACCATAACTCCGGATTTGGTAATCATGGTGGGCTCTATTTCTTTTACCTTGCGGATCAACTCAAGCGACCTGTGGTAAATGGCCTGGGGACGAACCGTAGCATACAGCCGCTCAATGGTTTCCAGGTTATGGTTAAGTACATCTGGGGCAGCTTGAACTATTTCCTGCAATGCTGCCCAGTTCCCCTGCAGATCAGGAATGAGTACCTCGATTAAGGTGTCGGGCATTGTTTTGCGGATAGCTGCAATGGTGCGCACAAAATGATCAGCTCCGCCATCTTCCAGGTCATCTCTGGTGACCGAGGTGATCACTGCATAGCGCAGCCCCATGGTTTGGATGGCCTCAGCAACCCGCTGTGGCTCTTGCTTATCCGGTGGTCCCATTGGGCCATGCTGGACCGCACAAAAGGTGCAGTTGCGGGTGCAATGGTCACCCAAAATCATAAAGGTGGCTGTGCCGCTGCCGTAACATTCAAATTGATTGGGGCACATGGCCTCCTGGCAGACGGTGGCCAAATGGTTATTGTTTACCAGCTGGCGGATTTTTTCGTAATCCCCGCCGGATGGGAGTTTGCGTCTCAGCCAGGCGGGTTTGCCACATTTTTTTTTCATTGCCATGGAGTTATGCAAACGAGCCAAGCTCTTGAAGGTTCATTTGGGTAAAGGTGAGTTGCAGGGTCTTGCTGCAATGGTTGAAGAGCCGTTGTTTAACCTGGTCGACACTTACCTGGCTGCCCTTTTCAGCGGAAATGGAGGTCATTTTTGTGTTGGTCAGGCCGCAGGGATTGATCCAGGAGAATGGGGTGAGGTCTGTGGCAACATTAAGGCCCAGGCCGTGGAAGGTCACTCCGTGGCGGATGGCAATGCCAATGGAGCCCATTTTCTTATTCCCCACCCAGATGCCGTGATTACGCTCGTCCCGACCTGAAAGGACACCCACATCCCGGGCAGCTAAAAGCATCACCTCTTCCAGTTGGTGCACATAACTGCTTACAGAAAGTTGCAGCTTGCGCAAGTGAAAGATAGGGTACACGATAATCTGACCCGGTCCGTGGTAGGTAACCTCCCCACCACGTTCAATATGGATCAGATCAATATTTTTTTCCTTAAGCAACTCCTGGGGTACAACCAGATGCTCTTGTCCACCCCGCCTGCCTAAGGTAAAGACAGGCGGGTGTTCAAGAACGAGAAACACAATCCGGTGCGTATTTGTTCTACACTGTTCAACCAGCTCGGTTTGGAGAGCATAGGCCTGCTGGTACTCCATAAGGCCCAGATCAACCCAGGCTGCTGTTTTTGTCATGACTCAGGAGCGGAGAAAACACCGGTTAAGCACGGACAGCGCGCAGCCTGCACTTCGTCCAGCCGTCGCACCTTGGTCACCTGGGGAGCGTTGCGCAGCACATCAGGGGTCTCTGCAGCTTCCTGGGCAATCTGCTTCATGGTGGCGATGAACTGGTCGATATCTTCCTTGCTCTCGGTTTCTGTTGGCTCAATCATGATCGCTCCCTGAACCACCAGCGGAAAGTAGATGGTGGGGGGGTGATAGCCGCAGTCGATGAGCCGCTTTGCCATATCCAGGGTGGTTACCTTGTGCTTTTTTTGGAGTTTATCCGTAAATACACACTCATGCATGCAGGTTTGCGGGTAGGGCAGGTCAAACACCTCTTTGAGCTGCTCTTTGATGTAGTTGGCGTTGAGCACTGCCAACTGGCTGGCTTTGAGCAGGTTTTCCTGTCCCATGGAGAGAATATAGCTGTAGGCCCGAACCAGGACACCAAAGTTACCGTGGAACCCGTGAACGCGTCCGACAGATGTTTCCCGTTCCTGTTCCAGCCGGTACATGTCGCCATCTTTGTACGCTCTGGGAACAGGGAGAAAGGGCTCCAGCTCACTGGTTACACAGACCGGACCAGCGCCGGGGCCACCGCCACCGTGGGGAGTGGAGAAGGTCTTGTGCAGATTAAGATGGAGCACATCAATCCCGCATTTTTTCATATCCACCACGCCCATGACCGCGTTCATGTTGGCACCGTCACCATAGACAAGGCCGCCCCTGGCATGCACAATATCCGCAATTTCCCTTACCTGTGCTTCAAACAAGCCAAGGGTGTTGGGGTTAGTGATCATGATGCCGGCGGTTTCCTCATCCATCAGCTCAGCAACCACTTCGGCTGTGAGCATGCCGTTTTCATCAGACTTAACCGGGATGGCTTTATATCCGCAGAGTGACGCTGATGCCGGATTGGTCCCATGAGCCGTATCCGGGATAAGGATTTTTGTACGCCTGGAGTTGTTAGCTTTATGGTAGGCATCAAAGAGCAACATCCCGGTCAGCTCGCCATGGGCACCTGCCGCTGGTTGGAGAGAGACTGCATCCAGTCCGGTGATGGCTGCCAGGTAATGCTGCAGCTCATACATGATCTGGAGCACCCCCTGGGAGTACTCGTCATCCAGCATGGGATGAGCTGCTGCAATTTCAGGGGTTGCCGCCTGCTGATCGTTGATCTTGGGGTTATATTTCATGGTGCAGGAACCCAGCGGGTACATGCCAGTATCCACCCCAAAGTTCCATTGGGAGAGCCTGGTGTAGTGGCGGACCACATCCACCTCGCTGAGATCAGGAAAATCAACCGGAGCACCTATAAGCTCGTCAGGTAATGGAGCTGATGGAACATCGCTTTGGGGGATGGACATGCCTTTGCGGCCTTTTTTCCCTTTTTCCCACAGCAGGGGTTCATCAAGGATCAGGCCGCTGCTACCGATGATATTTGTCATGACTGCACCTCCTTGATAACCGCGTCCATAACTGCTTTGGAGCTGGTTTCGCTCACCCCGAAAAGATATTTTCCTGAGAGTTCCGGGTAGTAGTTTTCCAGTGGTAACCCGGCAACGATGCCCTGCTCAAGCAGGTTTTTGCGTGCCTGGCTGAAGTTATCTGGAAGTTCAACCACGAATTCATTGAAGGTTGGTGCTACAAAGCAGGGGTTGGCTCCTGCTTCAATGAGCCCTTGTTTAAAATACTCCGCCTTGTCAAAGTTGAGTTTTGCCAGTTCACGCAGCCCTGTACCGCCAAGGGAGGCCATGTACATGCCTGCTGTCATGGCACAAACGCCCTGGTTGGAGCAGATATTTGAGGTGGCCTTGTCACGCCGTATATGCTGTTCCCTGGTCGCCAGGGTGAGCACATAGCCGCGTTTACCATCCAGGTCTGTGGTTTCACCAACCAGGCGACCCGGCAGGTTGCGGGTGAATGTATCCTTACAGCCAAACATGCCAAGCCCTGGGCCACCAAAGGAGCGGGAAAGACCAAAGCTCTGTCCTTCACCACAGCTGATGTCAGCACCACATGCACCAGGAGATTTGAGCAGCCCATACGCCAGGGGTTCGGAAAAACCAGTAATACACAGCGCCTTCTGCTCGTGGATTGCAGCCGCTGCCTGCTCAAGTTGTTCAACCACCCCTAAGAAGTTGGGAGACTGGATCGCCACCGCAGCAAGGCTGTCGATCTCATCCAACCCGCTCAGGTCTGTCCTGCCATTTTCAAGGTACGGTAGTTCCACGATTTCAAAACCTGTGGGTGCCAGATAGGCTTGTACCACCCCACGATAATGAGGATGGATTGCCTTTGACACGGCCACCGTGGTTTTCTTTTTGCCTATCCGCAGCCCCATAAGCAGGGCCTCTGCCAGAGCTGATCCCCCGTCATACATGGAGGCGTTGACCACATCCATTCCCAGCAGTCTGGCTGTCAGCGTTTGGTATTCAAAGATGCCCTGCAGTGTTCCCTGCGCCATTTCGGGCTGGTACGGGGTGTAGGCGGTAAGAAATTCCGACCTGGACATCAATGCCTTGATGGTTGCCGGGATGTAATGGTCATTACTCCCGGCTCCGATCAGCACCCTGTGGCGATGGGTTACCCCCATCTTGTCTGCCAGCTGCTGGATGTGGGCATTGAGTTCCCACTCGGTTTTGGGTGCCGGGATATCCCAGCTGGAGGTCATGCGGCACGCTTCTGGTATGGTTGCAAAGAGGTCTTCCAGGCTTGTGTTGCCTGTGACCTTCAGCATTGCATCTCTATCTTCCTGGGTATGCGGGAGGTATCGCATGGTATCAGCCCTCTAGAGTTTCCAAATACGCTTTAGCTGAAAGTAACTGGTCATATTCTGCCGGTGAAGCTGGCTTAATTTCCAGCATCCACGCCTTATACGGGTCTTCGTTGATCAGCTCTGGAGCATCGTCTAACTCTTCGTTTATTGCAACGACCTCACCAGCTATGGGCAGGTACAGCTCAGAAACAGCTTTCACTGATTCCAGGGTGCCAAACTCCTCACCTTTTTCAAAGGTTTCACCAACTTCGGGCAGTTCAACAAAAACAATATCACCCAGCTGATCCTGTGCATAATCGGTTACCCCAACCTTGATGGTGTCCCCTGTTTTTTCTGCCCACTCATGATCTTCTGTGTAGCCAACATTATCCGGTAAAATAAGTTCGTTGAGTTCTTTCATAGCTCTTCTCTCTGGTGTTATTATGTTCTTTGGTCTCTTATGCGAGCATTTGTGCGACTGGTTTTCTGGCTGTCCGATCAGGGCGGACATCGCTGCGGATCTCCACCTTGAGTTTGCGTTTACCATCGGTGAGGATCACCTGTTCTCCAGGGGCGAGCTGGTTGTCGACTTGAATAAAACCGCAACACAACCCCTTGGGTTTAAAATGATCAGGTTTGCCAGCCTCACCTGGAGTGGCAACAGAGATGATAACATTGTCCACCCGGCCAATGGCCATGTCAGTGGTACAGGTTAAAACCCTGCCTATGGCGTTGCCATCAAGGTCTGTTACCTTACTGCCCTCCCCTGGAGGCACCTTGCGCAGGTCATAGCCTGCAAAGGGGAGGGTAAAGCCTGCTCCTGGAGCTGTTTCCAGGGCGTTGCTGCCGATAAAATCCTTGCTAAACCCTTTGCCTGTTTCATCAAGGGGGAGGGTGAAGAGCCACGGGTTGTTGCTAAACGGCCAATCACCAATGTCTTGATGAGATAAAGGCAGCACCGCACCTGAGCGGAGCGAATCACGGGCAGCCAGCCCACAGGTGATTAGTCCCTGCTCTTTTCCAGCTTCAAGCAGCGTATGCCATAGTGAGGCAATATATTCCGGGGCTACAAACAGCTCAAAGCCAAACTCACCCGTATAGCCGGTTCGGGAAACCATCAGTGGCGTGCCGTCCAACAGCTCGACCTGTTCGCAGGGGAGCTTGTCCTGATCAAATGACCCTTTAAACGAAAAATAGATCAGTTTATCAAACAGCGCAGCTGGATTTTTAATGATTTGCGCTACAATTTTTCCGGCTGCAGGACCCTGGATATCCATTTTCCCCACCTTATCGGTGAGGTCAATGACGACCACCTCTTTGCTGTCAGTAACATGCTCCTGCAGGTGGCTTGCGATGATACCTCCCATGGCAGCGTTGACCACCAGCATGTAGTCGGTTTCGGTGAACTGGTAGACAATGGCATCATCAATGACGCCGCCTGTCTCATCCAGAAAAACCCCGTACACACAGCGACCAGCAACAAGCTGGGTTTTATGTTTGCCAATGCAGTGCTCCAGGTCCTTGGAGAAGCAGCGTTGGAGGAGACCTCGCGCAGCCTTACCATTCACGGTGAGCACCGCCATATGACTGGTATCAAACAATCCTGCGCTGTTAATAACCGCCAGATGTTCAGCTTTTGCTCCTGTGGGGTACCACAGCGGCATTTCGTATGAGCCAAACTCACCCATGTTTGCCCCTTGAGCCACATGGTAGCTATGAAGAGAGGTCGTTTTCATTGTTAGCTCCTGTCTAAATATAATGTCCCTGGCTATTCCGGCAACGGTACTTTCAGGTTAAAGCTTTTGTACACCACAAAGGTTTCAACTGACCGCACATTCTCTATATTGGCCACCTCTTCAGTGAAAAATTCCAGCAGCCCAAAATCATTGCTCAGCATGACTGTGATGATGAGATCAAAACGGCCTGTGACCACGCAGACCGAGATAACCCCTTTAAGCTTGCTGAACTCTTCGCCCTTTTTGACCAGGTTCATGTCCTTGACCTGGACGCCAACCATTACCACCTGCTGGTCAGGCAGAGCTTCAGGGTTGACCAGTCCGCTGATGGACAGGACTCCCTCCTCAATAAGCTTTTTTATCCGTGAGCGTACTGTCCCTTCAGCAAGTTCCAGTTTATCAGCTATGGTTTTGTAGGAAGCGCGGCCATCTTTGAGATGATTAATGATGGCAATGTTGATGGCGTCAATTTTCATAGGAGTATTGGTGTAACTTGCTAAATGTTGTATTGAAAGTAGGAAGTTTTGACGGAAAAGTCAATAATAGAGATAAAAATTGACGATATCGGCTGTTTTGGCTTTTGTTGTGTTGGCGCTGGAAAGAAGGAAGCTTTTTTACATGGACTGTTCCTCTGGAGTGTAGAGTTGTTGCTGATTACGCTTGTATCTGATAGTACCAGTTTTTTGTTAGACCAGCGTGATTGGTGACGGATGGAGTAACCGGCCTAGCAAATGTTTTTCATGACTCTCAGGTTCAGATAAGAAATGGAACTACGCTATCTATTAAAAACGCTTCTTTTACCCCCGTTTTCACACATTGTTCTTTTGTTTGGCGCTGTGGTGTTGCACAAGTCAAAACCGAGGCTTGCAAGGGTACTCATTGTTGTTTTCCTTCTTAGCCTGTGGGGGCTCTCAACTCCGGTGGTGGCAAATTTTTTAGCCCTTTCCCAGATTCAAGACCCAGCCATTTCCCCAGCGAAACTTGCTCACCTCCAGGCTGATGCCATTGTTATTCTTTCAGCTTCCCAAAATGAAAATGCACTGGAATTTGGTCAACCTGTCACTGAACAAATCGGGCTTGTCCGACTGCGATATGGGGCCTATCTCCATCGCAAGACAGGGCTGCCTGTTCTGCTTACCGGCGGTTCAGTATTTGGTGATGAAAAACGCAGTTTAGCTGAGACCATGGCCTTTGATCTGGCAGAGGGGTTCGGTGTCCAGGCGCAGTGGCTGGAGAAAAAGAGCAGGACCACGGCTGAAAATGCAACACTCAGCTATGCGATGCTGGCAAAAGAAGACAAGACGACCATTGTGCTGGTGACCAGCGCCCTCCACATGAGAAGGGCCAAATGGAGTTTTACCCAGGCTGGATTTGAGGTGATTCCGGCACCAACAGATTGGATTGAGGTTAAACCCCTCTCTACGAGGTCATTTCTTCCTAACGCCCATAGTTTAAGGCTTAGCAGCGATGCGCTTCATGAATGGTTGGGGGACCTGGTTTATCGTAACTGATCATGACGACTCTATCTTTGCACGATCACTTTTCCCGCATACTCTTTTATAGGGAAAAAATTTGACGGAGTTCTGCGGTTGATGGGTTTGGTGACCTGGCTGACTTGCCACAAGAAAATATTACAATTATCCGGGGAGAGCCACTCGGGCAACCATGGCTCTACCTGGAAATCGAGAGTAAACAACAAAGGCTGTCCCAATATTCGGGACAGCCTTTGTTGTTTTATAAACCGTACTTTTTGCTATATCCCCTGGGGGTAATCATCTTGTCATTCCAGATAAAGGTCTGGGAATTACCGATGAGCACTGTGGTCTGCATTCCGATCTCTTGCTCAAGCATTTCACCAAGGGTGGAGAGCACAACCGACTGATTATCGCGCGAAGCGCCCTGCACAATCCCCACTGGAGTTTCAGGAGCACGATAGTTCAGTAAAATTTCCCGGGTTCGCACAATCTGGGTGGTGCGTTTCTTGGACTTTGGATTGTAGATGGCAATTACAAAATCAGCCTGTCCGGCCGCTTCAACCCGCTTTTCAATCACCTCCCACGGCGTCATCAGATCAGAAAGGGAGATGGCAGCAAAGTCGTGCATCAGCGGAGCACCTAAAATGGATGCGCAACCATTTAAAGCGGCAATCCCTGGGATCACCTCGATCTTCACCTTGGAGTCCGTTGACTGAGCCAGTTCAAATACCAGGCCTGCCAGGGCATAGATACCCGGATCGCCGCCACACACCAGCGCCACATTCTTCCCTGATTCTGCGAGCTGCAGTGCCTTTTTACACCGGTCAATCTCCTGCATCATGGATGAGGAAATCACCTCAGCTGTGGCAGGAATGCAGTCACGCACCAGGTCAAGATAGGTGCGGTAGCCGGTAACGATTTCAGCCTGCTCAATGGCATTTTTAGCTCGGGGAGCCATGAGGTCTTCGGCACCGGGCCCAAGTCCAACTACATTGAGTACTCCTGAAGAGGATGATGTTTGGTTTGTCATTATTTTTACGTTAGGTGATTATTGGGAGAAAGGGTTTGGATTTTCAGCCACAGCGTTGGTCACGCCCTGGTATTTAATTTTGTCTACGAGCAGCGTCTGTGCTCCCGCAGCTAAAATGGCTGCAGGCTCTGCCACAGCTTTTGATCCTGTGACTTTGAATACGGTTGGGGAACCCTCAATGCCTTCTACAGCATTGAGTATCTCGGGAGGGAAAAAATCAGTACGTAACCCGTACTGCCGTGCACATGCAAGCAGGCCAGCTTCATCCTGTTTCAGGGTGATGGAAGCAATTCCGTACACGCTTGCAAAGGCAAGATTATGGGTGGCGCAGGTCTGTTGGACGCAGGAGAGAATTGCATCAGCAGAGATTCCCCGCTTACAGCCAATGCCAAAGACTAAAGCTTTTGGGTGGAGGAGTACCCCTTTTTCAGCAGGAAAAACGCGACTGGTAATAATCAGGTCTGCGTTGCTCTGATCCTCCACCTCTACTAAATCAACTGGTAATGCTGGTAAGGGGTAATCGCTGAAAATGGTGAGTTTCCCCTGATCCACCAGCTTGCCCATTTTTTGAGTGAACAACGCTTTATTGGAAACCGTCAGGTTTAAGTCTCTGCACCACAAGTCAAGGGCAGTCCTGCCGCGCACATCTGAGGCGGTGGTGATAACAGTGGTGCCTCCAGTTATTGCCGCAACCCGGTGAGCAAGTTCATTGGCTCCGCCAAGATGACCTGAGAGCAGGGAGATTGCAAACG
The DNA here is from genome assembly GCA_002746685.1 of Desulfobulbus propionicus. GTDB lineage: Bacteria > Desulfobacterota > Desulfobulbia > Desulfobulbales > Desulfobulbaceae > Desulfogranum > Desulfogranum propionicus_C. The sequence continues at coordinate 10,676 of PDQK01000005.1, read as the reverse complement.
CTCCTTTTTCGTCACAGACCACCACTGCAGGATCCTGGCGCTTATCTTTAAGCAAAGGCGCAATGGCCCGAACCACAATACCGCTGGCCATGATACAGATAATGCCATCATGCTTGTGCCACACCTGCTCCATCGTATCCATGAGTTTGCCCTTACACGGATAGAGTTCACCCTCAAGAGCTTCGGCAATCTTTTTTCCAAGGGCAACCGCACCCTGGGTTATGGCAAGGACGGCGAGCTTCATTGGTGGTTACCGATACTCATGTTTAAAATCACTGTCATAGAGCTTGGAGGCAATGGTGGACTCCATATCAAGGGCCGGGCCAACAATAATCATTGCGGTCTTTTTAATCCCCGATGACGTGATCGTTTCAGCGATATCGCCCAGGGTGCCGGTAACCTTTCGTTCCTCAGGCCAGCTGGCTTTTTCCACCACTGCGATGGGAGTTTGGGCAGTGTAGCCCCCTGCGATGAGGTCTTCCACCACCCGCTCAATCATGGAAACACTTAAGAAAATACACATGCTTGCCTGAATGGAAGCCAGGTTTTTCAGTGATTCCCGCTCAGGGACCGGAGTACGGCCAGCCTGACGAGTGAGAATAACGGTCTGGGTCACTTCGGGTACGGTCAGCTCTTTTTTCAGGGTTGCTGCCGTGGCAAAGGCTGAGCTCACGCCAGGCACAACCTGGTAGGGGATATCCTTTTCATCCAACCGCTGCATCTGTTCGCGAATGGCACCATAGATGGCAGGGTCTCCGGTATGCAGCCGGATGACTTTCTTGCCTTTACCATAGCCATCCTCAATCAGCTCAAGTATCTGGTTCAGGTCCATCCCGGCACTGTCAAAACACTCACCAGCCACACCGTCCAGCAGAGCAGTGTTCACCAGGCTGCCTGCATAGATGATCAAATCGGCCTCATCAAGCAGCCTCCTCCCTTTAACAGTGATGAGCTCAGGATCTCCAGGGCCAGCACCAAGAAAGATAACCGGTGGGGTGTTTGATGTTTTTTCTGTTGTCTGTTGCGCTGCCATTCTTACTCCTGTAACTGTTTTTTTCTGATGACCATGGTGGAGAAGTAGTGGAGTTCCTTGTCCTGAGCTTCCCGAATATTTGTGTACACCTTCTGCTCCGGCAGGCCAAAACGCTCAAATAAGACCGCTTTGTCAATCAGGTCAAGCTCCTCCAGCAGAGCAATGATACTTTTCATTTTTTTATAGACCTTCATGAGCACAACAGCGTCATTGGTGGTGAGGATATCCCGCAGCCTGTCATCATCAAAGGCCGCTGGAATAACAGTAAGTACATCATTGCCCAGTGCCAGTGGCGAATTTATCCCGGCAGCACAGGCAGACATGGCGGTAATACCCGGCACAATGGTTACCTGCACCTCCGGGGTTTTGTGTCGGAGCGCCGGGATCAGGTAAAAGGCAGTGGAAAAGAGAGTCGGATCGCCCAGAGTGGGGAACACCACATCCTGTCCCTGGCTGATGTGCTGTGCCACTTCTTCTGCAGCACTATCCCAGGCAGCAAGGAGTTCCGGGTTGAGTTTTTCGCCCAGAAATACCTTTTTCATGGCAAAGGTCAGCTCAAGGATGGTTTTGCCTGTGGTGTCGATGACCTCGCTGGCAATACGCAGCGCACTGGATCCATCGCCCCTTTTGGCTTTGGGTACAGCCCACACGGTTGCTTGTTGTAAAATGCGGCCAGCCTTATAGGTAATAAGTTCCGGGTCGCCCGGGCCTATGCCCACAATGTAAAGGCTGCCCAAAGAGGCAGGTGGCTGCAAAGGTTGCCCTGATTGTTGGTTAACTTGTTTCATAAAATGCCAGTGATGATTGTGATAGGGTTAAAAACGGTTTCCTGTTGCTGGGGGTACTGGGTGCGTGAAACAGCAAGGAGTGCGGTTTCCACTTGAAAACCATTGTTGAGAAGAAATGCAGGAGCTTGCTGGGCAGTCTTTTTGAGTACCGCGTTAACTATGATTCTCCCTTGGGGCTTGAGCTGTTCTGCGGCAAGACGTATGATGGCTTCCAGGTGACTTCCGCTGCCACCAATGAATACGCGATCAGGTGCTGGCAGCCCATGAAGAGCTTGGGGAGCTTCACCACAAATCAAGTGGATGTTATGCGCATTAAAGGTGCGGATGTTACTTCGAATGTTTTCCTGCTCCTCTGTTTTTTTTTCCACCGTGTAGACCGTGAGTCCAGGCTGGAGCCGTGCTGCCTCCAGAGACACACTGCCAGAACCACCCCCAATATCCCACAGTACACCTTGTTTTGGCAGTCTGAGCTTATGGAGGGAGGCCGCCCGCACCTCATCCTTGGTGATCAGTCCTCTGGAGTGATGGATTTCAGCAGCAGTTAAACCAAACCCACATGGAACTTCGGGGACAGGTTGTTCAATCAGCACCATGTTCAGCGGGCTGAAGGACTGGCCGCTCATCTGGGTAAGGGTGCCCTCATGCAGTTGCTCATCTTCCAGGCCAAGGTTTTCTGCAACCCGCATACGAATGGTGTTCACGCGTTGTGCATCTCCCGCCTTGTGCAGCGCGTCAATCAGCAACGAGGCGATGCGGTCCGGGGTATTGACCGTATCGGTGAAGAGCATCACCTTGGGTTGACCAAGAATGCGGCCAGCGATCCCATCAGCAGGTCTGCCATGCAGGCTGAGCAGGGTGAGATCATCCCAGGGGATTTTGAACCTGGCACAGGCAAGCTGCAACGCAGACAGGGCTGGGTGGATGCGGAGTTGCTCGGGCGAGAAGTATTTGAGCATGGTTTTAGCGATGCCATAAAACAGGGGGTCACCACTGGCCAGCACCGCCACATTCCCCTTTTTGAGCTGTTCCTGGACACGCTCCACCATCTCCTTAATGGGCGCAACAGGGATAGCTGGCAAGGGGCTGTCACCAAGCATGCGTTTATGCCGTTTGGAGGCCACCACCGCAGCACATCCGTCAAGCAGTTCACGCTGCTTTTGGCTCAACTCTGGTGCGTCGGTGCCTATAATTTCAATGCGGAACATGGTGAACGATTCCATCCTCAGAGGTTACAAGATAGATACTAACAGGCCGACCTGACCACTCCTGGGCCTGTTGCTGGGCCTTTTTGCACACCGCATGAATCAGATCCTGCCTGTCAGCGGCTTTCAGTCGATCATATATTTCTCTGGCTGTATTGGCCTGGGCCATTTCCTCGGCCTGTTCCTGCTCCAGACCTAAAGTTACAAGCAGTTGTGCAGCGTGAGCCGGTTCAAGAGCTCCGTTGCGCACATGGGTTTGTGGTATACCAAGGGCTGCTTTCAGGAGTTTGGCCCACATGGCTGTGATGACAACAGTGGCAAAACCATGCCGCTTTGTCGCATCCAGCGCATATTTCAGGTAATCACCCATCTCCACCAGCGCTTCTTCGGGGAGGTGCAGCCGTTCTTGGGCAGCTCGTTCCGAGGTGCGCCCGGTTGAGAGAAGCACCGTGTCCAGCCCGGTGGCCTTGGCAACCTTCATGGATGCTTCAATGGTATCGGTCCATGCCTTGGCTGAGATGGGCTTGACAATGCCAGTGGTGCCTAAAATGGAGAGTCCGCCGATAATACCCAGCCGTTTGTTAAGGGTCTTTTTTGCCAGCTCCTGTCCATCACGGACAAAGATACTGACCTCAACATATTGCTCTGCGCAATGACGTTCTGCAAGCGCTTCTGCCACTGCACTGCGGATCATCCTCTGTGGCGTCGGGTTGATGGCAGGCTTGCCCACAGCCACCGGGAGACCTGGTTTGGTCACCATGCCCACGCCTTCACCGCTGATGAGTTGTATCTGCTCTTGCTGGTCATCTTTCTTGACCAGCCGCGCGATAGCGCCAATCTCTGCACCATTGGTCACATCAGGATCATCACCGGCATCTTTGACCACGCTGGCCAGAATCCCTTCCCCGTTTTCCAGATTTCGGCACAGCTCAAAGCTATGAGCCGAGCCATCTGGAAACAGGATGGACACCTGCTCACGGGGAGTGCCTTCCAGCAAGTGCAGTACCGCAGCCTTGGCAGCCGCAGCAGCACAAGCCCCGGTGGTGTACCCGGAACGGAGCCCTCTTTGGGAAGGTTTCTTGGCCACGTCTACCTGTTAAGCAGCTTGTTTAGCCAGACGGATCAAGGCGTTGAGCGAGGCCACTGCCACAGGGGTACCTCCTTTGCGCCCAAGAGCTGCGATATGTGGATAGGGCTTTTCTATGAGGAGCTGTTTGGATTCAGCAGCATTAACAAAGCCAACCGGGGCACCGATGACCAGATCAGGCGTAAGGCGACCCGCTTCAATGAGTTCCATGGCCTTGAGCAGGGCTGTTGGTGCGTTACCAACAGCCACGATGCCGATGTTCTCATCCACTGCCCGCATCACTGCAGCATCAGAGCGGGTGGTACCGTTTTCTTTGGCCATTGCGGCGGTTTCCGGCTCACCCACATGGCAGATCACCTTACCTCCAAATTCAGCAAGCATGGCTTTGGACACCCCGCTGGCAGCCATGGTAACATCAACCAGAATGTTTCTCCCTGCTCGGATAGCCTTCAAACCTGCCTGGATGGCACCGTGGTTGAACCTGAGGTTGTCAGCAAAACTGAAGTCGCCGGTGGCATGGATGCAGCGTTGTACAACTGCAAACTCTTCAGGTGAAAAGGAATGGGGGCCAAGTTCGTCAGCAATGATACGAAAACTTTCAGCTTCTATATCCTGTGGTGCTATGTGGAGAATTTCTACCATATTCTTTACCTCTTAGAGGTGTTGCAGCAGGCCTGCACAAAATTTGAGGCCACCTCAGGGGTACGGCCCCAGTGCAGATGAACATAACCTGCCAGGGTATTTTTATACGTATATCCTTCGGGCCGGCCATCATCTAAAAGGTAGGCCTGAGGTGTAGCGTCTGGTTTGGTGACAGCTGAGTAATGAAACTCATGGCCGTGAAGCAAGGTGCCTTTTGCAGCCAGCCAACTGTCGCAGGTTAAACGAGGCTGACGATATCCCAGCCGTCGCAAGCGCTGTTGCATGGTGGTGGCAAAGGCAAACACCCCTGCCATGGGGTAGGTCTCACCTTCCAGGTCAGTTATCGAGCTGGTGAGGTACATGAAACCGCCGCACTCCCCATAGAGCGGCTTATTGCTGTCAGCAAAGGCTTTGATGTGCTCTCGCATTAAGCGGTTTTCACTGAGCTGCCTGGCAAAAAGCTCCGGGTAGCCGCCGCCAAGGTAAAGACCATCCAGGTGTTCAGGCAGGCTCTGGTCGTGGAGCGGACTAAATGGTATCAGCTCTGCTCCTGCTGCAACCAGCATATCCAGGTTATCTTCGTAATAAAAGCAGAAGGCCTCATCCCGCGCAACGCCGATTCGAACAGGCTGCTGCTCTGGTTGCACCTGAGCTATAGCCTGGCTTGAATATGTTGGTGAGCCAGTTTGCTCAGCAAGCTTAAGCAGCAAATCCAGGTCCAGATGCTGCTCCATCATCGCCACAAGCTGTTGCTGCCCGTCTTTGTTCAGCGGATTTTCTTCCCCCATGTGGAGACCAAGATGTCTGGAAGGGATGGTAATCTCTTCGTTTCTGGGGAGAAAACCTATGATGGGGATGGGGTGGTACTGGTTCACCGCATCCTCAATCATCTGCTTGTGTTTGGCGGAGCCTACCCGATTGCAGATGATACCAGCAATGCGAGTCTTCTCATCCAAGGTGGCAAAACCTTTTATCACTGCTGCCACAGATTCAGCCGCAGAACGGACATCCACCACTAAAATGACAGGCACGTTCAACTGAGCAGCCAGGGTTGCTCCTGATCCATCGCCGCCATCAAACAACCCCATCACCCCTTCAATGACTGCGCAGTCACAGGCTTGCGTATTACGCTGATACGTAGCCGTGGTAAAGGACGCACCACACATGCGCACATCCAGGTTTCTGGAGATGCGCCCTGTAACCATCTGGTGCAAGGTCGGGTCGATGAAGTCCGGGCCGCATTTAAATGGCTGCACATGGAGCCCACGCTGTTGCAAGGCAGCCATGATACCCAGCGTGACGGTTGTCTTGCCGCAGCCTGAGTGAGTGCTAGCTATAAGGACAGCGGGCTTGTTGTGTTGTGTGTTACGCATAAGGGGTATTGCTCAAGTTCCGGGTACAGAGTGTTGCTGCTGATGACCGCTGCTTCCAGCACATGCATGGTTGGTCGTGAAACCTGTTCTTCATCAACGAGATATACCTGATTTGTTGTAATGGCCTTAATGGCTGAAAATCCAGGTTCATGTATAATCTCATCCAAAGTAACCGGGTTCATCCGGCCTTGCTAGGCCAGGAATACATCAATGTTAATTGCTCTGGCTAAGATATACTCTTTTCCATAAGATGCAATGGTGGTTTTTCTCACTCGGGTTGCATCGGCCGCAATATTCCCCCCCCCTGCAGTCATATAAACGTGCTGGAAGAGGAAAAGGAGTTGACGCAGGGACAGGTTTTTTCTACTACAATCTGTTGAGTCCAATCATTCATTGCATTGGGCTGATTCTATTGGTTGTACAAACCAAAAAACACGTAATAGCAATTGAGGTTGTATGTCCGCTCAAGGAATTTGTCTTTCGGTTTTAGGAACTGGATCTGATGTGGGAAAATCCATCGTGACCACTGCGTTATGCAGAATACTTGCTAACCGTGGTGTGAAGGTCGCTCCGTATAAGGCACAGAACATGTCCAATAACTCTGGGGTGACAGCGGAAGGGCTTGAGATGGGCCGTGCCCAGATTGTCCAGTCAGAGGCCGCAAAAATTCCTCCCCATGTGGACATGAACCCGGTGCTCCTGAAACCCACCAGTGATGTGGGCTCTCAGGTGGTACTTAACGGTGCAGCCTGGATGGAAGCCTCCTCTGTGTCCTATTATGAGCAAAAAGCTTACCTGTTTAAAGAGAGCTGTGTAGCCCTTGAGCGACTCCGCTTACAATATGACGTCATTGTCATGGAAGGGGCAGGATCGTGTGCAGAGGTCAACCTGATGGCAAACGATATCGTTAATCTTAACATGGCAGCCTATGCCAAGGCTCCGGTGATTCTGGTGGCTGATATCGATCGCGGCGGGGTCTTTGCCCAGTTGGTGGGAACCCTGGCCTGCATAAACCCTCAACAGCAGGAACTGATCAAGGGCTTTGTGATCAACCGTTTCCGTGGCGATATCTCCCTGTTTGAAAACGGGGTGGACTGGATTGAGGAGCGAACCGGCAAACCCGTTTTTGGTGTGCTGCCGTGGTACAAACATTTTCACATTGAGGCAGAAGATGCGGTGGTTATTGAAAATGCGCCGGGCTTTACTGAGGTGCAGGAAGGTAATGTTGCTGTGGCTATTATCAGGCTGCCCCATATATCTAATTTTACTGATTTTGACCCGCTTATGCAGATACCTGGGCTGCAGGCGGTATATCTCCAGCAGCCTCAGGATTTATCTCCGTTTACCGCCATTATTCTGCCCGGTTCAAAGAGCACCTGCAGTGATCTGGATTGGCTGAGAACAAGTGGCTGGGCAGCGCACATCAATACGTTTACGGAAAATGGAGGCAAGGTGCTTGGGGTCTGTGGCGGTTACCAGATGCTGGGCAGCAAGGTGCACGATCCCGATGGAATTGAAGGGGCTCCCGGTTCAACCAAGGGGCTGGGACTGCTCCCGGTTGAAACGGTGCTTAAAGCACCCAAGGTGACCACGTTAACTGACTTTACCTGGGCTGGACAGAGCGGCTGTGGATATGAAATCCACATGGGCCAGACCACTATTTCCGGTGGCACGCCTTTGGTGAGCGTCCAGAGCAGAAACGGTGAGCCGTGCAGCGACAGCGACGGCTGTATGAGTGACAACGGACAGATCGCCGGTACCTATATGCACGGACTTTTTGATAGCCCCGGTGTACTTACTCAGTGGTTACAGGCAATCGGGCTGGAGCACCTCCAGGTTGGTGAGCAGCTCCACGGACCTGCTGCACGGGATAGAGCCTATGACCAGTTGGCAGAGCACGCTGCAGAGCATTTAGACATTGATGCTATCCTGGAGTTGCTCAGGCAACAGGGAGCAGAACTGTGATCCAGGGACATGGCGGGAACAGGGGCGAAGCTGCCAGGAAAGCTCGCTGCAGGCCTGAAGAAATCATTGACATGAGCAGTAACATCAACCCCTTGGGCATGGTGCCTGGCCTGCTTGCGTTTTTGCAGGCCCAACTTTCCAGCATCATGTCCTTACCTGAGGTTGATGCCCGCTCAGCAACTGAAAGTTTAGCTGATATCCTTGGTATCTCTTCAGCTGGTATGCTCATGGGGACCGGGACAACCCAATTTATCTACACGGTATGCCCGGCGTTGCGTCCCAAAAAGGTGTTGATCGTTGGTCCAACCTATGCGGATTACAGCTCAAGCTGTGTCATGTACGGAATTGAGCCAGATTATTTCCTCGCCCGCGATGCAGAGCGTTTTCGTATTGATTGCGGGGCCCTTGCACAAAGAGCCGCACAGGTTGATGTGGTGTTTATATGTAATCCCAACAATCCCACCGGGATATTGATCCCCCATGAGCAGTTGCTGGAACTGTGCCGCAGCCAGCCAGCCACCACCTTTGTCATTGACGAGTCATACCTGCTCTTTGCTCAGGAGGGTGATGACAAGAGTATGGTCGGGAGCGGGCTTGATAATGTGGTGGTGCTGTGGTCTTTATCCAAAATTTTTGGCATCCCTGGCTTGCGGGCCGGGTTTCTGGTGGCTGAACCTGAAATGGCAAGACAGTTCAGCCAGTACATGCAGCCCTGGTGCGCCAACACCATGGCCCAGGAAGCCATGGGCTTTTTAGCTGATCACCAGGAGACCCTTGCTCTCTTTCTGCAGGAAACCAAGGTGTACCTGCAACAGGAGGTGGCGCTTTTCAGGCAGCGGCTTGGTTCCAGCCCTGTCACCTTGTACCCCGGCGTCACTCCGTATCAGCTCATTAAGCTGCCCCCGGGAAAGCGTTCAGCTGCTGTGTGTGACCAACTGGTGGCTGATCGGTTGTTGATCCGTGATTGCAGTAACTTTGTGGGGCTTGATGAACGCTATATTCGCATATCGTTGAAAAATCGGGAGATTAATCAGTTGGTTGCAGAAAAATTGACTGCAGTGCTTGGAGAACTGTGATGCTTACTCCTTCCTGGTTATACCTGCTTGTTTTACCACTTGGTTATGGATTGGACCGCTTGGTTGGCGACCCCCGCTGGCTCCCGCATCCCATCCGTTGGATGGGGCAGGCCATAGTATTTTTTGAACCATTTTTTCGCAGGCTTATCAAAGACGAAAAGCTGGCCGGGTTGCTGTTTGCGGTGTCACTGATCAGTTGTTGCTGGCTTATCTGTGCGGGTACGCTGGTGGTTGCTGGACGCATCCATCCCGTTTTTGCCTTAGCATTTGAAGCGGTGATGATCTTTTACGCCTTGGCTACCAGGTCGCTGGTGGAAGCTGCACGCTCCATTTTTGATTTGCTTGGAGCAGGGAACGTGGATCAGGCGCGGGAAGAGGTTGCCATGATTGTTGGTCGCGATGTGCAATCCTATCAGGCCGATGATATCAGTCGGGCCACGGTTGAAACCGTGGCTGAGAATTTTGTGGACGGTATCTTTTCACCACTTTTTTTTATCGCTCTCGGGGGCGGTCCACTTGCCCTGACCTATAAAATGGTGAACACCCTGGACTCCATGGTAGGATATAAAAATCAGCGATATCTGTATTTTGGCAGAGCTGCCGCCCGGATTGATGACGTGGCTAATTTTATCCCTGCCCGCTTATCGGTGTTGTGTATTGCAGGAGCAGCACGGCTGTTGAAGATGACTCATACCCTGGCTCTTGCAACCGCCAAGGCTGAAGGAACCCATCACAGCAGCCCCAATGCCGGCTTTCCTGAAGCAGCCTTTGCCGGAGCACTGCAGGTGCGGTTAAATGGGCCAAACTACTACGGTGGGCAGCTGGTGGAGAAACCGTATATCGGTGTCCATTTTGAGCCGCCTCAAGCTGCCCATATCAACCAGGCGTGCAAGCTTACAACGAGGGCCTCTGAAATTGGCGCAGTGGCCTGTTTTCTGGTTATTGTGCTCCGTTCTATACTGTTTTAAAGCAGCTGTTACAAGGGGGATATAGTATGAGAAAAGTACCCTGTGAACTTACTTTGGGCAACGGCGGGGATGTTATCGCAATGGTTCCTTTGGAAGATGACGGCACCTTGCGAGTACCCCGTTTTTCACTGTATGGAACCTTCAAAGAAGGGGTGATTTCCTACCGGGTGATGAATCCAGAGGATCAAAAAGCAGTGGTTAAGGAAGAGTGGCAGGACGAGTAATCCTGCCGTAACTGATCCATCAGCTTCAACTCGGGGTTTGGGGTAAATCTAGATTTATTCTCCATAACAACTACGATAATATCACATTTCTTGGAAAAGTGGAGAAGAGTAATACTATAGGGAAAGTATTTTCCATATAGTATTGCTTAATACCTATGAACGTAGAAAAATTGTCCAGTTATAAGAATGTATGACTGACTTTTTCCAGTTATTAACACTGTTAAGTGAATGAAAATACATAATTCTAAAATCGAAACACCTTTGCCAATCTACTCAGATTGGATTGAAAAGATTGAAAAACTGAATGAAATTGAATTC
>PDQK01000050.1 GCA_002746685.1 Desulfobulbus propionicus | reverse complement strand
ATCAATCATTACCAGAGTGGTTGCCGCGGCAGATGTTCCGGTTACCGTAAAAATCCGGCTGGGCAAGGACAGCCGGCATATTAACGTGGTCGAGTTCGCACAAATGGCCGAGGCGGCTGGCGCAGCGGCAGTAACGGTACATGCCCGCACCTGGACACAGGGTTTTTCCGGCAGCGTTGACCGGCACTATATTGCAGAAGTAAAAAAGGCTCTCTCAATCCCGGTTATCGGTAACGGTGATATCCTCTGTTATCAGGATGCCCGGCAGATGATGGCAACCACCGGCTGCGATGGCGTGATGATTGGCCGGGGAGCGCTGGGCAGTCCATGGATATTCAGTGACAAAACCGCCCCGGCAACAGTTACCGAGATCAGCAGCAACGCCCTGCTGCATCTGGAACTGATTGAGCAGTTTCTGCCCGCGGAAAAGATGATCGGCTATGTGAAAAACCAGATGTGCCGTTATTTCAAGGGAGTATATGGCAGCGCGGCACTGCGCCGGGAGATCTTTGCCGCAGACAGTGTGGCGGCAATCCGTCAGCTGCTTACCATCCGGTAGCGGCATTGGCCCGAATTTCTCATGAGTTTTTGTCTTATCTTTAACTAGTTAACCTTAATAAGCATATTAAGATTATTCAAAAAACAGTCTGTTTTTACAAAGACGCACAAAAAACTCCCCCTGCTGGTGAGCGATTTTTCCGTGAGCCTTCGTTGCAAGGCGTTTGCGTGTAGCACACTACAACCAAACGCCTTGCGCCTTGGCCTTACGGAAAACTTTGCCCATGAGAAACCCGGGTTAGCCTGCAGACTCCCGGACAAATCCGGCAACTCAGGATTTTTTCTCCACCCTTTTCATCTGGGCCAGCAGCTCCTCCGCCTCCCGCTTTTTCTCCGGCGACAGTTCTTTCTCCTGAACAGCCTGCTGCAGCTGCTCTGCAGCCAACGTTAACTTCCCTTCATAAAGGTTGAATTTACCGAGATAAAAGATAGCCAGCGCGTTATTTCCCTGCGCGTTTTCAAGCTGCCCCCATTCAAAAAAGAGCTGGGGATATTCCGGCAGATATGACTGCACCCTGGCAAAACAC
>PDQK01000049.1 GCA_002746685.1 Desulfobulbus propionicus | reverse complement strand
CGGCAGATGGGAAGCACCTCTTCCGACCTCGCCTGCCTGCAATGCCCGTTGTCTTGGCTGTATATCCCTGCAGGAATCGGGCTGTTGTCCCGCAACTCAAGATCGTATCAGCTTTGTACCCACTCCCGAAGAATTGTGTGAAATTGCAGTTCCCCATTTACAAACAGCGGAAAATCCTATCGTCAGCTTTGGACAGGGATGTGAAGGAGAACCTCTCCTGCAAGCGGATACAATCCAGAAAACTGTTGAAATGATCAGGGAACAGACATCGCGGGGAACAATAAACCTGAACTCCAACTCCAGCCTGCCCCAAAAAGTGCGAGTACTTGCCAGAACCGGACTCGACTCCCTCAGGGTCAGCCTGAATTCGGCTCAGGAAAGCTGTTATAACTCATATTACCGCCCCCGCAACTACACCTTTTCAGATGTCATGAAATCCATTGATGCGATGAAACAAGAGGGGCGTTTTGTTTCTCTTAACTATTTTATTCTCCCAGGATTTACCGACAGCGACGCCGAATTTAACAGTTTGTGCAGGCTTGTTCGCGACCACAATCCAGATTTTATCCAACTCCGCAACCTCAATATTGACCCGGAATGGTATCTCTCGGAACTGGGCTGCACCCCCGAGATGCCGAGTATGGGCGTGACAGTCTGGTTACAGCAGCTCAAGGAAGAGTTTCCCTCCCTTAGGTTTGGCTATTTTAATCCACAGGTTGGCTGTACATCGTAAATTTTTCCCGCCAAACAAAAAAAAGCCCGCCGTAGATTTTTTATCTGCAGCGGGCCTTTCCTTTAAAACTTGGGGGAATTACGTCTTATTATCTTGCATATTCCACAGCTCTGGTCTCCCTGATAACTGTCACCCGAATCTGTCCGGGATATGTCAACTGATTTTCGATTTCTTTCGCGATATCCTGACCAAGAAGGGTCGCTTCCTCATCCTTGACCTTGTTTGAGTCAACAATAATCCGCAAATCACGTCCTGCCTGAATGGCATAGGATTTTTCAATCCCGGAAAAACCGTTTGCAATGTTTTCAAGATCCTCAAGTCGTTTCACATAACTCTGAAGCATCTCCTTTCTCGCTCCAGGCCGGGCACCGGACAAGGCATCCGCCGACTGAACAAGAACATC
>PDQK01000004.1 GCA_002746685.1 Desulfobulbus propionicus | reverse complement strand
AATATTCAGCACGACTCAGACCGCTTTGGCGTTGTGCTTCTACGTGGGCTTTCCAGGAGCTGCCCATGATCGAATCATGGGCTTGTGGTGCATCAGGCACGGGATACCTCCTTAAGCTAAGGTGAGTTGATGAAAAAATTCATCATGCCTCATGCCTGAGAGAAAAAATAGAAGTACTTTATGAGGCGCTTATTTGAAAAGAATATGTCACACCTGTTTTTTTAGATACCTGTCATAAATATCACTGATTTTTTGACCCATTACGTCCATGGTGTATTGTTGGTCGACCATTTGTTTTGCGTTCTCTACATAGTTTTTCGTTGTTGCTGGATTGTTGATAACTTCTCGTATTGCCTGGCCGAGCATCTCTGGTTGATCATATTCGAACAACCGACCTGTTTTTCCTGGTAAGACTATATCCCGGATACCACCTGTGTTTGAGGCTACAACAGGACAACTGCAATGCATAGACTCAAGAAGTGTTTGTGGTACTCCCTCAAAAGGGCGTTCATTAAATTCTTGAGAAGGCAAAATACACATGTCAAAAGCTCTGTAATAGTCCCATACATTTTCCTTCAGTCCTACAAAATGTACCCACGATCGCATCCCATAATTACAAGCCAGTTTTTTTAAATAATCAATATATTCGTTATCTCCCCCCCCAACAATTACCAGGTGATACCCTGCAATGGCATCTTTGATATGAGCACAAGCCTCAAACAAAACAGGAATTCCTTTGTCATCTGACACACGGCCGACAAACCCTATGAGTCCTTCCAGGGATTGGTCAATATTTAGTTCGCTCTGGACTCTGTATTTTGCTTCTTCTTTTTCAAGAAGGGATTCTGGGGGGATTATTCCCGAGGGCATGGAAGAAACTTTGTCATTTTCAAGCTGAAACGTTTCCTGAAGTTGCTTTTTGGTAAAGTGGGAAGTCGTGAAAATTTGATGACATAGGCGACGATATAATATTTCGTTATACCAGGAGTTTTTTACCGGAGCACTGATGTGACGAGAAAGAATTTTCAATGGTATTTCGGTTTGTTTTGCGGTAAGCAGAACGATTTTTGAATCTTCATTCCCGTGGGTATTTACTATGTCAGGTTTGTCGGTTTTAAAAATTATTTTGAGAGACCGGGTCACAGTAAAAAAAGATGACCACGTAAATTGGAGCCCATAGACTTTCAAATTATGCGCTTTTGCCTTTGTAATTAAAGGGGTATTATGTGGTGCAATAATAGTAATGTTATGCCCCCGGTCTCTCATCCAGAGAGATTCGTTCAAGATTCGTTTTTCAAGTCCTCCCCACTGAGTGTGACAAGTTGTATGGATAATAGTATACTGTTGCATTTATTATTTCTTTTATTTGGGTTAAAGGGGTGGTAGAAGTCTGCTTGCCAAAAAATACTTTAACAATGATGAGCACGACCATTATGGTTATAAAGCCTCATTTTTTTCGTAATCCTTTTTTCGTTTACACATTCAGTCATTAGACAATGACAACAAAAAATATATTTTTAAATCTATACAAAGTCGTCAAACCCTACAGAGGCAAACTCGCAATCGCCATGATTGCCATGGTTTTTGTTGCCGGGTTTAATGCTGCCCAGGCGTATATGGTAAAGCCGCTCCTTGATGAAATTTTTGTTAATAAACATAAGGCATTACTCAACATACTGCCCGTTGTGTTGATTGTCCTCTTTTTCGTTAAAGGAATTTTTTATTATATATATTCTTACGTGCTTGAATGGGTTGGGAAAAGAGTCATCAGAGACTTAAGAGATAAACTATACTCGCATATTAACACGTTTGATATGTCCTTTTTTTATCAACACACCACGGGTGAGCTGATATCTAGAATAATGAATGATGTTGATATGCTAGAGTCCTCTGTGTCGAGCGCATTAGTCCGCTTATTTAGAGATATATTTTCTGCCATTAGTTTGCTCGTGGTAATCTTTTACCTGGACAGTGGCCTAGCGCTTATTGCATTAGTTTTTATACCAGTGGCTGCGATACCTATTACAAAATTTGGTAAAAAAATACGACGTATCAGTCACAAATATCAAAGGCATATGGGGCTGTCAACCAATCAACTCCATGAGACAATTAGTGGGGTTAGTATTGTTAAAGCCTTTTGTATGGAAGAATTTGAGAAAAAACGTTTTCAGGAAACACTACAACAGTTATTTGAAGTCATAATTTGTAAAGCAAGATACAATTGCCTTTCGCACCCTGTGGTAGAGTTCCTGGGCGGTATTGGAATGGCTTTAATCATTTGGTATGGGGGGATGCAGGTTTTACAAGGATCCTCTACTCCTGGAACCTTTATGTCTTTCTTAACTGCTCTTTTTATGCTTTATGAGCCAATAAAGGGGGCCAGTAAACTCAATGCAGCTATACAAACCAGCTTAGCTGCTGCAGATCGAGTTTTTACCTTATTAAATATCCAGCCAAACATCAGAGATCTCAAAAACGCTGAAGAACTTCCTTCCTTTCGTGAGAGTATCAAGTTTGATAATGTCACTTTTAATTATAAAAATAATGATCCTGTTCTCCACAATATCAGCTTCGAGATCAAGCATGGAGAGGTGTTAGCCATTGTAGGGCCTAGCGGTAGTGGTAAAAGTACCCTGGCAAAGCTGATTTCTCGCTTCTATGATGTCTCTTCCGGGGCTATTTTGGTTGGAGGAAAAGATATACGCACTGTAACCCAGCACTCCCTTCGCAAGCAGATAGCACTTGTAACCCAGCAAACCATACTTTTTAACGATACTGTCAGATACAATATTGGGTATGGCATGGAACAATGTAAAGAGGCTGATATTGTTCATGCCGCGACATCAGCCTATGCGATTGATTTTATCAATGAACTGCCTGAAAAATTTGAAACTGTCATTGGTGAATCTGGGGCAAGATTATCAGGCGGCCAACAACAACGTATTTCCATTGCCCGGGCTTTGTTAAAAAATGCTCCTGTTCTCATCCTTGATGAAGCTACGTCTTCACTTGATACAGAGTCGGAGAAAAAAGTCCAAAAAGCTCTGGAAAACCTGATGCAAAACAGAACCACCATTGTCATTGCTCATCGTTTATCAACAGTTAAAAATGCGGATCGCATCATAGTGCTTAAAGAAGGGAAAATCGTGGAATCCGGAACACACGACGAACTCATTGCAAAAGGAGATGAATATACAACACTCTACCAAATGCAATTTTGATTCTGGCAGAAATAAAAGTAATTATGGATATCTCTGAAAAACGCATACTCATTATCAAGCAGAGTTCATTGGGAGATGTCATCCATACATTACCGGTGGCTCATGCGATAAAACGAACATACCCGAGCTGTCATATTGGTTGGGTGGTTGAGCAGGGGTATGCTGAGCTTTTGGAAAATGATCCGGCCATTGATACGGTTTATCCCATTCATATTCCTGCAACCAGTGATCCGTTGGCTAAAAAGAGCGTGTATTGGGACGCATTTTTGGCAACAATACGTACCTTACTGCAATTACGAAAAGCATGTAAACGCATACCCTATGATATAAGCTTAGACCTGCATGCATCGTTTCGTAGCGGGGTATTGGCAGTCATGAATCCTGGTGGGAGAAGGGTTGGGTTTAAAAATGCCAAAGAGCTCAACACCTTTTTTCAGCACCAGCATGTTAGAGTGGCTGATGACGTTCAGCATGCGCTGGAAAAAAACATAGCCTTTACTGATTTTTTGTCTTGTCCGGTGCAAGAGGCTGATTTTCATATATTTATTTCTCCAGAGGCTAGAGACGGAGCAGCGTTGTTTCTTCGACAGCATAAAATTGGTGAAATGCAGCCTGTTGCCTATATGAATCCCACTGCGCGGTGGGAAACTAAATTTTGGGATGTTAAACGATGGGCAGTGTTGGCTGATCAGCTCATCAACTCTGGGGTTGGGGTTGTCTTTGGTGGGAGCAGAAATGATCTCCCCTATATTGCCTCAATTACCGATCATATGGTGCATAAACCCGTTGTAGCTGCTGGAAAACAGAGCTTGGTGCAGGCCGTGGCGTTGATAAAGGCCGCATCTGTGTATGTGGGTTTGGATACCGGGCCAATGCATATCGCAGCCATGGCTAAAACTCCTGTGGTGGCTCTTTTTGGCCCTACTCACCCTGAACGCGTGGGGCCATATAAGGTCGAACATAGGGTGCTTCAGGCAGGTAATCTGGATTGTCTTTGCTGTCGAAGGCGGTCCTGTACACATATGTCTTGTATGAAAGCAATAACCGTTGATCAGGTGTATGAAGCTGTGACAGCGTTTGTGGAAATGAAATGAGGCAGGACGTGGAAGCGTTAAAAATCACACTGATTGTAACCACCTACAATTGGCCGGAAGCATTGCGAATTTCTCTTGAAAGTGCGTTAAAACAAACCAAAATGCCGTATGAAATCATCGTTGCAGATGACGGCTCAGGAGAGAGTACACTGGAGCTGGTCAAGTCCATTGCTAGGAAAGCCCCCATTGAAGTGGTTCATTCCTGGCAGGAGGATAAGGGGTTTCGTTTGGCCAAAAGCAGGAACATGGCCATTGCTAAGGCCAGAGGGGATTATATTATTCTTGTTGATGGCGATATTATTTTGGAGCGCCACTTTATAGCTGACCATTGTAAATTTGTGCAAGACAATTGCTTTGTACAGGGAACCCGCGTTTTACTGGGCCGTGATACTTCCGCAGTTGTCCTTAGGGAAAAGGTAGCTAATATTTCCATACGCACACCTGATGTTCAAAATAGAAAAAATGGAGTGAGATCAATTTTGTTAGCCAAACTGTTTTCGTTTAAAAGTACCCGATTAAAAGGGGTAAAAACGTGTAACTTTGCATTTTGGAAGCGTGATGCTCTAAAAATAAATGGATTTAATGAAGAATTTATCGGCTGGGGACGCGAAGATTCTGAGTTTGTAGCACGGTTACTCAACCTAGGTGTGATTCGGCAAAATGTAAAATTTTACGCCTTGGGATATCATTTATTTCACCCAATAAACAAACGTGAGCGATTGGCAATAAATGACAATATTTTACGTAAAACAATTGTAGAGAAAAAGGTGTGGTGCGATAGGGGGTTGCAACATCATCTTCAATGATTGATAGTGTTTTTTCATAAGCGCCTCATAAAAGAATACTCAATTAATATCACTCATATCGCTCATGAATGTAAACAAGATTTGCAGTTCCCTGTTGATTTTATTGGCATTTGTCATCCCTGTATCCACAACCGCAACCTATATCGTTTTAGGAATGTTTCTGCTGTTCTGGATTCTGGACAACTTTAAAAAAACAACTAAGAAATTGACTCTTATCATAACATCCAACCCTGTGGCCATGGTTGGATGTATCTTTTTTCTGATTCACCTGGCAGGACTGTTTTATACCAACGCAAACCTGGAAAAAATACTGGAGAGCATTAAAGACGGTGGTAAGTTTCTTTTCATCGCCATGGCCATAATATATTTACAAGAAGAGAAAACAAAACGGGCTGTTTTGATATCATTTATCAGTGCGATGGGATTGATTCTTGTCCTCTCGTATCTGATACGCTTCAACATGGTTCCCGGTTTTATACCGACAAAAGGCTCTCCCCTTGATTGTTATGTTTTTCATGACCATATCAAGCACAACATCTTCATGGCATTCACCGTATTTGTTACAGCAGTGTTGGCCCGCTTCGCCAACACAATAAAAACACAAGTTTTATGGACGGGGTTCAGTTTTCTTGCTTTAATCAATGTATTATTTATGGTAACTGGACGGGTAGGCCATCTGATTATCCTTGTCCTTCTCGTATATTATTTCTGTTCATGGAGCAGCCGGAAAAGTGTTGCAATCGTCTCTATCCTTTTTATCTGCATCGGACTTTTTTTATGGTGCTATCCATCAAATTCATTGCTGAACAGAGCCCGTATAGCAGTCAGTCAAATACAGGCATGGAATTATGGAGAGCCGGCTAGCAAAATCTCCTCCACTGGCCTGCGCCTCGAATTTTACACAAATTCTGTTACACTCATAAAAGAAAGCCCTATCATTGGCACCGGAACAGGCAGCTTTCAAACCGCCTATTCCCGCTTAATCAAAGGCACCCGGTTCAATCAAACAGACAATCCCCATAACGAATATTTAATGGCCAGCGTTCAATTTGGCCTGGTGGGCTTATTGATTCTTCTCTCTTTTT
Source organism: Desulfobulbus propionicus (assembly GCA_002746685.1). Classification (GTDB taxonomy): domain Bacteria; phylum Desulfobacterota; class Desulfobulbia; order Desulfobulbales; family Desulfobulbaceae; genus Desulfogranum; species Desulfogranum propionicus_C. The sequence continues at coordinate 21,607 of PDQK01000004.1, read as the reverse complement.
TCATCACCCAATGGTGGTATGCTGGAAATTTACAAGAACATGAAAACACCCTTCTTGCCCGGGGGTTTACCTTAACCATCATGACAGCCTGTATGGTCACTTCTTCACTCCAGGATAGCGCTGAAGGGTGGTTTTTTGCCTTAATGAGTGCAACGGTATTTGCATCGCAAATACGAGCTTTAGACTAACACGCGATGATCCATGTATTTAAAGTCTTGTTTCGGTCCACAGATCTAGCCATGCCGGAGTAAAGAGTTTTTATGTTGTGTTGCGTGCGGCTGGCAAATGAACTTCAGCCATTGTAACCAATCACGGGGGCTATGCTTCAGCGATATTCTTTACTTCTGACGTGTAACTGGTCTCGGGTGCAACAGAATTGTGCAAGCATTCTTTTGAGTAAGTAAGGGAACGAAGTGAGACTTCGTGTAAAGAGTATGCGGGAAAGAGTGATCGTGCAAAGATGAAGTGCCCGTGATCAGTTTCCAGCCATTTAGTTAGTCTGTTTTGTTCAGTGGTGGGGATGGTTGCGGATTCCAGTCAGACTGCAGTTCATGTAGTTTGGCGTACTTGTAGAAAGTGCCTTCAAAATTTCCAAGTGCTATCATAAATCCTGGCCACCCGTCAAGAATACCACGCTTCAGGAAAAACATATGTAAAAAGGCCCATAAACCTCTAGCCAATGCTTTGAGCATGCTTCCCCGTTTATTGTTCATCTGCAGTTTTTTTGCCCCAAGGGTGGAATATTTATTTGCCTTGTGAACAACCTCCTCCAGATTTTTATACGGGAATTGCCAGATTGGGTTTTTGAAGTAGCCCACAGGCTTTTCGCTATGCACCTTGTACTCTTCATGCACAGGATCATTGTCTTTAAACCTGAGCACCCCTTTCTTAAATAGCTGGGGCTGGCGGTAATCAGGATAAAACCCTGAATATTTAATCCAGCGGCCCATAAAAAAATTCCGCCTTGGAACGTAGTAGGCGTCAGCAACGGGATTTTTCAAGGTCGAAAAAATTTCATCCCGCACTTCCGGAGTGCACCGCTCGTCAGAATCAAGAGAGAAAATCCAATCGTGGGTACAGGCTGCCATGGCCTGGTTACGCAGGTTGCCAAAGCTTTTAAAGGGAATCTGAACAACTTTTGCTCCTAAGGCCTGGGCTAGCTCAGCAGTGTTGTCCTGGCTATAGGAGTCTGCCAGGATAATTTCATCAGCCCATAATACCGAGTTGACTGCAGCCTCAATTTTATCGGCCTCGTTGTAGGCAATAATGTAAACGGAAACGGGATTCATGCGCGGCGCACAACCTGAGGACGGTTTTTGTTTTTACCCGCAAGCTGGACAACGATTCGGTCAGTTTTTTGAAGACGTTCAGTCAGGGTTTTGAAGAGATGACTGGAGACATCTGGATATTTTTCAATAAGCTCATTGAGCTTATCGCCTGGATAACGTTTTATAATAGAGCGGCCTGATGAAATAATGGAAGCAGAACGGGGTTCTTCTAAGATGGCTGCCATCTCTCCAAAATATTCACCTGGCTCTGTAATCTCCGCTATTTTCTTACCACTACGCAAGACCGCTACCTTGCCTCTTACGAGCTTGAAAAAATCTTTGTCATTATTTGATTCCTGGATAATGACATCCCCGTCATTATAATCCTCCTGATCCGGGTTGATCAGGTAAGCGGGAAGGCTCTCTTCGTGGGCGACCGTACGACGGAGAACCTCTTCCAAACTGGTAATCCCTTCGCGGGCTTTTTGCAAAGCTGCTTCTCTCAGAGTGTACATCCCCTCTTGGATAGCAATTTTACGCAGCTGTTCTTCGGGAACTTCAGCCTGAATTGCCTTGGCAACTTCATCGGTAACCTCCATAAGTTCAAAGAAACCGACACGTCCTTTATAGCCAAGGCCATTACATTCCTGACATCCTTTCGCCTTGTACAGGGTAAGCTCGTCCAGTTCAGATTCCTTAAAACCAGCACTCAACAGTTCTTTTTTCGTATATTCTGCAGGCTGACGGCAGTTAAGACAAAGTCTTCGTCCCAGGCGCTGAGAAAGTACCATGGTAAGTGATGAAGCGAGAATATAGGCTGGAATACCAATGTCTACCATCCGACCAACCGTAGCAGGAGAGTCGTTGGTATGGAGAGTAGAAAAGACTAGGTGACCTGTCATCGCGGCTTTCATTGCAATTTCAGCCGTGTCAATGTCTCGAATCTCACCAACCATGATGATATCTGGATCTTGACGAAGGAATGCTTTGAGTGCAGCGGCAAAAGTCATCCCCACTTCGGTATTAACGTTAACCTGATTGATCCCCTTAAAGTTAAACTCCACCGGGTCTTCAGCGGTCAGGATTTTAATATCCTCAGTGTTCAGAGAGTTTAACGCTGAATACAGTGTAACGGTCTTTCCTGAACCGGTGGGGCCGGTAACCAATAGCAATCCCTGAGGCCGACTAAGACAACGCTTTAATGAGGCAAAGGTGTCCTCTGTGAAACCGAGTTTGGTCAGATCAACATTGAGTGAACTCTTGTCCAGAATTCGAAGAACAATCCCTTCCCCATGGAGCAGAGGGAGAGTGGAAACACGGAAATCAACGGCCTTGTTTCTTCCAAGGCGCATCTTGATCCGTCCATCCTGAGGAACTCTACGTTCGGTAATATTAAGATCAGCCAGGATTTTCATCCTGGCCACCATGGCATTTTTAATAGTCAGCGGCAGGTTCATTGATTTGAAGAGTGAACCGTCTTTTCTGTACCGGACCTGCATGGTTTTCTCAAAGGGTTCAATATGAATGTCACTGACCCCTTCCTGCACTGCTTTAACCAGGATGCCGTTTACAAGTTTGATAATTGGTGCATCAGAGGCTGAGAACTGATCAAATCCTTCGTCCTCACTGGTGGAACTCTCAATTTCAAAATCTTCTGCTGCATCAGAAACAAGAGCACCAAAATCATCTATTTGGGTGACTTCTTCCTGATCCTCTTCCTGGACGTTGAAAAAGGATTTATACTCCTCCTCATCAATCTTGTAGTATTTTTTATATGCGTCAATGATGTCTCTAGCCGTTGAAACGCAAACATTGAGCCCTTTTTGAGTTCTGTCCTGCAGTTCTTCAACCTCAACCGCATCGGTAGGTTCGGCCATGGTGAGCTGCAACGTATTTCCAGCTATTCTGAGTGGAAAGGCGAGGTATTCTTTGGCTACGTCATAGGGAAGGAGTGCCAGAGCGTCCTGGCTGGGTGGTTCATCTTCTATATTGACAAAAGTATAATTGTAATTCCTGCTCAGAAAATTGGCGATGGTGTCACGCTCAATAACACCTGCTTCCAACAATATTCGTCCCAGGCGCTCTCCAGTTTTTTTTTGGGCTTGCTTCGCCTCTTCAAACTGTGATGCAGTTATGTATCCAGCCTTACTCAGTAATTCTCCAATTTTTAATCTCCCCGCACCGGACTGGTCTTTGACTGTCCGTTTTGTTGACGCCTTTTGTACGGTGTTTGTTTTGCGTGCTGGTTTGGTTGCCATTGAATTCTGTCGGATAACGCTGTTAAGGATGTACTACAATCATCATGTTTGATGCTATGTTACTACAAATAGAGAGCCTGGTCAAAAAGCAATACTGTTTTCTCTTGATTGGTAAAAGAAGAGTACGGTTTGGTTGCAGGATGTAATGACTCCTCCACCAGCTCAAACAACGTTTACCTTGTTGAGTTCAAGCGTTAGAAGATGGTGGGATAGAGTTGCTTGAGCTCCTTGGATAATGGGACCATAACTTCTCGCATCGATGGATCTGCATTTTGTGGGGTACGTAGTGCCACAATATGCTGCCACTCCAAAAGATTGGTATAGACAATGATCTCGGTTTTGCAAGAGTTGGGCAGTACAGTTCGTGCAGCCTGGGGGGGTGCTGTTTCAAGCAGCTTAAGATACAGCTGTTCTGTCTCTTCCATGGCTTTTTTCCAGAGCTCAAATTCCGGGCTGCCCTGTTCAAAAAAGAGTGGCTGGACAAAGGTTACTTCATTGCCAAAGCGATCAGTCGAGTACCTGCAGTATCGTTGGCTTTCCTGGAGAAAGGAACAGGGGCGATGCCGAACCAGCTCATGGGTGACAGCGCGATTCACTATAAATTTAATTCCAAGATAACGATGCAGCGCTAACTTCGCTCCCTCAAGCTGTTCCACTTCGCTCAGCTCGAGCTTTTTTATGGTGAGGTTTTCAGCCCCGTGTTCCGGTACTGCTATTTTTTCATAAAAATAAGGATGCCTTGCTGCCAGGAAAATGATCAGGGCTTGACCGATTTCATTGTCCTGATTGTTTACATAGAATTCTTTATATGAGCGAATAGAAGCGGTAACCAGGAGCGTATTATCCTGTTCCACTTCAATATGCATGTATTTGGGCTGGCAGAAAAACAACGCATCTATCTGTTTTTGGGTAGCTCCATAAACCCTGAATGTAACAACCCCCATTTCAAGCACCGAGTTATGTCCATGTGCGGCCATTTTGCGTACAAAAGGGATGGCTGAATCCTCGGTGATACGTTCTTCACTTTTATAACAAATTCTGCCGCTGTATTCGATACGCACAGGAAGACTTTGCTGGTCTAATTCATGGAGGATGGTGTATGAGGGCTTGATGATAATCATGGCGTTATTTTTTTTGGGGAGGATAAAAAAGAAAATGGGCAGCAGAGAAGACTTTTGCTGCCCAGAAGATACCTATTCTTCCCAGAAAGGTGACATTTCGCGAAGCTTGGCTATAATTCCAGGCATTTTGTCGATGACAAAGTCAACCTCCTCTTCTGTGTTATAAATGGAAAGGCTGAACCGGATTGATCCATGGGCTGCCGTAAAGGGAACCCCCATAGCCCTGAGCACATGAGAAGGTTCAAGAGAACCAGAAGTACAGGCCGATCCTGACGATGCACAGATATTGTGTTGATTCATATAGAGCAAAATAGCCTCACCTTCCACATATTCAAAGCTGATGTTTGAGGTGTTGGGGAGTCGCTCCGTTTTATGTCCGTTGAGCAGAGCTTTAGGAATAGCCTCTAACAAACCTTGTTCAAGCTTATCGCGTAAAGCCTTTACCTTGGTGTTTTCATCTTCCATCATCTCAGCGGCCAGTTCACAGGCTCTTCCTAGACCGACGATGGAAGCTACGTTTTCCGTGCCTCCGCGACGACCATGCTCTTGATGGCCGCCGTTTAGAAAGGGAATATAGGGTGTGCCTTTGGCCACATATAAAACGCCAACGCCCTTAGGTGCATGAAGTTTATGACCGGAAAGAGAAAGAAAATTAATGGCTGTGTTCTGGAGGTTCATAGGGACTTTGCCCACTGCCTGTACGCCATCGCTATGAAAAAGAACTCCGTGCTCCCTGGCTATTTCAGCCATCTCTTCCACCGGAAAAAGCACGCCAGTCTCGTTATTGGCCCACATCACGCTGACAATGGCAGTATCATTGGTCAGACTGTTCCGATACTGGTCCATATTCAACGTACCGTCATGTTCAACCGGGAGGGCAGTTACCTTATATTTACGCCCAGTAAGAGTATCCAGGCTCTCGCATAAACTTTTAACTGCTGGATGTTCTACTCGGGTGGTTATAATGTGGCGTTTTTCAGGGTAGGTCTGCAGGGCAGATAAAATTGCAGTGGAATCACTTTCAGTGCCGCAACTGGTGAAAATAATTTCACTTGGGTCAGCACCGATAAGCTTGGCAACCGATTTACGTGCATTTGCAACCGCCTGCCCAACATTGCCCCCAAAGGTGTGCATGGAGGAAGGATTGCCATAGCAGTCGGTGAGGAAGGGGAGCATGGCATCCACCACTTCTGGAGCAATACGGGTGGTGGCATTGTTATCCATATAGATAACGTTATCTGTACTACATTGCATTTACTTCTCCTCCTCGATGATGAGTGTATCAAGCACCTGCTCACGCAGCTTTTTCTCAACATATTCCTTGAGTGTTGTCTGGGAAGACTGGCAACCTGAGCACGCACCTCGAAGTGAAACGGTGACAAAATCTCCATCAACATCAATGAGTTCAATGCTGCCGCCATCTTTTTTCAGGGTTGGCTTGATTTCCCGCTCTAACACTTCTTCTATCTTCTTAATTTTTTGCAGTGCGGTCATGCGTTTCGGTTTGCTTGGCGCAGCAGATGCCATGGGCAGCTCTTTTGCGGTATCCGCTAAGATTTCACCCAGTTTTCCTTCACATTTGCCACAACCACCGCCAGCTTTGGTGAAGTTTGTGATCTCTTCTACCGAGCGAAGATCGTTTTCCTGGATAGCCCGTACAATCTCAAGGTCAGTTATCCCAAAACAGTCACATACCACCTCGCCCTGAGCCATAGGTAAGACGGCTCCTGTATAGTCAGCAATAGCAGCTTCAAGTGCCTCACGGCCCATAACCGAGCAATGCATTTTTTCTTTTGGCAACCCGCCAAGAGCTTCAGCAATATGATCATTGGTTATATTTTTAGCTTCAGCAAGCGGCATGCCTTTAAGCATTTCGGTCAGCACGGAGGAGCTTGCAATGGCTGATGCACAGCCAAAAGTTTTAAATTTAGCATCAGTGATGATGTCGTTTTCATCAACTTTTATGGTGAGCTTCAGTGCGTCTCCACAGGCAAGTGATCCAACGTTCCCAGTCCCATCGGCATCCTTAATTTCGCCAACGTTTTTGGGGCTGATGAAGTGCTCCTGAACTTTATCTGTATATTCCCACATGGTATAAATCTCTATGGTTAAGTTATGGTGAGGGCTGCAACATTGTTCTTATCATGATTTGAAAATAAAATGCTGCTGCTAAGTATCCGCATAACTCTATGGCAGGACTCCTGTTTCGGCAAGCATGGAATGTGCACTTTTTACGAGATGAGCGGTATTTTGCGGATTTCGCGCCTCAACATAATAGCGGACTTTTGGTTCTGTACCAGAAGGACGGATCATAATCCACGAACCATCTTCAAAAATCATCTTACGACCATCGATATCAATGACACGAGCAATGGTTTGGGGCTGGTCATTCACTACAACGGTTTCACCTTGCTTGTATTTTTCCAACTGAGTTAGTGAAGTAATAAGCTGGTCACCGCTCTGGCTCACCAGTAAACCACCACGATCAGGATAATAATACCCAAATTCTTCTTCAATCTGCTTGAGATATGCACCAAGAGATATCCCTAAGGTTAGGACCATGTCAATGGCCAGAATTAACCCGATAAAGGCATCTTTCTCCGGGGTATGCCCAATAATGGAAATACCATCTGACTCTTCAAAAAAGACCAGGGCCTTACCCATCACCGGTTTAAATTCCTTAAATCCTACCTTGGGTTCGAATACCTCCTCATCAAGCTTTGTGGCAATGCCGTTGGCCAGGTTGCTGGTTGCAACAGTCTTGGCTACCATACCTTGCTTGCCCTTTTGCTCATGGATGAAATGATAGGCCATGGCACCAAACTGGTTCATGGAAATTTCTACCTCGCCATCGGTGAATCGAATCCGGTCACCGTCTGGATCAATGATGGCTCCAATCTTTAAGGGCTCTGGTCGGTTAGCCAGCGTTTCCAGGGTTGGCTTCATGTTGGCAGAAGAGGGCTCTGGAGCGATTCCGTCAAAAGTGGGATCTACTGTATCGCGCAACAGCACCAACCGTTCCTGGGGGGGATTACCCAGCAAACGGGACACATACTTCCTGGAAGCACCATGAACAGCATCCACGCAGACAACCAGGTCTTTGTTTGCGGCAAGCTTTTCCATAAGGTTGGTGTACTCAATGCCATGGGTGCTCTGATTATTCACCACAACTTTTTGCCAGCTGTCCAGTGCGTCTTCCGTGACAATGTTTGGCAGTTGAGAAAGAGGTTGCTGCAAATCTTGCGAAGCAGACATAAAAGGATTGACACCTTCCTTGATATATTGCCTTGCACGGCTGGTGATACAATCGGTTAGTACTGGAGCTGCAGGGCCTGCGTCAGCTGCATTGAACTTAAAACCACCATACTGCATGGGGTTGTGGCTCGGAGTAAGATTGATCGAGAATGCAGCTTTGTGAAGTAACACCGAAGCGGAAAGAGCACCTGTGGTGGCTTCTCCAGCGTAGTATACCTTGACCCCATTGGCTGCCAAGACATTAACCACAGCCAGCGCAAGCAGCTCACCACCAAAGCGGTTGTCAAACCCTACTACACACCCTTTTTCCTGCATGTCTTTGAAACGCAGCCCGCCAAGCGCTTCCAATATTGCATTATCTTCTTCACCCTGCTTGAAAAGCTGCAGGATTGCGCAGGTTACGGTTGCCACTGATTGGACAAAAATATCCTTGCCCAGGGTACCCCGCCAGCCAGAGGTGCCAAATTTTACTTCACTCACTGGGGGATACGTGTTGGTGAGCAACTCGTCCTTAAGCAGCGCATACACATCATCAATGGCTTTTTGCGGTGTTGCTCGTTCCTTCTCACCTGCATTTTTCCTCAGCTGAACCAACTCTTCCAGTGTTGCAAAGTAGTCGCTTCCACTATGGTTATCCGGGCTGATATATTTTTCGAGTATGCTTGCTATGGGTTCTGCGGTCATGGTGCCACCTCTCAGGTCGTAGGGCTGGATGCTCTTTATATGTGAAGAATAGGGTAAGTATATGCTGTTAGCATACGAAAGTATAGCTTTTCAATCATCTGGTTGGCAATAAAGGATTTGCATGGCTAAATAGTGAGAGTTCGGCTTGAAATAGCCAAAAGAAAAAAGGAGCTTGGGTAGCTCCTTTACGCATTTCAGTTACTGTTCTACAGCGGGTTAGCTTGTTTCCTGTAGTGGCTTGGCTTCATCAATGAGCATGATGGGGATACCGTCTTTAATCTCATAGAGGAGCTGGCAGCTCTGGCAAATCAGTCCTGCTTTTTCTTCATCAAGCTGAATCGGGCCTTTGCACTTGGGGCAGGCCAGAATATCTAAAAGTTCTTTCTTGATCATTGGTGTGCCGGGTTGAGTTTACGTTGATAACCTTTTGACACCATACTATACACTGTTTCTTTTTTGAGGCAAGTTGGGAATTACCCTTTGTTTAAGCAAACCTCTAGCTGCTCAATGGTATATTTCCCCTTTACTATACTGATGGAGTTGACCATGCAGTAGGGCTGCTTGATAGTGAATATTTCCTGGAGTGAAATATCCTGCATCCCTGCAAGCAGCACTCGATTTACCCCTGCATGAGCCACAATGAGGAGCGGAAAAGTATTTTGCTGTACCAACGCTTGAAAACTGGGCCAGCATCGATCAGCAAGGTCCTGAAAGCTTTCGCCTCCTGGCGGCCTGAATCCTGCAAAATTTTTCCCGCGTTGGGCATAGAGTTCCGGCTGTGTCTCTTGTATCTTTTGTATGGGGCAGCCTTCCCAGGCACCGAGATGAATTTCATTGAGTTCGGGCAGGGAGTCGAAATTTTTGCCAGGTAAACCGGTGATTATTTCAGCAGTTTGAATGGTACGCTTCAGCCTGGAGGTGACAATACGGCTCAATGTGATATTTCTGAAAAAGGCTTTGAGCTGCCAAGCCTGTTCTTTTCCTTCATTGTTGAGCGGAAGGTCGGTCTGACCAATAAAGCATTTAGGTGGACCATTATCAATGGCACCATGGCGAACGAGATATATCTGAGTGTCCATGAAATTAACACGCTTTGGTATACAGCAACGTTGGTAATGGCTTTCCTGTGACCTTTTCTACCTTAGCGGCAACATTTTGGGCTTGGGTAAAACGCTTTTGTGCAGCGTTAAAAGCATCAGGGGTGTTTGTAAAGAGTTGGAGCTTATTACCAAAGCGTTCTTCAATACTCACCAACTGATCATGCTTTACCAGCTTGTCAGCAAGGTAAACGATCTCTTCTTCAGTTACTGTATCGTTTGTTGATGGGGGGATATCCTTATGTGCAGCAATGATTGCTGCAACAGGTGGAAAACCAAGTGCTGTTATCCACTTGCTGCCTGTCTTGTCATGTTCAGGTTCACCTTTGGCAATATCATGGAGCAGGCCGCCGATCCTGCAGAGCTTTATATTAGGGTTCTGGTTTCCGTACATATGTATTGCTTCACATAACTTAACAGCGGTATCGGCAACTATTTGTGAGTGTACTCTGATCCTCTCATCCAGAGGGTGTATTTTCTTCATGATCACCTGACACTCTTCCATGGTGGGGTACTCGTAGCACGTAAGCAGCTGGCAGGCACGGGAATAGTCGTCAGGGGTGTCCATGTCAGCGTGGATGTTCGCATCAGCTACCTGCACCGAATGGATCGACCCACTGGCTTCGTCCTCTATTTTTTGCAGGATGGAGCGCATTCCACCTTCTGGATTGGCTGTTTTTGTGATTATGGGAATAAGCTGTGCAGAGATAAACGGAGGATGACCACGTTTCCCGGCAAACAGGGGGTACGTGACAAGCGGTTGTTTTTTCTGAAAAGCTTTCAGTAACAAGCGGATGGTGCCAGTACGTACCAGCGGAATATCCACAGGGAGAAGAAAAAAACCTGTACTCTTTTTATCAAGCGCAAGAGCCCCGGCCCGGATAGAGGAATACATCCCTTTTTCAAATTTCTTGTTGTGGACAGCCCTGGCACCTGCCCGTTGTGCAACTTTTATTGTCTCAGCATGCCGGTGGCCGACCACTACAACCACATCCTTTATACCGCACTGTTGAAAGAGTTGGATGCAATGTTCTAGAACAGTGGCCTGCCCAAATGGCAATAGCGGCTTGAGCTTTCCCATCCGGCTGGAAAACCCTGCCGCTAAAATGACCGCACTTATATCATGTGCTAACGTTACATCAGCTGCCATCGTTTGTTGTCAGTTGCTCTTTTATATATGAGTTCAGCTGTAATGGAGATCGCAATTTCTTCTGGAGTATCTGCCTCAATGGAAAGCCCAATGGGACTATGAACCCGATTGAGTTGTTCGGGGGTAATACCTCTATCAAGCAGCCTTGAATAAATAGCATCACGTTTTTTTCGACTTCCGATCATCCCTATATATCCAGCATCGGTTTGTAAAGCCTGGGCAAGTACATCCAGGTCGTGCATATGCCCTCTGGTCACTATAACAAGAAAAGACTCTGAGTTTATATCATAATCAGCAAAGCAGTCGTCAAAGGAATCCAGCACTCGAATTTCATCAGCTGTTGGAAATCGGTCACGATTGGCAAATTCAGCCCGGTCGTCCATGGCCGTAACCCGGAAACCGACCTTTGCTGCCGCATCTGCTGTGCAGGCTGCCACATGCCCACAACCCACGATGAAAAGCTGCCCATTTACCGAAAAATACGAGACAAGATACTCAGCGCCCTCATACTCAACCACTGTTGCCGCAGAAGTAGTTGTGCGAACACGTTTGACCTCGGTCAGTAAACCAGCCGGGACATCCCCATTGCTGGGGGTACCTTTTGCATCCACAACAAAACGCTGCATCCTGTTGTTGCCATTTAGCCCGCAGACCAAAGCAGCTCGTTTTCCACCGGAGATGGTCTCGTATAAAGTTTGGAAGACCTGTTTGTTATTGCTGTCAGCAGCAATGTATTCAAGGAAGATTGTCAGACTGCCACCGCAGATCATATCGCTTTCTGCTGCCGCATCATTGGTCAGGTCAAAAAAGCGAAGCCTCGACTCCTGCTGCTCAAAACATTGCCTGGCCTCATTAATGACGGCAGCCTCAACAATGCCACCACCGATAGTACCAGCAATGGTACCATCACGTTTGACTACCATTTTAGCGCCGACCACCCTGGGGGTCGAGCCGGATTGGTCAGAAATGGTGGTTAGAACAATATCTTCACCTTTGTTGAGTAGCTCGTTAATAGTTTGGAGTAATTTTTTCATGGAACCATCCTATCTGTTATCTGTAATTATGCGTTTAGCTGAAGCGATACGGACATGCTTGTTTGCTGCTATTTTAACCGCCACCTGGTTGAGCTGAGGTAATTGGCTCAGCAGTTCTTGTGCCTGAAAAGTAAGTTTTTGTTGCAGCTGGGAAGGTGCTGTCAGGGTAAGGTTAATCACCTCTGATACACCTGTAGTGTTTACTGTGACTGCAAAATCGAGGATGCCTGGCAGGATGAAGAGTGTTTCGTCCAGGAGCTGCATACTCAGTATTTCGCCGTTTGCCAGGACTACCTGATTACTTGTCCTTCCCATTACCTTGTCCAAACGGGCGATGGAACTCCCACACGGACAACTTCCTGGCAGTAATCTGGCCTGATCACCTGTCCTGTAGCGCACAAGCGGCATCCCTCTTCTCGTCAGGGTGGTGATCACTATTTCTCCTACGTGACCAGGTTGGAGTGGTTTACGTGTTTGAAGATCAATGATTTCAACCAGCAGGTCTGATTCGCGCAGGTGCTGCCCACACAAAGCTCTGCATTCCACTCCGCCGCCAAGCCCGGTTTCGATTGTGCCATAATGACTGTAAAGCAGGCAGTCTAATATCTCTTTGAGTTGGGCAGAGAGTGAGTATGGAATATAGTCCGAGCATAGCAATATTGAGCGGGTGTTTGTCAGTGGTGTGCCACGAAGCTCAGCAAGGCGGGCAAGGGCAAGGATCTGCACAGGAAACCCCACAATGACCTCTGCTTTGAGCCTTACCAGCTCGGCCAGAATCTTTTCAGGCTCAGGCACAAGACCAAAGATATGCGGCTCCACCCCAAATTTTCTGAGTGCGCGAGCAAGCAGGTCGCCGGTGGAATCAGGTGTTGCTCCAGGTAAAAGAATAGCCGTTTTCCATCCTGGTTGAGCAATGGCCTGCATGCCCCAGTAAAAAAAATGCAGGGTTGCCTGTAGATCCTCGTCTGTAAAATAAAGTCGCTTGGGAGCCCCGGTTGTTCCTGAACTGTGCATGGTGATGATGCGGGCGATGTCATCCTGGCCAACGCAGAGCATATCACTGCCGTGATCCTGAATATCCTGGGCCGTGACAAAGGGAAGGGTATGTAAATCTTCTAAGCTGGTAAGCTCCTTTTTGGTACTCCTGCTGAGGTGTTGTTTGTAAAATGGAGAGCGCTTTTTGCAATACGCAAGCACATTGTGCAACTGGTTCAGTTGGTATTGTTCAATAATTTCCCGGGTCAGTAACCCCGCATGACGCGGTGCTATGTACTTGCGGATCAACTGTTCCAAAGGTGTTGGCTGCAACATGGACGCGCTCATCGATGTAATGATGCTCCTGTGCGTGAGGTGAGATTGTAGGCACAAAAGGGGACCAGCCTGCCATCGGGAGCTGCCACATGGATACAGCACCCCTGGAGCCGTTCCTGATCCAGGTTCCAGGCATCCTGAAAGGCCATGGCAGAGATGGAGAAGGTGTGGGTTTTAGCGCGGGTTAAAAATCGGTCTAAATCATCCTGGGGTCGCTGAGGTGTCGTATCCTGTTTTTCAACCTGTGGAAAGCTCCATTGTCTTGCGGTAAAGGAGATGCTTTTTGCTCTTCCTTTGCTAGCTGTTGGGATATCGTGCTGTAACTTGGGTTGCGTGCAGCAGTTTGCTGCTGAGGGCCGAAGCGGCATGAGGCTGTTATCCTGTTTTATCAGGAAGTTGCAGCTAAAGGAACAGCGTTCATGTTCACAGCCTGGAGGCGCAAACATCGCAGCGGTGAGTGCGCCTGCTGTTTGTTGCTCAATGAGGTCTAAGAGTTCCGGCAGGGTGAGCCGATCTCTGTCTTTGGGGGTACCTGGGTAGCGGCCAAAATAACTTATCGGCTGAAAATGGACACCGCGAACTGTGGGAGCAAAACCAACACCGTATTTGATGATCTCGCCCACCTGGTCAGTGTTACAGCCAGGAATCACCGTTGGAACCAGCACCACCCCAAGCTGTGCTTTTTCACAGTTTCTGATGGCCTGTTCCTTTATTGCACGCAGGTCTTTTCCCCTCAGCGAGGTGTGGGCATGGGCAGAGACCCCATCAAATTGAAGAAAGACCGATGAAAGCCCGGCCTGTTTCAGCCTGGCCGCATAACCGGGTGTTCCAGCCAGCCGTAGTCCATTGGTGTTAAGCTGAATAAAGGAAAATCCTTTTTGAGTACCAAGAGTAATAATGTGTTCCAGGTCGTCCCTGACCGTAGGTTCACCGCCGGAGAGCTGAATATTACATCTTCCTGATGCTTCCAAAATTTGGTCATAAAGCAATCCAATCTGTTCAAGCGAAAGATCAGCGTCGCTTTGCTCTTCTTGTGCAGAAGCAAAACAAACAGGGCAGTTGAGATTGCAGCGCTGAGTTATTTCAATGAGCGCGGTGCAGGTGTGCTGCTTGTGGTTGGGACAGAGGCCGCAATCAAAGGGACAGCCTCTTGCAGTTGTTGTGCGTGGCGAACGTTGGGTAGATGGTTTTTTGGGCCTGGACCAGGAGGTAAAGGGTATCCCGCCTTTCCATATTTTGGTTGCAAAACGTCCATGAGTTGGACATTTCTTAATCAGGTAGACGCTTTCCCCCTGTTTCTCCCTGCTTGCAGGAATACGCGTTAAACATTCCGGGCATACGCTCCAGGTGGTTGAAAGAACCGCTGGATCAGGTTCAAAACTCATCAGCCTCTTCCTTGGGCATGGATGGATCAATCCCATGTTCTGCAAAGAGTTCTAACAGTTTGTCACGCGCTCCAATCATAATATCACCGCATACTTCGTTGTTGTGTTCACCACTTGCTTCCAGGATATCCTCGCACCGGATGCCACCCCAGCTTGATGAGCTTTCCTTAAACCACTCCATGAACTGGGAAAGGAGCAACGGATAGCGTTCATCACCTTGCTCTTCAACACTGCCTTTGGCCAGATACAAGGCCAGTACACATGCAGCACCGTTAGCTACGCCGCACAGATTGTTGTACTCGTAGCCTTCACATAAACCTGCCATGGCACGGACTAGCTGCACATTTTCTTCTCCCATGTCTGCAAGGGCCAGGGAGATAAGAATCTGACTGCAACAAAATCCTTGTCCGCCTAGCTGGAGTATCTGGAGCGCTGTGTTATCCATTATGTGTCCTTTTTTCTGCTACTAATGCGTAATAGCCCAACGAGACCTTTGCCAGCCTTGAGCAGGTCTGCCTGGCAGTCTCCTCATCCATGATCAACTGCCAGAATTGCTCCATGCTGCCGTAGGAAAAAATAAGCTGCCCTGCCAGCTGCTTGAGCAGGCTGGTGCAATCCTGGAGATAACGCAGGGAAAATCCTGTCTTTGTAACGGCTTTTTTGATTTCTTCCAGAGAAAGGAAGGTATTGAGGCAGGAATGCATATTTCCTGCAGGGCTTTCCTGATGCCCTCTTTTTCGATAGATATCAGATAACAACAGCTTGCCCCCCGGCTTGAGCACTCGGTACATTTCTTCCAGGCTTGCAGATATACTTTCTGTGAGAGACAAACTGCACTCAGCCATGACCCCATCATAACTGCATGCTGTAAATGGCAGTGCAGTTGCTGTGGCCACTCCCTTTGGCACCCCAGGCGCCTGTATATTGCTTTTTGCAAGCATTGTGAGAGAAAGATCAATCCCTATGGGAGAAAACCTAGAGTTTTCGTGCATGAGCTGGAGGGTATGTCCCGCACCACAACCCACATCGAGCATTACAGCTTTTGGAGGAAGATCGGCCAGAGCAATCAGTTCAGCAGTAAGCGCAGTACCACCGGGCCGCAGTACCCCTCCAGTGACGTGTTGCAGGTGTTCCTGTTCGTATAAGGGAAGGAGAGAGAAGGGTCGGGGCTGAACATTACTGTTTTGCATTACTTATCTTCAAGGAGTTGCTCAACGTCAAACATTTTACCGGTGGCGAGGTGTTCTGGAATCAGGACAAAGCCGCACTTGGGGCATACCATGAGTTGCACCCGGAACGAGGAACCCAGGTAGGTAACGGTAACCTCTTGAGCTTCCAGTTCCTGGTCACAGGGAGCGCATCTCCATGGGGTCTGTTCAATAAAGGAAAAGCTGCTCATTGGTTTTGCTCAGGTAAGGCCATGCGATGGCTGTAAGCAGTGTAAATTGTAAACGCATCACCTTGGGGCTGGTATTCCACCCAGTAGGTCACTCGTCTTGGACGGTGGCAGGCCAGGCGATGATTGTTTCCGGGATCAGTGAGATAGTTGCCGCTTTTTTCGCTTTCAAAGATAACCATGCGGACATCATCTTTCAGGATGTGACGCCGGTTGAGCAGATCTACAATATCAGGAGAGGTGATGAGCTTGATACCATGTGATGCGGACTGCTCAGGTGGTGCTTCCTGCCATAAGTTGGTCAAACACTGTTCTTTAAGCCGTGCTCGGTTTTCATGGCGCTGGGAAAAGCCAGGATTGGCTCGCTCCAGCGGATCGTCACCTGCAGTATGAAACAGATACTCCAGCAGATGAGCGGTCTTGCTCCCCCCTGCAGCAAGATTATCCCTGCACATGGCACAGTATGCGATTCCATCAAGTTCGGATCGACCAGCCTTATGCTGGGCCGTTTTTTCACCAAGCAGCGGGTTGCCAAACTGCATCAAGCCTCCAAACCCGCAACAGTCGGTACGTTCGCCAGTGTAGTCGTGTTCCTGGATATTCAACTGCAGTTTTGATGTGATGCTGCGTACATGATCACGAACCTGCTGTTGATGACGTGAGGTGCAAGGATCATGGATGGTGAGCTGTTGTTGTGGGAGTTGCTGCACATTCGTTGGCAATGGGATCTCGTCTAAAATTTCCCATAGCGAAATCACATTAAGCTCTGGTGCGTGGGTATGAAAGATATCCAGGCAACTGGAACAGGCCGTTATTATCTGTGGAGCTCCCATGGATTCCACTGCCTTGCAGAGGTTGTCTAGCAGTTCAGCAAAGTACTCCTGCTGACCTGCCCAGTGAGCTGGGATACCGCAGCAACTGAGCATCATGCCTACACCGTCGTCCAGATGAGCACAGAGATGTTCGTAAGTGCCAAGTACCGTAGCTGGGCTGGAACCACTCAACTGACAGCCTGGAAAGAAAAGATACTTGCTGCTCCTTGTTTCTGGCTGGTGTTTGAGCAGGGAACAGGCATCACTTAGGCTAAAACGCATGTCTTCGATGGCAAAGTCGTGCGCTGAAGGGGGCATATGATCTGTATTCACCAGATTTTCCCGCGCCTTCAGGCACACCTCAGCAACCGGGAAATCATTGGGGCAGATAACCGTGCATTGGTTACACAGGCTGCATGCATTGATCATTTTGTTGGCCTGCCTGGTACCCTGTACAATGGATTCATTGTTAAAAATCTTACGTACCAGGGTCTTGGGGTACTCCTTATACTCTTGAAGGAACTGGCATTGCTTAACGCATTCCATGCACTGGCACTGTATGCAACGGCCAGCCTCCAGCCTTGCTTCTTCTTCGCTATACCCACCTGTAGCAGAGGGGACGATCTCGGGTGAGGGCGAAACGCCAGTGATAACAGTGTACATACGCGTGGGGGTAGCCCCCTCTTTATCGCGCTGAGCCGTCAGTGATACACCTTGCAGGTAGCGTTCAATGGTAGAGGCTGCACGCCTGCCATCTTCTGCCTGCTGTATTACTGAAAAGTTGCCGGGGGAACTTCCACCCCCGGCAAAACAGCCTTCCTGTGAGACAGCGAGGGTAACCGGATCTGGATGGCTGCAGTCAAATGAACACATTTGGGCGGTGTTAAAGGTATCTTTGTCTATATATACCGCATCAAAAGTGTTTATCCATTCCTGGGTGCTTTCAGCTGAAAGCGTTGTGGAAAACCGAAGGTTTACGCCATACCCCTGAAGGGTTACTTCGGCTTTTTCAAAGGTGTTTTTGGGGAGTTGCTCCTCGTCGTAACTGGCTAGTGTGCCACCGAGAGAGGATGCATCTGTAACAAGAGTGACTGATCTGCCTTTGCGTGCCAGGTCAAGGGCTGCTGTCATAGCGCTCAGTCCGCTGCCAAGAACGCCCACTGTCCCCCCTTTTGTCGGGAGCTTGGGCGGCTTGAGCACCTGGCTGGTATTGGTTATGCAGTAGCGCTCCAGGCTGCCGATGGCAAGGGCTGCATCAATTTCATTTCGTTTGCAGGCCATACGACATGGCTGGTCGCACACTCGGCCAATGATTTCTGGAAAGGAAAGAGTTCTATCAAGCACCTTCCGTGCACCACGCAGATCATGCCTGGTCATTGCTTTCATAAAAGCACGCACATCAACGTGCAGCGGACATGCTGCAGTACAAAAAGGCTGCTCTTCCTGAATACAGAGCGCTTCCAGCTCTCTGAGTCGTTTTTGATCCATTTCCTACCCAATGCAGAAAATACAAAATGCCCCAAGGGCAGAGGCTGCCCTTGGGGACCACATCACGTTTTGGTTGTTATTGCTTACTTCATTGCTGCCAGCACCTTTTCTGGGTATGCAGGCAGGTCACGAATACGTGCACCACATGCCCTGTAGATACCGTTAACTACGGCAGAGTGAGGACCTGTAATGGGCATTTCGCCAACACCGGAAGCTCCAAATGGTCCATCAGGACGTGGGGATGAAACGTAGATAATGTCCATCTTGTCCGGGATTTGCTTGATGTACGGGAAGCCCGCGCCAGCCAAGGTGGAGTGCTTCTTGATGTCTTCAAAGTCTTCAGACAGGGCAAGACCAATAGCCTGGGCCATACCGCCATAAATTTGACCATCAACAACAAGCTTGTTCATGACTGTTCCAATGTCAGCAACACAGGTCATACCTTCAACGGTTGTCTTACCGGTTGCTACTTCTACAGCCACCTCAGCCACGAAAACACCATACATGTAGCAGCAGAATGGGTTGCCTTGTCCGTTTTCGTCACAATCACTTGCAGGTGCCGTCCACTTACCGCTTATTCTGGTTGGGATATCTTCGGCAACCATTTCGTCATAGGTGCGGAAAGAACCATCAGCTTTGGTCATGGATTTAATCAACAGTTCACAACTCACCTTGATGGCTTGGCCAACCATTACCTGGCTACGGCTACCGCCAGCAGGTCCAGAGTTTGGACACTTGGAAGTATCGTTCATCACCAGCTTGATTTGCTCATGACTGAGTCCCAACGGGCGGAGTGCTTCGTGGGCCGTGGCCAAGGTTCCTGCATCAGAGCCCTGACCATGATCTTCCCAGCAGTTGTATATGGTTACAGTACCATCAGCATTAAGCTCAATGTCGCTTTCACCTGTATCAGGGCCGTCAAGACCGGCACCATACACACCAACAGAGAGGCCAACCCCGCGCTTGATTTCAGCGGTGGAGTTTTCTGCAGCACGTTTCTTGGCTTCTTCGTATATGGGCTTGGCTTTTTCAAGCATTTCCGGCAGGGAGTATACTTCCGGATCCTGACCGGTTGGGGTGGTAGATCCTTTGCGGTAGGCATTCTTGTAACGGATTTCCCAGGGGTCCATGCCGAGCTTGTCTGCCAGTTCGTCCATGATGACTTCTGAACCAAACTCAGATTCAGGTCCGCCATATCCACGGAACGCTGCACCCCAGGCATGGTTGGTGCAAACGGTACGTCCTTCACCGCGAATGTGTGGGATATCATACCCGGCACCGATGTACTGGGCACCACGCAGAGTCAGCAGGTCGCCAAACTCGGAATATGGCCCGTGGTCAACGGTCCAGTCAGTTTCCATTGCAAGCAGCTTGCCTTCTTTGTCAGCAGCCAGTTTTACTGTGGTAAATTGCGGTGAACGCTTACCTGTGTAAATCTGTTGCTGGGCATAGTCGTAACCTAAATATACTGGACGACCAGTAGCCAGAGCAGCAGCACCAACCAGGGCTTCCATGGTGGGGCTGAACTTGTATCCAAATGTACCACCAGTGGTGTTCTGTACCAGTACCAGATCTTCAGGCTCGACACCAAGACCAGGAGCGATCATGTACAGATGGAGGTGGAGACCAATGGATTTGGAGTGGATAATCAACTTGCCATCATCATCCTGGAAAGCAAATCCCACATCTGGCTCGATGGGCAGGTGCGGCTGACGCTGGGTGTAGTAATCACCTTCGATGGTGACATCTGCACTATCAAAAATAGGTGCTGTTTCATCACCTTTGGCGATCTTCTGGGTGTAGTAGACATTGGGAGTGCCAGGATGAATCTCAATGGCATCCTCTTCCATGGCAGCTGGTGCACTCATGTAGGCTGGCAGCTCTTCGAGCTCAACCTTGACCTTGGCAGCAGCAGCTTTTGCGTTTGCTTCGGTATCTGCACAAACAATGGCGATGGCATCACCATATTGAAATACCTTTTCATCACAGAGGATAGGACGATCCCAACCATCACCCAGATTGCTTGGAAAGGTAATAAGACCGGTAATACGGTTCTTTCCTTTCACATCTTTATGGGTAACAACCTTGACAACACCAGGCATGGTTTCAGCTTCGCTGGTATCGATGGAGATGATGTTCGCGTGTGAAACTTCTGCTTGAACCAGGGCACATTGGAGGGTGTTCTCTGGCAGCTTGAGGCCAGCGTCTGCGCCGTAATCGATGGTGCCGGTAACTTTTGCTGCAGCACTTGGGCGAGGCAGGTTGGTACCAAGTATCTTGCCATCTTCAGGAAGCTGGAAGGCGAGGTCTTGTAAGGTCTTTTCCCCTTTGAGCACCTTGGCTGCATCCTGGACCGCGTCAACCAGCTGTTTGTAACCAGTGCAACGGCAGGCATTGCGATATTTCTGGAACCAATCACGAATATCTTCACGGCTTGGATCAGGATTTGTGTCAAGCAGGGCTTTTGTCGAAACAATAAAGCCAGGAGTACAAAAACCGCACTGTGCACCACCATGAACCATCCATGACATCTGGATTGCGTGCAGGTCGTTTGGGGTTCCGATACCTTCAATAGTGGTAATGGCAGCATTGTCTGGAACACGACTCATTTTGGTGATACAGGAACGGATCAGCTTACCGTTCATGATCACGTTGCATGCACCACACTGCCCCTTACCGCAACCAACTTTGGTCCCGGTAAGGCCAAGGTTCTTTCTGATCACATCAGAAAGCAGTGCATTGGCTTCGGTTACGACCTGTCTTTGCAGGCCATTGACAAATAATGTTCTTCTGAGCATTCTTTCCTCTTTGGTTAAATCTTAATCTTCAATCAATGCATGGGTGCGGCTTAATGCAAACTCGCCTGGGAGTATCTGGCCTGTCGGCGCCTCTGGAAAGGTAGGTCCGACAATGGTAATCATGTGATGCAGAGGTGTAAGGAGAATGGCGCCTGCATCACATGATGCAAAAGCAGGAGCCGTATCCCATAATAACTCCTGCTTTTTTCAAAATGATGTCTAGTGTCATGTCAACGATGAAATGTCAGTATATTGCGCCGGATTTTTCTTGTCCTTATGGAGTCTTGTCCTGAGTTGCATAGTAGTGCTATGTGACACAGGGCAAGGCTGCATAAGGGCTGAAAAAGACAAGCAGGATACGACAGAGCAGCGTTGACAGGACACTAGGATATTATTAGGTCTGCTGTGCCACAGGCAGTGGCAAGCAGACCTCGTCCAAGTACACTCTACCAGAGATTACATTGCAGCCTTGTAGATTGCAGCAACGTCCGCATCCGTAGGAGTACGCGGGTTGGTCAGGCCACAGGCATCCTTCTGGGCATTGGCGGTC
>PDQK01000003.1 GCA_002746685.1 Desulfobulbus propionicus | reverse complement strand
AAAATATTTTCCCAATCAGCTTCCCTCAACATTCTACGGGGAGCTGATTGGGAAAATATTTTCGATACTCATTTTACCCACAGATTCTCCAGAAGAGCCTTATAGTCTTAACGATACGTTGAGGCAAGAATTTCCTGCAGATGACAGAAGAAGATTGGGACTTTTCCCCATCAGACCGATGGGCACAACCTCATCACCCCTGATAGGCACAGCTGACCAAATCTGAAATGGTGTAGTTGATCTTGCTCGTGGAAAGCTCGCTAAGTACGGAACGCATCTCTTTGTTATCATTAAAAGAAACCCAGACTTCACCTGACTCTTCCTTGGTGGTAAACCCCTTTTTGGCAAGCGCATCAATGGCGCCATCAAGCTCACTCACTACAATTCCCATAACCGAAAAATCATTCATGTAAAAAGCCGGAAAGGTAATATGGCTGGCATAATTATCTCCCTGCTCAACTATTCTCAAGATTCCCATCTGGTCTACTCCCTTTTTTTGTTTCATTATCAGATACTCTCCACTCCCCCGCATTACTTACTAAGCACATTTGCCCCTGACAAAGCAATCAATAATACAACGGATTACCCTCCTGAACAGATACGTGCTTTACGAATGTACGCTATCCTGGTGAATGGCCAGGTTGTCAGCAATGGTGAGGATAAGGAATCTGATCTTTTCTTTGGTGTTGGTCATACCTATGCTTTCTGCTCAAAAAACATGGATAAAAAACCACATTCATGTGATTTTAGAAAGCGGATAACTTACACAAGCTCTCCTGCCCAAAAGATTGTACTCATACCCTAACGACGATTGCAGCGCTGTTGGCTCAGTTTTGTTATGGAACCAGTTCGTTCAGTCAGCTATAAAGATGGCAGGCTTGAAGAGATTCTACGTTTGAAAAAAAGAAAGAATACAAGAGAATGAGGCAAGAGAGAATAGGATGAAAACGCCACCAATAATCAGCTTTATAGGCTGGCATAATTCAGGAAAAACCACCATCGCCAGCAAGGTAGTACGTCATTTAACTGAAAAGGGCTACAGGGTTGGTGTTATCAAGTCCACCAAGGAAAAAGGGATTGCTCCTGATCAGCCAGGAACCGATACCGATACGCATAGCACTGCAGGGGCTGTACGAGTTGCATTGGCAGCTCCTGACCAGATACTTATCCGGCTGAAAAACGAGCTGGATTTGCTCTCACTGGCTGCCTGTTGTTTCAACGATATGGATATCGTGGTCGTGGAAGGGTTCAAACATACTGACGAGATAGCTAAAATAGTTGTCCATAGGGAAGGAACAGAGCCACTCTATGAGATGGTGGACAACGTTGTTGCTGTAGTTGCAGATAAAAGTAAGGCGGCATTACCGCATTATCTTCCGAAACAGTCTGCAGAACTCGCCGCTTTTATTATAAAAAAATTAGCTTTACCGGCTAAAGACTA
The DNA here is from genome assembly GCA_002746685.1 of Desulfobulbus propionicus. Taxonomy (GTDB): domain Bacteria; phylum Desulfobacterota; class Desulfobulbia; order Desulfobulbales; family Desulfobulbaceae; genus Desulfogranum; species Desulfogranum propionicus_C. Next base: position 28,904 of record PDQK01000003.1, on the reverse strand, counting down.
AACAACAACATGGGCTGTTATTGACAACATCCACATACTCAGCCTACCTGGCCTAACAAATACTGTTCAACCTGGTATTGTTTTCCCAGCAGCTTACCAGCCAGGCTTTCCAGTTGCCCAAGCTCTTCAGGACTTGCCGCATCAACAATATGGCGGCAGTTATAGTTAAGGCAAAACATCGGTTTAAACAGAAACAGACACCCTTTTTCCCCCAAGAAGCAGCATTGCTCGCCATCATCTCTGACAAATCGCACCTCAATACCGGCCAGCATGTTCATTGCCAGCTGGAGCGCATCGGTTTCATTGCTCATATAGAGGCTGCAGCAACCGCCACTTGGGGTTGCTGCGCATTTTGCACAGAGGGAGCCCATGTCCATATGGGTCATGTGTGCATTCAGGTCATCTGCATACTGTTTGAGCAGCGCAAACTCACAGTTGAACCCATCATCCGTTTTCAGTTGAGGCCCTACCTCATTGACTACCCTTTGCGCAATTTCAAGGCGTGATGCAACGCTGCCCTGGTACAAATCCTCAAGGGAGAGTATCACGATTTCTTCTTGCCTCGTGCTCGTTGGAATTGGAACCAGGCCCCTGTGCAGGAAAGCAATATACCCACCATACTCACCCCATATCTCATAACAACCACATCAATAGCTCGACTGGCTATGATGAGCAGTGCAATACCCAAAATAATCAACAGCCAGTCAGTGATGATATGAAACAGGTCGTTGACCTTTTTCATCAGGGAGGACATTGTTTGTTCTCCTGTTACTTGCAATCAACTCTGGTCAGCGCACTAAGGAGCGCCTTGATGGAGGAAATGATGATATCCGAGTCAACCCCTGCTCCCCACCAGCTCTCCTCATCCCGATCAATAACTTCTATATAGGTAACAGCTTTGGAAGAACTGCCACGGGCCAGAGCATGCTCATGGTAGGCATGGAGGGTAAAATTGAGGTCCAGTTTTTTCCGCAAGCCCTCACAAAAGGCATCCAGCGGTCCATTCCCAACGGCATCCACCCACACCTCTTCGCCGTGAATTTCGAGCATGGCTTCCACTTCTGCGCTGGATTGCCCTTCCTGATCATCCAGATGACGTTTGATAACATTAAAGGCCTTAAGTGAATATCCACTGGAATTGAACAGGTACTCTTTTTCAAAGGTGTGGAAAATCATCTCTGGGCTCAGTTCGTCGCCATACTTGTCTGCCACGTCCTGTACCACCCGTCCAAAATCAGGATGCATCTCCTTAGGCAGCTTAAAGCCAAACTCCTTATCCATCACATAAGCCACCCCGCCCTTTCCAGACTGGGAATTGATCCGAATAATGGATTCATAGGTGCGTCCCACATCTTCAGGGTCAATGGGCAGGTAGGGAACAGCCCAGATGGCTTCTGGATCGTGCTCAAGGGCATCCATCCCTTTGTTAATAGCATCCTGATGAGAACCGGAAAAGGCGGTATACACCAACTCGCCAGCATAAGGATGACGAGCATGAACACTCATTTTAGTGCAGCGTTCATACACGTTAATCACCCGGTTGATATTGGAAAAATCAAGCTCAGGATTAACGCCCTGGGTAAACAGGTTCAATGCCAGGGTGACTATATCCACATTCCCGGTCCGTTCCCCATTGCCAAACAGCGTCCCTTCCACCCGGTCTGCCCCTGCCATGAGCGCCAGCTCTGTGGCTGCCACGCCGGTTCCCCGATCATTGTGGCCATGGAGACTGATGAGTGCACAGTCCCGTGAAGGTAAATTTCTACAGAACCATTCAATCTGATCAGCATAGATATTGGGTGTAGACATCTCAACCGTTGCCGGCAGGTTCAAAATCACTGGGTTGTCAGGAGTGGGTTCAAACACATCCATGATGGCGGTGCAGATCTCCAGCGCGTAATCAAGCTCTGTTCCGGTGAAGCTTTCCGGGGAATACTCGTAACGAATAGTAACATCGGTATCTTTTGCCTGCTCGTGAATCAATTTTGCGCCGGCAACGCCTAAGTCGATCACCTCCTTACGGCTCATGCCAAAAACCACATCACGCTGCAGGGTAGAAGTGGAGTTGTATACATGAACAATCGCCTCCTTTGCTCCCTCCAGGGACTGAAAGGTCTTTTTGATGAGTGGGCCACGTGCCTGGGTAAGCGTCTGGATTACCACATCATTGGGGATCATCTCCCGATCAATGAGTAACCGCATGAAATCAAACTCAATCTGGGATGCTGCAGGAAAACCGACCTCAATCTCCTTGAATCCCGCTCCCACCAGGAGCTGGAACAACTCAAGCTTTTCTTCCAGGTTCATCGGCTGGACAAGCGCCTGGTTACCGTCACGGAGATCAACACTACACCAGATAGGTGGAGTATCGATAACTTTTGCAGGCCAGGTTCGATCAGGTAAGTCTACCTGGGGATAAGGTCTGTACTTCTTGGTTTTCATCGGGTCCATTGCACGTCTCCAAACGGGTTATTAAGTAAAAAATGAGTTCCCTGTGACCAGCTACACACAAAAAAAAAGCCACGGTTTTTTACACCGTGGCTTCAAAGGGTCTATTGACAGTACACGCTCAGTACACATACCCCTTATCTGCCACGGTTTTGGGCAGCTCAAGTAGTTCACTAAGGAGTAGAAGGAGAGCGAGTGTTCTTTTCATGTTCATAAAATGGGTTAAATAAGTGTCTTCTCTATACCATAGCCAGGTGGCATTTTGTCAAGCAGGAAATCCATATTAGCCAAGAAAGAGCGCATTTGTACACCAAAAAAGTCCAGCCCGTTGTTGGAGTCAGACTCCCTGCATCAAAATGCCCTCCGGCCACACAGACAGACTGTACAGATCAGCAATCAAGCAACGTGTCCGGTAAAAAACTGTTCTGCCAGCTCCACTTCTTTTTTCGATCCAATAATCAGCGGTACCCTCTGATGCAGGTTGGTTGGTTCGATGTCCAGGATGCGTCTCCCATCATCGGTGATGGCCAGCCCGCCAGCTTGCTCAGCAATCATGGCAAGGGGAGCAGCTTCATAAAGCAACCGCAGCTTACCCTCTGATTTTTCGGGGCTTTTCTTATCTCTTGGATAAAGAAAGACACCACCCTTCACCAGGTTGCGGTGAAAATCGGCAACCAGAGAACCGATATAACGGGCACTGTATGGACCAAATCCATCTTTACCGCTTTTCAGGGTCTCAATGTAGTTCCTGGTGGAATCATACCAATAAGGACTGTACGCCTCATTTACACTGTAATAGGGGCAGATGTCGGGGATGGTGATATAGGGGTGAGAAAGAAAAAACTCACCAACGCTGGGATCAAGGGTGAAGCCATGAACCCCGGAGCCAGTGGTATAGACCATCACAGTAGAAGAACCATAGATGATATAACCAGCAGCAACCTGCTTGGTTCCAACCTGGAGCAGGTCAACTTCTGAGGCTTGTCCTTTGGGGGTTACCCTTTTATGAATGGAAAAAATCGTCCCAATACTGACATTAACATCAATATTACTGGAACCATCCAGAGGATCAAAGGCAATGGTGTATTGCCCCTCATACCCTTTAAGCACAGGAACAATGTCATCGTCTTCCTCTGAGGCCATGACACACACATACCCGCACTGTTCCATCCTGCGTTTGATGGTCTGGTTGGCAAAAACATCCAGCTTTTGGACTTCCTCGCCCTGAATATTGGTCTTACCCGATTGCCCCAAAACATCGGCAAGCCCAGCCATATTTACTTCTGCACTGATAATTTTACCAGCAACAACCAGATCATTGAGCAGGCCGGTTAACTCGCCGGTTGCCTCTGGATGAAGCAGTTGGTCATCCATAATCTGTCGTGAAACGGTTATTCCTTTTCTTTTTACAAGCATGCCCTTCCCCTTTAAAAGACGACTCTATATCTTGCCCAAGTCTTACAATTTTTGCAGCGGCTTCCAGTTTTTCACCAAATTTACCAATGTTCGGGTGCCGATCCCTGATGGCCCCTTAGGAACGTAGGATTTTTCAGTATAATCCCAGGCTGTCCCTGCTATGTCAAGATGTGCCCAGGGCACCTCGCCGACAAACTCCTGCAGGTAGCAGGCTGCAGTAATGGTACCTGCACTTTTTCCACCGGTATTTTTTATATCTGCAACTTCTGAATCAATCTGCTTGCGATACTCAGGACCTATGGGCAAACGCCACAGCTCCTCGCCGGAACGTTCCCCTGCTTCAAGCACTCTGTCGGCCAGGTTATCATCATTGGCAATGAGTCCTGTCCGATGATGCCCCAACCCAACGATCACTGCTCCGGTTAAGGTGGCAAGATCAATTACAGCTTCAGGCCCGTAGGTTTCAACGCCGTAGGCAAGTGCGTCTGCAAGGATAAGACGTCCCTCTGCATCGGTGTTGATAATCTCTGCGGTCTTCCCACCGTAATGGGTAATAATATCACCAGGCTTTAACGCCTCAGCACCGGACATATTATCGGTGGAAGGAACAAGCCCAACCACATTTATCCCGGTGGGTTCCTCCTGGCTGATTGCCTGCATGGCAGTGATGACCGCTGCACCGCCGCACATATCATATTTCATATCCTGCATACCAGCAGCAGGTTTAAGACTGATACCTCCAGAATCAAAGGTCAGCCCTTTCCCCACCAGCAGAACCGTCGGGTTATTCTTATCGGTTATATATTCAAGAATCACCAACTTGGGAGCAACAGCAGAGCCCTGGTTTACCCCCAGGATACCGCCCATGCCCATTTTTTTCATGGCCGATTTTTCAACAACCTTGCATTTTACTGGACTTTTCTTGCTGATTTTCTTCCCATACTCGGCAAAATCAGCAGGCGTCCAGCCATTGCCAGGTCGATTCGCCATATCGCGGGCAGCACAGGCTGCTTCAGCCATAATCCGGCCACGATTCATCCCCCTGCGCACAGCAGTGGAGGACAATCCACCATCGTGTAAATAAAAGGTCTCGACAGGCTTATTTTTCTCAAGCTTTTTTTCATCGGTCTTATATTCAGTGAAGCGGTAGTTGCCCAGCAACAACCCTTCGGTAAGACTTTCAGCAATTTCAGCGGCGGATAACACAAAATCACAGGGTAACACAATCAGCATTTCTTCAGCCTTACCCGCTCTCCCCTGCTTGGCGATTGTTCCACCGACCAGGCGTAGCTGTTCCAAGCGCTGGGTAACCGCATCTTTTTGTTTGCCCAGGCCAACAAACAACACCTTCTCACTTTGTATCTCATCCTGATCAGCCATCAGACCGGGATAAAAAAGAAAGGTTTCCTCCTGCTTCCCCTTGAAATCACCACGTTTTATCATCTGGTGAAGCACGCCATTGAGCAATCCTCCTGCTTCACCGGGCAGTTTTTCCATCCCTTCTTCCACCAGGTACACAAGGATATCACCTTTAAAATCACCAGGAGTCTTGCTTGTCAGCTTTATCATACGTATATCCCTCAAAAATCACCTTTACTCATTTACTTGACCAGTGCCCGACAACTGCCGGAGCACATCTTGCATAATCAGCAGGCCGGTTGTGTAGCAATTCATACACCAAAGTGGATGGAAGCTCAATTGGCAAAACCTTTCTTTTCCGCTATGATAGCAAAAAATTATTTTCATATTATTGGAGGATCCGTTGCTAACTCTTTTCATACTCTCTATCTGTTGTGCCATTTGCATCTCAGCCATGTGCTCCGTTTGTGAAGCGGTGCTCTACTCTCTTTCCATCCCCCATGTTGAAATGATGGCGAAAACGCATCCCAAGCAGGCGATGGGGATGAATGCATTCAAGGAGAACATTGATAAACCCATTACTGCCATCCTGACGCTGAACACCATTGCCAACACCATTGGTGCTTCAGTGGCTGGTGCAGCAGCAGTTGCTCTTTATGGACAACAATCCTTGCTGTGGTTTTCCCTGGCCTTTACCCTGGCTATTTTACTTTTTTCTGAAATTTTGCCCAAAACCATAGGGGTAGTCTACACCAGGCAGCTGGCCCCGTATATTGTGACGCCACTCCAATGGATGATTACCCTGCTCCGCCCCATCATCTGGCTCTGTCAGACTGTAACCAGACTGGTGCCAGATTCCAACCAGTCACAGCAAGTTTCAGCCGAGGAACTGAAAACCATTGCCAGCTTAAGTAGAAAATCCGGCGAGATTGAGGCAGACCAGGAAGCGGTGATTGGTAACGTTCTGCAACTTGGTAAAAAAACAGTGCGCAAAGTAATGACCCCTCGTACTGTAACCTTTTCTGTTGACCAGTCCCTCACCATTGGTGAGGTCAGTCAGGATGAGGAAAAATGGCAGATGCACAGCCGGGTTCCTGTCTATGAAGAGGAGCAGGATAACATTGTGGGAATGGTGCTCAGCCAGGAGGTTTTACTGGCTACAGCCCTTGATCAAGACGAAATCCCCCTGGCAAACCTCACGCGACCGGTGCATTTTGTGCCGGAAACAGCGCCACTTGACCGGGTATTCATCGAGTTTTTTGAAAGTCATCAGCATCTGATGGTTGTGGTAGATGAGTATGGCAGTATCACCGGGGTAATCAGTCTGGAAGATATTATTGAAGAGATCATTGGCCGGGAGATTGTGGATGAATCTGATAAAACCATGAACATGCGCGAGCTTGCCAGGTTAAAAAAACAACAGACAGCGGCAGGAGCAGAAGGATCACCGCTTCCGCAAGAAACAGCGCCACAAACAGAAAAGAACCAGAAGAGTTACTGATCTCTTATGGCAAACTTGCTTAATGAGTGGTACAAAAAGCCTTTTCGTCATGCTCGTTTAGGGAACGTTTAAACAGCAAATCAGCTTGGAAAATATCCATGAACATGCAACATCTTTTTTCTCCTCTTAAGTATACGCTTTTGTGCAGTACAGTGGTTCTGACACTCGGTTCTGTTGCTGCTGCCAAGACCATGTATGTGCAGCCATCTTCGGAAATACCAGTGCGCAGGGGGCAAGGCACTGATTATAAAATTGTCTCCATCGTTGCTGATGGCACGGCGCTGGAATATCTCAGCGAAGCTGAAGGTTGGGCCAAGGTGCGGCTCAAAAACGGTAAGCAGGGCTGGATACTCAAACGCTACCTCAGCACCACGCTTCCCTTAACAGAACAGGTGGCCAGGCTCACCAGGGAAAAGGAGGAGCTATCCACCCAATTAACCGCACTCCAAGCCCAACTTCAAGGGGTTACCGATGTGCAGGGCAATACTGCAGCTGAATTAAGCACCTGTATCGCAGAGCGAGCAAATATCCGGGATAAATATGTAACTCTGGAGCAGGATACAGCGGATGTTATTCAGACCAAGGCAGCTTTGGAAAAGGCCAGGACTGAAATTGAACGGTTACAGCAGGAAAATGAGGCCATTAAAATTGCCAACTCGGTGTTAGAGAAGAATGAATCTATCAAATGGTTTATGGCGGGTTCAGGAGTTATTTTGGCGGGTTGGTTACTGGGCAGGATTTCCAGGTCATCCAAGCGTAAAAAGCCGTCTTTACTCTCGTAATCAATATTTCCTCTTCCCCTTCGCGTTTGGGGAAGAGGTTTTGCAACCAAGCTGTGAGCAGTTACGACGATGCTAATTGGTAGCTTCTAAAACTACCGCAACCTCGATATTTCCTTCATCACGCAGGACACTCAGTCTAACGGTTTCCCCCACTGCGTAACGCTCCAGCTCATTGCGAAGCGAATCATAATCGCTCACCCGCTCTCCGTTTACCGCCTGGATCACGTCTCCCAGGATAAACCCGCCACGTACCTGTTGGGTTCCACGCAGCCCGGCCCGATCAGCAGCAGACCCAGGCATCACGCGGAGAATGAGCACTCCATCCAGGTCAAGATCACGGGTTAAACGATTGTTGGCCAAACTTACCCCAAGGCCAGGCTTAATCACCTTGCCATGACGGATGATCTGAGGTACCACCCGGTTCACTTCACCCACGGGAACAGCAAAGCCAATCCCTGAACTGGCTCCAGATGGGCTGTAAATAGCAGTGTTTACCCCAATGAGGCGTCCTGCACTATCCAAAAGTGGGCCACCGGAGTTGCCAGGATTGATGGCGGCATCGGTCTGGATCACCTCGTGAATGGTGCGCCCGGTAACCGCTTTTATCTCGCGCCCCAAGGCACTTACCACCCCTGTGGTCAAGGTTTGGTCCAAACCAAAAGGGTTCCCGATAGCAAAGACCTTTTGTCCCACCAGCAGGTCTGATGAATCACCAATGGAAAGCGGCTTGAGCTTGGATGACGGAGCTGAAATCTGCAGCACAGCCAAGTCGCGATCAGGTGCTGCCCCAACCAGCACCCCCTTCCAGGTGGAATGGTCAGCAAGGGTGACCTCAATCCTGCTGGCATCTGAAATGACGTGATAGTTGGTCACGATCCGCCCCTCTTCATCCCATACAAATCCGGAGCCTGTCCCCTTGGGAATTTCATACACATTGAGACTGAAAAGGTTTCTCCGTACCGTGATGGAGGTGATATACACCACCGAAGGGGCAGCACTACGAAATATCTCAATGGTGTTCTTTTCGTCGGCAGCCAGATCGCCGCGAGCTGCTACCTCCCTGGGTTTTGCCTTGGGATCAAGCAGGGTGGGCTGTAAGGTCTGATAGGTTAACCAGGCCACAACACCGATGAGGACATATATCCAGAATTTCTTGGTAGAAGTCCGGGAAGAGAATGGGCGCTGCATACCTAGAGACCGAGTAAAAGTTTTGCCACATAAAAATAGAGGCCAATGCCCAACACGTCCACCGCTGTTGTGATGAAGGGTCCTGTGGCCACTGCAGCGTCAATATTAAGCCGCTTCAGCATCAAGGGAACAAAGGCCCCAACCATGGCAGACATAGCCATAACCGCAAATACAGAGATACCAACGACCAGTCCCAGCGCAATGGGATCCGTGTATGAGAAAAAGGCAATAACGCCTAAAAGCAGTCCAAAAATGGCACCTAGCATCACCCCCACCAGTGACTCCTTAAACACAATGGAAAGAAACTGATGCATATTAACCCGACCGGTGGCAAGACCACGCACAATAATGGTACTGGACTGAGTCGCAATGTTACCGCCCATACCAGCCACAATAGGGACGAAAGCTGCCAAGGCAAGCACCTGGGTCAGCGCCTCTTCAAAGGAATTAATGATAAACATGGCACCTACCCCGCCAAACCAGGAGGCAAGCAGCCAGGGGGCGCGGATCATGATTTTCTGATGGAGGGGTTTGAGCAAGATTTCCTGATCGCGCCCGGCACCGGCCATCTGCATGAAATCTTCGTTCGCTTCCTCACGGAGCACATCAATAACATCATCAACAGTGACAATCCCAACCATGGTAAAGGTTGCATCAACAACCGGCACCGCCAGCATATTATATTGGGAAACGATGTGGGCTACCTCTTCCTGATCCGTGTCAGTAGTCACCGTAACCACGTTGGCGTTCATGATATTTTTCAGCTTGCGGTGCATGGGGTGGAGGATCAATTCGCGCAGGGAGAGTACTCCGGTAAGCTGCCCATCCCCATGGGTGATGTAGAGATAAAACACCATCTCTTTTTCTTCACTGCGCTTCTGAACCTTGCCAATGGCCTCTTCCACGGTAAGCTCTTCGTCGAGATACATGAAATCCGGCGACATAATACCACCGGCGGTATCTGGATCGTATTTGAGCAATTCCTCAACCTCGTCACGGTCAGCCACTTCCATGTGCGTCCGAATTTCCATGGCCACATCTTCTGGAAGTGCTTCAAGAAGGTCAGCAGCGTCATCAGAGGCCATCTCGGTAACAATTCCCGCCATAAACTTGGCCGACAAGCCCTCCACCAGATCAAGCATGATCCCTTCATCCAACTCGCTGAGGAAAAAAGCAATCTGGTCAGTCTGAGCCAGAACTCCAAAGATGTCTTTTTGTTCGGTAATGTTAAGGGAACGAAAAACCCAGGCAAGATCAGCAGGGTGTGTTTTGACGATAAGCTTACGAATATTCTCAACGGCCCCACGGCGATGCAAACGCCTCAGGGTATCTCTGAGTACCTTGCCTTCAAGCCCAACCATTTCTCTTTTTGGAGATTTTTCCATACCTGTACCTCAACAATGAACGAGGAATTAATCGGCTCGCTTACATAGAAGCCTTTGAGTGGCGTAGTAATCAGCGGTTAATGAATACAGCGCAGTGAACAACATCATGCACAGCCAACCCAGAAAACAAAGGCCTCATCCAGGAAGACTGAAAAGATGTGTATTTTTATGAACGATCTTACGAAAAGTCAATTGCAAAACCACCAGGGAACCATGATTGGTTACAAACAGGGATAGTGGCTGTTAAGAAAAAATACCGCTTCGCTGACCGATGTAGCACAACAAAAAGCCGACTGCCATGGCTATGGCTCCAACAATTCGGAGCTGGGAGGGTTTCATTTCAAGCAACTGGCGCAACCAGTTTTGCATACCTTCTGGTGAGACAACGTAAGGTAAACCTTCTAAAACGAGAACAAGACCAGTGAGGGTAATCAGGAGTTTCATACACTGTTTCCAAGGTAAAAATCAGGAACTGAGCCATAACAAACCTATTGACAATACTCAACTAATAAAAGTATTCTCCGTTTTTATGTAATGTGACCATCAAGTGGGCCACCCACTATTTTTCTGCATTTCCTGTAAAGGCTGCCAAACATAATATAAACTCATGACACAATCCACTTCAAAATATGCCCAATCAGGCGTTGATATCGACAAAGGCAACCTTTTTGTTTCCTCCATCAAAAATATCGTCAAGAGCACCCATCGCCGTGGAGTGCTGGGCGATATCGGTGGTTTTTCAGGGCTTTTTGCCATTGGCGGTGAAGACGTAAAAGATCCTGTACTCATCGCTTCCACCGATGGAGTCGGCACCAAGTTAAACATTGCCAAGTTGTGTAACAAACACGATACCATTGGTATTGACCTGGTGGCCATGTGTGCCAACGACGTTATTGTAAGTGGTGCCAAGCCACTGTTTTTTTTAGATTACTTTTCCATCGGCAAGCTGGAGATGGATGTTGCCACAGAGGTGGTCAAAGGCATCGCTGAAGGATGCAAGATAGCCAATTGCTCGCTCATTGGTGGAGAAACCGCCGAGATGCCAGGGCTTTACCAGGAAGGTGATTATGACCTGGCCGGTTTTGTGGTGGGAATCGGAGATCGAAACACCATTATTGATGGCAGCGACATCAGTGTCGGGGATAAGATCATCGGTCTGGCCTCATCGGGTATCCACTCCAACGGCTATTCCCTGGTACGCAAAATCTTCTTTGAAGAACTCAAGATGAGCGTCGATGATATGGTCGAAGAGTTCGGCTGTACTGTTGGCGAAGAGTTGCTCCGCCCCACTCGAATTTATGTCGACTCCATTACCAAAGTTATTCGCGGCTATACAATTAACGGCTTGGTCCACAATACTGGCGGTGGTTTTGTGGATAACATTCCCCGAGTTTTACCTGGCGGTTGTAATGCTATTATTCAAGCGGGCAGTTGGCCTGTGCTCCCAATATTTGAGTTCCTCCAGACAAAGGGTGAGGTGCATCCCGATGAAATGTTCAAAACCTTTAACATGGGGATAGGTATGTTGGTGGTGGTGAAGGAGGAAGAGGTTGATGACCTCTTACGCCAATTCACTGCTCTTGGTGAACAACCCTATGTGATCGGTGAGATCACTGCAGCTGAAGAAGCAGAAGAAGGAAGACAGGTTATTATTACGCCTCCCGAGTAACCCTTTGAAAAAGAGTTCCACACAAACCAAAAGCCGCCTGGAGAGCACTCTCCAGGCGGCTTTTGGTTTGTTTCTCTTTGGTCTGCACAGCCAGGGTCAGGTTGTAACGCCGCAGTCAGCGTTTCCCCCTTTTACCTTATAGATACCATGCGCCAAGGCGGGTAATACAGCTTCAAGGTTTTCACCGGCTGCCTTTCGGCTCCCCGGAAGGTTAATGATCAAGCTCTGCTTGCGAATCCCGGCAATCCCCCGTGACCAGACGCCCTGAATGGTTTTCTGCAAGCTTGCAGCCCGCATGGCCTCAGCGATCCCGGGAACCTCCACATCAATCACGTTTCTGGTTGCTTCCGGAGTCTGATCAGAAGGTGAGACACCGGTACCACCAGTGGTTATAATTAAATCCAGCTGCTTGACATCCGCCCATTCAACCAGCTGTTGCTCGATTAAAGCCTGCTGATCAGGAAGGATCAGATACGCAGTGATCTGATATCCTGCCTGGGACAACATCTCCTTGAGCAACGCACCGCTGGTATCCTCGCGCTCACCGCGGGAGCCCTTATCACTTAAGGTTAAGATACCGCAGGTGTATCCCTGCTCTACTTCTTGATGCAACACGATTACTCGTCTTCAGCCTCATATTCAGCAATAATCTTCTCTGCAATAGAGGAAGGCACTTCCTCGTAATGGGAGAAGGTGGTGGTGAAGGAGCCCTGTCCACCGGTCATAGAGGTCAAGTCGAGCGCATAGAGCAGTACTTCGGCCTGAGGTACATGAGCCTTGACAATCTCATACTTATCAGCTGAATCCATGCCAAGCACCTTACCGCGGCGACTGTTCAAGTCACCCATTACATCGCCAATGTAATCCTTGTGCACCCGGACTTCCATCTCCATAATGGGTTCAAGCAGGATGGGCTGCGCTTCCATAACACCCTTCTTAAACGCCAGAGAACCGGCCACCTTAAAGGCCATTTCAGAAGAGTCCACGTTGTGATACGAACCATCAATCAGGTTAACCTTCAGGTCAACAAAAGGATATCCGGCGATAACACCTTTCTCCATTGCTTCCTGGATGCCCTTTTCAACCGCAGGGCGATACTGTTGCGGAATAACCCCGCCAACGATGGAATCAATGAACTCAAAATGTTCACCACGGGCAAGTGGTGAAAGTTCCACGGTACAGTCACCAAACTGACCACGGCCACCAGACTGTTTCTTATGTTTCCCCTGAACAGTGGTGGAGCCTTTAATGGTTTCACGATATGGCACCTTAGGGGTACGCAGTTCCATCTCAACGCCAAACTTACGTTGGAGCTTCTCGCCAATGACCTCAAGGTGAATCTGTCCAACACCTGAAATCAGCACCTCATGGGTCTGCTGCTCACGGGTTAAACGCAGGGTGAGATCTTCATCAAGAAGCTTGGTGATGGAGCCAAACAATTTTTCCTCATCACCTTTTTTCGCACTCACGGCATAAGAAATAACCGGTGGCAGAGGCTCAACTGCTTCAATGATGATTGGATCAGATTCTGCACACAGGGTATCACCAGTGGTGGTTTCCTTGAGCTTGGCCACTGCGACAACCATCCCGGGAACGGCCTTATCCACGGGCTTCTGCTCTTTACCCTGCATGACAAAAAGCTGACCATACCGCTCACTGTTTTCCTTATTGGCATTATAAAAGCTATCGGCATCCAGAGTACCTGAAAAAACGCGGAAAATGGTCAGGCGACCGGCAAAGGGATCGGCCATGGTTTTAAAAACCAGGGCAGAAAATGGTGCATCAACACTTGCTTCGCGCTCAACAATGTCGTCACTTCCAGGTTTTATCCCTTCTTTTGCAGGACGCTGATCCGGTGATGGCAGGTAATGAACAATCCCATCCAGGATCACACTGGAACCCTTGTTCACCAGGGAAGCACAGGCGAAAACCGGTGCAACCTGAGCAGCGCGGACCGCATTGGCAAGCCCAGATTTGAGCTTATCATCGGGAAGTTCACCTTCTTCAAGAAAAAGTTCGAGCAGATCATCATCGGTCTCAGCCACATATTCCTGCAACTGTTCACGAAGATCAGCAACCTCATCTTCCATATCACCAGGAACATCGCCTTCAGTAACGCCGCCTTTATCGTCAAAGAGCAGGGCCTTGTTGGCAACAATATCAACAACCCCTTTAAAATCATCCTCAGCTCCGATGGGCAGATAAAGCACGACAGGATTGATACTGAATGCTTCGCGAATATCGTCAACAGTCTTGGAAAAGTTGGCTCGCTCACGGTCCATCTTGGTGATACAAATTAAGCAAGGCAGGTTGTTCTCCTGCACCATATCGACAAATTTTTCTGTCTGTGGCCGCACGCTGAGCACTGCGCCAACGGTTAAGATGGCACTGTCAGCAACCTGCATGGCAAACCTGGTCTCGTTAACAAAGTTATCATCACCAGGGGTATCGCCTAAAAAGACCTCGGTTTTGTTCCACTGAAAAGTATTAAACGCTGTGGACATGGAGACCTGACGCTTGGTTTCCTCAGCTTCAAAATCCATGGAAGCTGTTCCATCATCCACCTTACCCAGCCGCTTCACCGAACCTGCAGTAAACAGCAAAGCCTCCGCAAGCGTAGATTTACCGCTATTGCCATGTCCTAAAATGACTGTATTCCTGATTTGTTGAACGTCTTGCATGGATTCCTCCGGTGAAACGGGTATAAAGTTAAAATATTGAGGTTTATCTATCATTATCCCGGAATAAAGGAAAAAACTTCCTCTTTCCGACTAACAATGGTAACCATCTACTCCAAAAATCAGTTCCTTATATATTCAAATAAACTCTCCAAAGTCAAGCGATAACAACCACTCACTTATACAGCCATGGGTAACCCAAATTCAAGGACACCGAGCAGCTCCACAAAAAAGATTGCAAGATCAGCCGGTGCGGTCAGTGCTGCTGTCATGTGCAGTCGCGTGTTGGGGCTGATTCGGGAACAACTTTTTGCTGGCCTTTTTGGCGCCGGATATGCCTATGATGCCTTTGTCGTCGCTTTCCGGATTCCTAATTTACTCAGAGACTTGTTTGGGGAGGGAGCGCTATCCGCTGCCTTTGTCACCGTATTTACCGATTACGACACCAACAAGGGCAGTAAGGCGACCTGGGAACTGGCCTCAACAGTGCTGCTCTTTTTTGTCCTGCTCTTAAGTGTGATTACCCTTGCAGGCGTGTATTTTGCCGATACCATTGTTCTTTTGCTGGCTCCAGACTTTGACATGGTTGCAGGCAAGGCTGAACTCACCACCAAACTGACCAAAATCATGTTCCCTTTTTTGGTCTTCGTATCACTTTCTGCAGTGGTAATGGGGATGCTCAACACCAAGGGACGTTTTTTTGTACCAGCCATGGCTTCAAGCTTTTTTAATCTGGGCTCAATTGTGGGCGGGGTGTCACTGGCATTGTTGTTTCCAAAATTCGGACAGCCTGCCATTGCCGGGATGGCTTGGGGGACGCTGATTGGTGGGTTGTTACAACTGGTGATGCAGCTTCCTACACTTTTTGCAACAGGGTTCAAATTTACTCCCAGATTGCATCTTAAGGATCCTGGATTGAAGCGTATTTTGCTGCTGATGCTTCCTGCCACCATCGGGCTTTCTGCTACCCAGCTCAATATCTTTATAAACACCAACTTTGCGGCCAGTTGCGCTGAGGGCTCGGTTTCATGGCTCAATTATGCATTCAGGCTGGTCCAGCTGCCCATAGGTATTTTTGGAGTGGCCATCTCCATTGCGGCCATGCCGGTTATGGCCAAGCATGCTGCCGAAAAGGACCTGGATGCACTCAGAGAGTCGTTTGTTTCCTCACTGGTACTGGTTTTCAGCCTCTCCATCCCTGCCACAGCAGGACTTATCGTGTTAGCAGAGCCCATAATCAGACTTATATTTGAACATGGTGCATTCACAGGTTTTGACACCTTACGAACAGCTGAAGCGCTCCAGTTTTACGCGCTTGGATTATTTGCGTACTCTGCCATTAAAATTATGGTTCCGGTATTTTATGCCATTGGCAACACCAGATTTCCGGTCATCGGCAGTTTTATCGGGGTTGGAGCCAACCTTATTATAATCACCCTGGTGATTAACCATCTCCAGCATAAAGGGATCGCCTTTTCCACTTCATGCGCCATGGCATGCAATTTCTGTTTTCTGGGGATTATTATCTTGCGCAAGCTGAAAGGCTTGCCGTTGAGTTACCTGGGTAAAGGGGTAGCAAAAATTATCCTGGCAACCTGCATCATGGGCGTTGTGGTGTGGTGTGGCAAAAACAGTGTTGAGACCTGGCTGATGGGCTCCATCATTGAGCAAGGTTTGTGTGTCTTGCTGTTGGTGGGACTCGGCGGGGTTACCTATGGGCTATTACTCCAGCTCCTTAATCTACCTGAGTTTACTTTACTGACAGCCAAGCTGCGTCAGCGACTGCGCAAATCGTAAAGCAGCTGCAACTGTGCCAAAAGGGCGACAACGGCAGTATCCACATGAAGGATACGGCTCCCCATGGTGAAGGGAACAAACTGTTGCTCGCTGAACATATCCAGTTCAAAATCATTCCATCCACCTTCAGGCCCTACTGCCAAAATAATGGTATTACGCTGTGGTGAGGGAGCATCAAGGGCCCCAAGTGATGTTGTCACCCTCGGGTGAGCAATAATTTTGGTGCCATCAATTTGGGGTAAAACCTCTTGGGCAAAGGGTTTGAACTGCTTATGAATACTCACCTGCGGCAGATGAGTGTCTCCACCCTGCTCCATTCCTTCTACAAGGAGCTCATGAATTTTTTCAGGGGCCAGTACCGGGCTCTGGAAAAAAGATTTCTCCACCCTGCGGGAACGAATCAGATAAAACCTGCGCACCCCCAATACGGTAGCCTGCTTCAGAATACGCTGGAGCATAATCGGCCTGGGTAAGGCGAGAACCAGCTCAACGTAGAGAGCACACTGGGGCTTTTCCCCAAGGGCTACCTCCAGCTCTATCTGATTGTTCCAGGTGGCAGTAACCACCCCACTTCCAAGGGGACCGTTCACTTGCCCTACCCTAACCGTATCCCCAACAGCTACTTTAAGCACCTTTTGCAGATGGTCTGCCCGTCGGTGAGTGAGCGTGAGCCGCCTCCCTTCCAACTCACATTCTTCAAAGATCAACAGGTTCATATACCCTTCTGACTACAAGCGCAGGTGGTCTGGATCAAAGCGTAGCGTTGCAAAATAATCCTCTGGCTTTTCTTCCCGCCGGATTAATTCCACTGATCCATCATCTTTCAGTAACAGCTCCTTAGGCCGCAGCTTCCCATTATAATTAAACCCCATGGCTTGTCCGTGGGCTCCGGTATCGTGGATGATCAGTACATCAC
Organism: Desulfobulbus propionicus; assembly: GCA_002746685.1. GTDB lineage: Bacteria > Desulfobacterota > Desulfobulbia > Desulfobulbales > Desulfobulbaceae > Desulfogranum > Desulfogranum propionicus_C. The sequence continues at coordinate 11,765 of PDQK01000003.1, read as the reverse complement.
CATCAGTTACGGTTGGTAAGGTTCGCTGAATGGCGAACTTGTCATTATTTTCACACAGGGAACCAACCACATCCACCACTTCGGTTTCCCCCTCTTCTTTGCCCAGCACCTCAATATGGTGATAGGCTCCATACATGGCCGGGCGCATAAGCGCACTCATGCAGGCATCAACCCCCACATAGGTTCGGTAAATTTCCTTGCGATTGATGGCCTGCGTTACCAGCGCTCCGTGTGGGCCAGTCATATACCTGCCACTTTCCATATAGAGTGCAGGTGCGTAGCCATGCTGCTCTTTAAAGGAAGTAAAGAGGGCTGTAATCCCCTCGCCCATGGCTTTGAGATCAAGGGGGGTATCCTCTGGTTTATATGGAATCCCCAATCCACCACCAATATTGATGAACTCAAAGGTGATGTCCAGCTCCTGGTTAATTTCAGCAATGAGGTCCAGCAGCATTTCAGCAGTCTGGACCATGTACCCATGGTAGAGCTCGTTTGAGGCAAGCATGGTGTGAATGCCAAAACGTTTTGCGCCCTTAGCTTTTGCTTTTCGATACGCATCGACAATCTGGTCGTGACTGACCCCATACTTGGACTCAACAGGGTTACCGATGATATCGTTGCCTGAACGACGGCCCCCGGGATTGTAGCGAAAGCAGATCAATTCCGGCATGACCTCAGCCTTGTCAACCAAAGTGATATCATCCAGATTCAGAATGCAACCGCCATCAGCTGCTGCAAGCGCAAACTCATCATCACTGGTATTATTGGAGGTGAACATGATGTCTTCACCTCGAGCTCCGATCTCACGGCTTATCATCAACTCTGTTGTGGAACTGCAATCAAAACCAAAGCCCATATCCTGCATAATACGGAGAATCTGTGGGTTGGGGAGCGCCTTTACCGCGTAATATTCCCGAAATGCATCAATTCCACTGAATGCTTCTTTGAGCACGGCTCCTGTTTCTCGTATCCCCTGTTCATCGTATATATGAAACGGGGTCTGGTAATGTTCAATGATAGTGGGCAAATGGGGATACAACCGGTGTTTATAGTCTTGTGAAAGTGGCATTCTTTTGCTCTTAGTTATGTTCTTCTATAAGTGGTAATTTAGCGGTTTCCTTGTATGTTTTCAAAACAGTGGCTGTGTGTGTTGCAACAACCCCTTCCATGGGTGCAATTTTCTCCCGTAGCACCTTTCCAAGCTCTACACTGTCTGCGATGCGCAGTTTGAGCAAGTAGCCGTCATCTCCAGCCACATAGTGCACTTCCTGCACCTCAGGCAGGGCAGCAAACTGCTCACCGGCATCCGGTGCCTCTGCATTGAACTGGACTTTGATAAAGGCAATCTGGCTGCGTTTAAATCGTTCAGGATTCAGCCGCACCTCATACCCATCTATAATCCCCTGACGCTCCATTTTGCGAATTCGCTCAAGGACAGCAGAAGGTGCCATCTCCATCTTGCGGGCAACCTCGACATTGGGAATTCGCGCTTTCTCCTGAAGGATTTTCAGTATTTTCAGGCTTGTTTCATCGATCATTGAGACAGTATCATCAGTTTTGGGTCGGTTCGCTTACATAATCCATTATTTTGGATATTGTACACATAAATAGCCCTCAGTCAAGAATATAATTCTTTAAAAACAAAGAAAATACATATTTTATTCTTAAATATAGTTCAAAAAGAGAACAAAACCAGATACCAAAAGTACATATACCTCGTGCCTTTCCCTTGCCCATACAGTAATATGGGCTTCTAACTCCAACGTATCCGTTATCACCTGGTCCAACATTAAGCTCAACATACGCATGCAGATTGCCGTCTTTCTTGTTCTCTACAACCTCCTCTTCATTTGTGGGGTTATCCTTCTTGCACCAGCACTGGTGAGTGTCGTCCTAATAAAAGAAAAATACCGATCTCGAATTTTCCGGCGGCTTGGTTTTGGTCTTCCCGCAATACCAAAAAAAGGGGCCCACCGGGAAACAACAATCTGGATACACGCTCTTTCTGTCGGCGAGGTCACCTCCTCGCTTCCTTTGCTCAAGGGAATCCGCGCCCAATACCCACATGCTAGAATAATCCTGTCTGTAACCACATCTTCAGGACAGAGTATTGCCCATGAGCGTGGATCCGCTAGTGTAGATCATATTATTGCTGCTCCACTGGACAGCTACTTTTCAGTGAAAAGATACATACAAACATTACAGCCTGATTTTTTCATTCTGGTGGAAACGGATTTCTGGCCCAACTGGCTTTTTTTACTTAAACGCTATAACATCCCTGCCCTGTTAGTTAATGGACGTTTTTCAGCGGCCTCCTTTACAAACTATTCCCGCTTCAGATGGTTCTTTACGCCACTGTTTAACAGCTTCACCGCCTTATCCATGCAAACAGCAGACGATCGGGAACATATGCTTTCTCTGGGTATCCAGGCCGACAAAGTATTGACCTTGGGTAACCTCAAGTTGGATGCCCTCATCCTTTCCCCAAAAACACCATCAACCAGATCAGCACTAAGGGCAGCTTACAATATTCTCCCCCACCAACCTGTTTGGATTTGTGGTTCAACCCATGATGGTGAAGAAGTCAGTATTCTTGAAGCCTATGCTGCACTCAAACAACGTATTCCTGATGCACTCCTCATCATTGCGCCACGTGATATCCACAGAGGCAAGGAACTCCTCCTGCTTGCAGGGAACTACCAGCACAAAAGCTGTGCAAAAAGCACCATGAGCCCTGGAGCGACATGTGACGTCCTTATCCTGGACACCTTGGGAGAACTCTCACGTTTATATGCAATGGGAGACATAGCCTTTATCGGTGGAAGCATGGTCGCTCAAGGTGGCCACAATCCGGTGGAGCCAGCTGCCTTTGGGGTACCGGTACTCTTTGGCCCCCATATGGAAGATTTCAGTGAGATTGCCGAGGAACTGACCAAAGCAGAGGGCGCTTTCCAAATCCATTCTGCAAAGCAGATGTATGATATCGTCTATGCCCTGCTTTCCGATGCTGCAAGGAGAGAACAAGCTGGTACCAAGGCAAAAAAATGGGTTCAAAAAAGTCAGGGCGTTGTTGCACGACACCTCGAGCTTATCCAACACATCATGTAAAATCAGGTGCTCTTCCGTACTCTTTTAACATGTGTAACAGACAACCTCCTTCCCTGTGCCACGGTTGCCTACATTAGCGGTTCAACCGTATGCTATCTGCTCCATCCAGCCGGCACGCTGCTGAACTACTGGCTATTTCTTCCTTTTCCCCTGTTCATCATTTCCTATGTTGCCATTTCCAAACGATACAAACCTTTTATCTGTTTAGCATTTTTCTGTTACCTTGGTCTCACGCTTACAGCACTTGACCTGACACCACCACAACATAAGCATCATATCGCCAACCTTATCAAGGATCGACAACAGGTGAGCGTGGTAGGCACGGTGGCATCAATAGTGACGTTTAATGGAAAGAAAAGCAGATTTGTGCTTGACATAGAGGAACTGCTCATCCATGGTCACCCAGGACAGGAAACCAGATTTCTCCAAACCCACGGGAAAATTCGCCTTTCGCTCCGTGATGATGTAAGCGAGGCTTTATGGCCGGGGATGCACGTCATAGCTGCTGCAAAGATAGCACCAGTGCGTAATTATCAAACGCCTGGCAGTTTTGATTATACACGTTATTTGGCACAGCAAGGTGTTCACCTTACCGGCTGGATTGACTCAAAGCACAAGTTGTTGCCTCTTGCGCATCCTGACCTGCAACAAAAACAATGGTGGAATCCTGAATATCAGCGGCAGCAGATCATCCATTTTCTACGCCACCACCTGGACAAGAATGTGGCGGGCCTCTATCAGGCCCTGCTCGTTGGTCACCGTGGTGCTATTGCACCTGAAACCCTGGAGCACTACAAAAAAGCAGGCGCCTTCCACCTGCTGGCCATTTCCGGGTTACACTTAGGACTGCTGAGTGGGATGGGCATTTTTCTGTTCATCTTCATGGCGCAACGTTCCCAATGGCTGCTCCTTCATTGCCATGTACCCACCCTTGCTGCGCTCCTTACCGCGCCACTGCTCATTGGATATTGTTTTATAGCAGGGGCGAACCTTCCAGTGATACGGGCACTGATCATGGCAGGGATAGGGATATATGCCCTGCTTATCAGGCGGCAAAAGAATGTGCTTCATGTCATAGCAGCCGCAGCCCTGTTTATGCTTCTCTTTTCTCCTACGGCATTATTTACCGCCTCATTTCAGCTCTCGTTTGCAGCGGTTCTCTCCATTGTACGGCTCCTGCCACTTTTGCCTGGATTAAACACCCCGGAGAGCGCTGAACAAAAAATCGTTCAACGAGCATACTGGGTCGCAAAACTGACACTGAGCTTCTTTCTGGTTTCCTGTGCTGCAACCATTGGCACCCTGCCTGTTATGTTGCATCACTTCAATCGATTCTCCCTGATTGGCCCTTTAACCAACGTGGTGGTGGAACCGCTGCTCTGCTTCTGGGCGCTCCCTTTTGGCCTGGTATCACTGCCCTTTATCCATATCGCACCAGACATAGCTGTACTCCTCCTCAACATAGGTAAATATGGAATAGTCCTGACATCCTCCTTTATCAGCTTTGCAGCACAGCTTCCTTTTGCCAACGTTTGGGGTGTGGTACCAACCTGGTACGAAATACTCCTTTTTTATCTTGGGCTCTTACTCCTTTCCCACCCACCTGTTGGGTGGAAAAAACCATCCACTGCAATGTGCTTATGCTGCATCAGCGCTGTTGTTTTGTCGTACACCAGCAACCTGTTACATTTGAGCACCAGAAAGGTGACCACCATAGATTTTCTCGATGTAGGCCAGGGAAACGCAACCGTACTGCGCCTGATCGATGGAAAAAACATTCTTATAGATGGTGGTGGCCCCTCTTCAAGTCGTTTTGATGTTGGCAGGAGTGTTATTGCACCATTCCTGCGCAAAAAAAGGATATGGCGTCTGGATAGTGTTGTCGTCTCACACCCGGACAGTGACCATTACAATGGTATTCCTTTTATACTTGAGCAATTTCATCCCCAAACGCTGTATGTCAATGGTCAGACAAAGGAAAACAGCACATACCAGGACATGCTCAATCAGGCTGTTCAACATGGCGTTAAGGTGAAAAATGCTGGAGCAGAAGAACGTTTCTCTTTAAGCCAGGCCTATACGCTCAAATGTTTAGGAATGCCGGGCCTGCTCAAAAAAGACTACCCATACTCATCCAACGCTGTCAGCCTGGTTGCCCTTTTTACCCAGGGACCATTTTCAATCCTTTTACCCGGCGATATACCCAGAGAATCTGAGTCGGTCCTCCTCAAGCAGTATCCAGACCTGTCGGTACATATTCTTGAGGCTGCCCATCATGGGAGCATCACCTCAAGCCATGACGAATTTGTCCAGGGAGTGTCGCCTCAAATCATTCTTGTCTCAGCAGGGAGCAGCCATCAGGGAAAACACCCACACCCCACGTTATTGAACCGCTGGAAGCAACTCAATATTCCTGTACTTACCACTGCAACCCATGGCACCATCACCTGTATTATCGGCGAAAAAGGTTTGCACCTCAGCACCTTTACAACGCCATCGACAATTACCTTTTCTGAGACATCAAGATAAAAGCCAAAATGGAGTAATCTTCTTGAAAAAAATGACGGTTTGCAATACTGTTTTGGGTCTCTACCCAAACATCATTATTTATGGAGTACAGTGAAATGATCTGTCTGGGGAAAAAATGTCCTGCCTGCGGCAGCACGAAGATGAAAACCAGGGAGAAACGATCCTGGGTTGAAGGGACAGCGCTTGCCACGCCGGCAGTATGTAAGGATTGTGGACAACGATTAACAACCTTTGGGTTGTGTACTTTTGCTGCGGAGACCAGGCAACACATACGATATAGGCTGCCTGGCTTTTTACTTCTCAGGCTGCCTGGCCCGCCGCCTCAATTTGCCAGGATTAAAAATATCAGCCACGGTGGGATCTGTTTTGACAACCTGAGTTCGTGCCTGAGTTCCAAGCAAGCACTCAGGGTGGATATTTATAACTGCAACAATGGCACTGTTATTGAGCAGCTACCAGTAGAGATAATCTCAACCTATGAGAAAACAAACGAAAAATATCCTGATGCCCCCCCTGTTCTGAGCAAGGGAGCACGATTTCTCAACCTCACCCAAGTCCAGAAAAAACTTCTGGCCGATTGCATTCAAAAAAACAGCTCGCAGTTAAACGCCCCGGCATAGTTTACACATCCGTAAAATCAACCGGCGGCTTGCGGAGAAACTTAACAAACTTCTGCTTTTCATAACAGTTTGTGTAGGCATCATCTGCGCTGATTTTCTTACGCTGCAATAAATCCATGATCGCATCATCAAGGGTCTGCATACCGTACTTTTTCCCCGTCTGCATGATGGAAGGGATCTGATAGGTCTTTGCTTCACGGATGAGATTCCGTACAGCTGGAGTACAGATAAGAATTTCCTGTGCTGCCACCCTGCCCTTTATATCAATCCGTTTAAATAAGGTCTGTGAAACAACAGCTTTCAACGCATCAGCAAGAGTGGAGCGGACCTGGCCCTGCTGATTCGCCGGAAACACCTCCACCACACGATCCACAGTTTTCATAGCATTTAAGGTGTGCAGGGTACCAAAAACCAGGTGACCGGTCATCGACGCTTCCATGGCCAAGGTGATGGTTTCCAGGTCACGCAATTCACCCACCAAAATAATATCAGGGTCTTCACGTAATGCCCCTCTTAGTGCAGCAGTAAAAGACTTTGTATGGGTTCCCACCTCACGATGGTTAATTATACATTGTTGTGATTTATGCACAAATTCGATGGGGTCTTCAATGGTGAGGATGTGATCTTTCCTGGTTTTGTTACACTCATCAATAATGGCAGCCAGAGTGGTTGATTTACCAGAACCGGTTGGTCCGGTTACCAGGACTAGCCCCTTGGGCAGCGATGCCAGCTTGGTGATGACCTTTGGCAGTCCCAACTGCTCAACAGTCAAAATCTCGGAGGGAATCTCACGAAAAACTGCTCCAATACCGTACTTCTGGTTAAAAAAGTTGCACCTGTAGCGTGCAAGACCAGGAATTTCATAACCAAAGTCCATATCCCCGGTTTCTTCAAAGATCTTGATCTTGTCTTCCGGGCAAATCTCATACAACATAGCCTTAAGGGTTTCATTATCCAGCACCTTGAATTTCACCCGCTCCATATCACCGCGGATGCGCAAAACAGGTTGCTGGCCAGCCATAACATGCAAATCCGACGCGCCTTCATCATTCATCAATTTAAAAAATGCATCTATCTGGGCCATGATAACTCCTTGATACAGGCTTCAGCCATTTTTGTTCAATTTTCGTAACCAATCACGGGGTCTGTACTTCAGCGGTATTCTCACCTTCTGACGTGTAACTGGTCACAGGTGCAACAGAATTGTGCAACGATGAAGTGCCCGTGATCAGTTACCAATTTTCAGATTCGCTAGTATGGTATCACACAAAAAAAAAAATCCATAATTTCTCGGCAATAAAACCTGCCTTTTCCTCTTTCCCGCCAGAGTTATCCCTTTCTCTCCAAACCCTTCAGGGTACTTCTAATCGCTTTTTTCTGAGCTTGGGAAAGGGTGGATCTTTTATTCATGCTCTGCAACCTTCTTCTGGCTTTGCCCTTTTCCCCCTGTTGTATATACAACTTCGCGACAAGGATCCCACAGTCAATATGGCCTTTTTTAAGTTTCAAACACATTTGAGCCGAGTCAAGCGCCTGCTCAAACTGTTGCACCAAAAAATACCCAAAAGCCTGCCGGTAGTAATTTTCAGGATTTACTGCATCAAGTTCAATGGCCTCTGCACAAAGTCGCAAACCAATATCATCCCCCTGCCCTTGTAAAATATATAAAACCCCAAGCAAGCTTAAGCTACTGTTATCTCGGGGATATACATGCAACGCCTGCTGAGCAGCGCTAATTGCTTCTGGATAATTCCCTGCAAGAAAGTGATTCTTACTTAACAGGCGAAAAAGCAGATACTCCTTGTGGGCATCCACCATTTCAGCCCATTGTAACAGCACCTCGATAGCCCTGGAAGTTTGCCCAAACTCTGTGTATAAGCGTCCCAAAGGTAAAAACAACTCACTGCCCCCTTTTACCCCGTCTGGGATGACTTTTCTGGCACGCTCAAGGGTTGCCATGGATTCCTGTTTTTGGTTTAGTTCAAGCTGAGCTCGTCCCAGGTTGACAAGAGCCATATAATCATCTGGCTGCGCTTCCAGCACCCTTTTGAAACAGGAAATAGCCCGAGTATATTGATTAAACTCTACCAAAGTAACTCCCAGACTGTTGAGCAGGTTCACATCATCAGGTTGCAGTTGTAACCCCAACCGATACTCTCTGGCTGCTGCATAAAAATCACCTTGGTCAAAAAAGTAGTCTCCACTGATATTGAAACTGACAAAATCGCACACCACCGAGCTGCCGGGCTCTAAAAAAGAGCAGTGGCGTAATGCCTTAAAACAATGCGCAACTGTCTGCTTTTTCGAAAACTTGAGCAGCGGCCAAGCTGCCAGCCCGATCCCAATTACCCCTAAATCATGAATTGCTTTCCTCTGGGGATGTAATGCAGTGGCAAAATCCTGAAGCTGAGTATCCTGAATTTCTGGAAAAAACACAAAAGCGTATTCCTGTTCAATGGCAACAAGTTGTGCCCTTTTGCCCAACAAAGCACTCAGCTCAGTTTGTCTGGAAGTTGCGGTGTCATGGCTTTCCCATTGAACAACCCCAACACCAAACTCCGTTTGTCTGAACCACAGAGTACTCAGTTCAGCCATTGTGGCCTCGGACGGGAACTGAAAGGGAGACCTGGCCTGATCAACAGCATCACAAATGCCAAAAGGGCCTCTCTTTTCGGCAACCAGTAACCCCTCCCAGGCCTGCTCAATTAATTCCGGGCTCAGTGCATCAGTCGCATATCCAACCTGCACCTGACGAATCCCATCCCGTTTTAATTGTCCCTGCACAAAGGAGATCATATGACGATTGTCTGCAACAGTACCAGCAGGGAGCAACACCCCAAAAACCGAGACATCAAAGGAAAAGAGATACCCAGGGCAAATCGCCTGGAGGAGATGACAGATGTGCTGGTAATAGTTGATGGTAACAGAACCTGTCCTGCTTGGTATGCTGACGGAAAAAAACATAAAGGTTGCCGATACCCCCTCGGAGTACTGACAAACAAGTTTGGCGGCCCGCTTGTTATACATCCCGCTCTTTGGACTTATGTAGCATAGCCGAACCTGAGTTAATCGGTGCTGCAACTGTTCTTGCAACTCGCCAAGGAAGGCTGTTCCCATTTTTCGCAGCAGAGCAGGATCTATACCTTGCGCGATTACTCCAACGCTCACTTCATCACTACTTTTCAATGGGATAACAAGGGTGTCACCACGTACTTCAGGCATGCATTCTGCCAACACCTGATCAAAGTGTTCCCTTTCCCCAGGTTTCTCAGCTTCTAATCCATTGCTCTGTGCTGGTAACAAAAAGCTCACCTGAGCAGGGACAGGCAAAAGTTCTTCTACCAGCCCAATAAAGGAAGGTTTTAAAATAACAAAGTCATCAACTCTAAGATATTGTTCGTCACTGTAACGTTGAAAAACACTCCTCACGACACACCCTTTTCCTGTAAAGCAGCATGTAAACTTGCAACAATCAAAGCCACCTCCTCTTCTGTAACAGTTCGCATATCAAAGAGCAGGTGATCGTTTTCCACCCGCCCAATTACGGGTAACTCTTGATCACGTAACCGTACTTCAAGATCATGAATAGTGCACCCCTGGCTTTTCACTGCAACGGCTTTGCTAGGAAGATTTTGTTCAGGCATAGCCCCGCCGCCAACTCTGGAATTGACATCAATAACGCTAACCTCACAATCCAATTGCTGCTCTTTTGCCATCAGACAAAAGGCTTCAGCCCTTTTACCCACCTCAGCAACGGGCTCTGCAATCATCTTTAAGGTTGGAATCTCCTGGACAGCTTTATCAATATCCAAATAACTGCGTAAAGTAGATTCCAATCCCGACAGGGTAAACTTATCTATCCGCAGCGCACGGTTAAGAGGGTTTTTCTTAATTTTATCTATGTACTCTTTCCTGCCAAGAATAATCCCAGCTTGAGGGCCTCCAAGCAGCTTATCACCGCTGAACGTTACAATATCTACTCCGGATTGAACGACCTCCTGTACGGTTGGTTCTTTTTCAAGACCAAAGCGGGAAAGATCTATAAAGGAGCCAGAGCCCAAATCCTCCACAACCGGAAGAGTATGTGCTCTCCCAAGACGAACCAACTCTTCATTGCTCACCTCGCTGGTAAAGCCAATGATCCTGTAATTACTGCAATGTACTTTGAGCAATAAACCAGTCTGTTCGTTTAGAGCGTTTTCATAATCTTTTAAATGGGTTCTATTCGTCGCGCCGACCTCAACAAGCTTGGCACCGCTGCGAGCCATAACATCGGGAATTCTAAACGAGCCACCAATTTCAACCAACTGTCCCCGGGAAACAATAGCCTCTTTACCCTTTGCCAAGGTATCAAGTACAATGAGCACTGCTGCAGCATTGTTGTTCACTACCAGCCCTGCTTCAGCACCTGTCAGTTCACAAAGCAGCTCTTCAATGTGACTGTATCGGCTGCCTCTCTTCCCGTTTCCTAGAGAAAACTCCAGGTTACTATACTTATGCCCTGCAAGGTAAATGGATTGCATTGCATCAACTGAAAGCAACGAACGACCGAGATTCGTATGAATTATTACCCCGGTACCATTTATAACCCGCCTGAAATGAGCTCGATGGCGAGTTACAATAAACAAAGACAATGGACTGAGAATATTTTCCAGGTTTAGCGGTGTTATGCCGAAATCCTGTCCATCAAGAATTTGCTCACGTAGCCTATCCAAAAACTGTCGGGTAAGTCGCTTAACTCGTGCCCTGGGGACAGAAGCAGTGAATGAATTGCTGCTCAATGCTGCAAGACAGTCTTGCATATTAGGTATCTGGGATAAAAGGAGTTGTTTATCATTCATTATAGACGCGTATTAAATAAAATTAAATGTTGTGTTATAGACGTATATAGATACATCAGGTCACTTTTTGTCAAGTCGACAAGGAGACTATATATAGTGCTGTTACCAGTGGTTTTACCGTTTTGGAAATGGGATATCGCTTATACAGAAAAAGATAAAAAAACTTTGACAACACACCAAGAGTCGTGTAGGTTCCCGCTCCGTTGCTGAGGGAAAAAGTATCCCAAAACGGCACCAGGGGCTAAAACAAATACATATTTTCAACAAGATAAAGAAAGTTACCTCTTCATAAAAAATAACAAAAAAAAACTTGTTGACGTAACCAAAAAGATACTGTATTTTCCCGCCCCACTGCTTCAACAATGGTCAGACAAAGAAAGTGTCTACAACCAGGATTAAGCAGAAAGCAACTCAATTTTTTGAAATAATAATTCAAAAAAAAGTTGACAAGAAAGTCAAGCTAAGCTAAATTAGCTCTCCGTCGCTGAGCAACAAAGCAAAGTGACAGGGCAGTTACACTGCCTGATAATACACTGGCCTAACAGCCAGAAGCCATGGCAACATGGCTTTGATCTTTGACAACTGAACAGTATAGAGAGCGGGCCAATGAGAAATTGGTTTTGCAATTTTTTTTGAAGTATAAGTCCAATCGTGAGTGATTGGTCAG